>JBOGDL010000135.1:0-8130 GCA_050701815.1 Micromonosporaceae bacterium | reverse complement strand
CGCCAGTATCACCGGCTGCGCGGCCGTGCTCGCAAGCACAAGATCCTCGCCAAGGAGGGCGCGTACCACGGCACCACCATGGGCGCGCTCTCGGTGACCGGGGTGCCGTCGCTGAAAGAGGCGTTCGAGCCGCTGGTCCCCGGCGCGTTGACCATGCCCCGAGTCAAGCCCTTCCGCTCAGGGAGCACCCCGGAGGAGCACTCCGCCGCGGCCGCCGACGCCGCGGCCGCGATCATCGAGGCGGAAGACCCGGACACGGTGGCGGCGATCATCGTGGAGCCGGTGCAGAACTCGGGCGGGTGCCTGGTGTCCGAGCCGGTCTACTTCCGCCGGCTCCGCGAGATCGCCGATCAGCACGACGTGCTGCTGATCTCCGACGAGACGATCTGCTCCTGGGGACGCACCGGCGCCTGGTTCGGCTCGCAGGGGGTCGGCTGCTCCCCCGACATCATCACCACCGCGAAGGGCATGACCTCCGCGTACGCCCCGATGGGCGCCCTGATCGCGCACCGCACCGTGACCGAGGCGTTCGCCTCCCCCGAGGTGTACTTCAACCACGGGCTCACCTTCGGCGGCCACCCCGTCAGCGCCGCCGCCGCGCTCGCCAACATCGCGATCCTGGAACGCGAAGACCTGATCGCCCGGGCTAGCTCCGCTGGCGCGCGGTTCCGGGCTGGGCTCGACAGTTTGTCCGACCTGGACATCGTCGGCGAAGTGCGCGGGCAGGCCATGTTCCAGGCCGTGGAGTTGGTCGCTGACAAGGCGACGAACGCTGCCTTCTCGGCCGAGCAGACCAAGCGGCTGGTTGACTTCCTGCCAGCCGCCTTGCTGGAAGCTGGGATCGTGTGCCGGGCCATGCACCGCGGCGCCCCGATCATCCAGCTCGCGCCGCCGCTGGTGGCCGCCGAGGCAGATCTCAACGCGGCAGTCGAGATCATCCGCGCCTCGCTCAAGGAAGCCATGGAGCTAGTGTGATGGCCCCGGCGCGGGTCGTTCCGCCGTCCACTCAGGCGTCCGGGTCGCACTGCCTCGATCCAGATCTCGACGTGCGAGGTGAACCATAGCCGCCACAGAACGGCCTACTTCTCGCGTAGAAGCGCGGCCACCGACCTCTCGTGTAGAAGCGCGGCCACCGACCTCTCGCGTAGAAGCGCGGCCAAAGCAGGTCAGGCAGACCGCACGTGATGCGGTGGCCGACCACGTGCGCAAGCTGATCCTTGACGGCACGCTGGCCCCGTCGCACAAGCTCAATCCGGCTGAGCTCGCCGTCGAACTGGGAGTCAGCCACACCCCCGCCCGCGAGGCGTTGCAGCTGCTCGCCAGCGAAGGGCTGGTGCGCAACACCGCCTACCGGGGGGCCTTCGTCGCGGAACTGTCCGCCGACGAGTACGAGGAGATCTTCCTGATGCGGATCGGGCTCGAGCCGCTCGCCGCCAAACTCGGCGCGGAGCGGATCGACGACGGCGGAATCGCGGAGGCCCGCCGTTGCTTCACCGAGCTTGAGGAGGCGGCCAGGTCCGGCGACACCGACCGCTTCATCGATGCCGACCGCGGCTTCCATGAGGCGCACTACCTCGCGTCGGGCCGCAAGCCCCTGTGGGAGCGGATCATCGGGCTGCGGGTCGCGGCGGAACGCTACATCAGAGTCGGGTACGGCATCCCGAGTGTCGACATGACAGACACGGTGCGCAGCCACCGCGGGCTCATGCTCGCCATCGAACAACGGGACGGCGAACTGGCCAAGGCCATCACCAGCACCGACCTCACCCGTACCTTCAACGCCGTGTACGAGCAACTCACCCGCCGGGGCGGATGACCCGCCACCCCCGGGTCACGACTTGGTGGGTTGGCGTGCTGTCGACACGCCGTACGGCACAGCGTGTCGACGACTCCGCAACCCACCAAGTGACCAGCAGCGGTGGCACGTGGGACGCCGCCACCCCGATAGGAGCTGACATGGCCGATGCGCCACGACACGGGGTGCACGACCATCCCGATGATTCCCGTAATGACAACGTTCTGATCTGGGTCAACGGCGAGTTGAGGCCCCGGGAGCAGGCTGTGGTGTCGGTCTTCGACTCCGGGTTCGTGCTCGGGGACGGGGTCTGGGAGGGGCTGCGGGTGCGCCGCGGCCACCCGGCGTTCCTGGACGCGCACCTGGACCGGCTCTACGAGGGCGCCGTCGCGATCGCGCTCGACATCGGCCTGACCCGGGGCGAGCTGGCCTCAGCGATCTACCAGACGCTGCGGGCGAACCAGATGACCGACGGGGTGCACATCCGGCTGATGGTCACCCGCGGGGTGAAGCGCACGCCGTACCAGGATCCGCGGGTGACGGTCGGGCCGGCCACGGTGGTGATCATCGCCGAGCACAAGGCGCCGCCGCCGGAGACCTCGACGCAGGGGATCCGGCTGTTCACGGTGCATGTCCGGCGGGGCTACCCGGACGTGCTCGATCCGAAGTTGAACGCGCATAGCAAGCTCAACGACATCACCGCGTGCATCCAGGCGTACACGGCGGGCGCGGACGAGGCGCTGATGCTCGACCCGCACGGCTTCGTCGCGACCTGCAACTCGACGCACTTCTTCATCGTGCGGCGCGGCGAGGTGTGGACGTCGTCCGGCCAGTACTGCCTGGGTGGCATCACCCGGGCCAACGTGCTGCGGGTGTGCGAGGAGGCCGGTATCCCGGCGTACCAGAAAAGCTTCAGTCTGACCGACGTGTACGGCGCGGACGAGGCCTTCACCACCGGCACCTTCGCCGGCCTGGCGCCGGTGCGCGAGGTCGACGGCCGGGTCCTCCCCGAGCCGCCAGGCCCCGTCACCCAGCGGCTGCAGCAGCTGTACGCCGAGTTCCTCGACCGGGACGTGGCGGCGCGGGCCGGAAGCGCCACGGACGGCGGCCGATGATCCGGGTGGCGATGTGGTCCGGGCCGCGCAACATCTCGACCGCGATGATGCGCTCCTGGGAGAACCGGGGCGACTGCGCGGTGGTGGACGAGCCGCTCTACGCCCACTACCTCTCCGTCACCGGGCTGGACCACCCCGCCCTGGAGGAGGTGATCGCGGCCGGCGACACCGACTGGCGCCGGGTCGCGGAGTGGCTTGTGACGGGCGCGCCGCAGCTCGACGGCGCCGAAACCCCGGCCGGGGTGTTCTACCAGAAGCACATGACGCACCACCTGCTGCCGAGCATGGACCTGGACTGGATCCGGGGGCTGCGCAACGTGCTGCTGATCCGCGACCCCCGCGAGGTGGTCGCCTCGTACGTGAAGTCCCGGGCCACCGTGACGCCCGAGGACATCGGCCTGCCGCAGCAGATCATGCTGTACGACAAGCTCTGCGCGGCCGCCGAGCCGCCACCGGTGATCGACGCGGCGGACTTCCTGCGCGACCCCGAGGGTCACCTGCGCGCGCTCTGCGAGCTGCTCGAAGTGCCCTTCACCGAGCGGATGCTCGCCTGGCCGGCTGGTCCCCGAGCCTCCGACGGGGTCTGGGCGCCGTACTGGTACGACGCGGTCTGGCGCTCCACCGGCTTCGAGCCGTGGCGGCCCCGCGACGTCCGGCTCAGCGGCGAGCCGGCGCGCACCGCCGAGGCATGCCTGCCTCAGTACGAACGGCTGCACGCCGCCCGGCTGCGGCTGTAGCGGCCATGCCGTGCGCCGCCACCGCCGTCTCACAGGGCAGCGGCTGCCTCGCCACAGCACGATAGGGACTGAAGTCCGCCTTCGAGGTTCCCTTTACCGCTCGCGGCGGGAGATCATCGATGGACACGGCAGCGCAAGTGTGGCTTCCGCCCTTGCGATCGTGGCCTTCACCCGTCAGCGTCATGCTGGCGCATGCCGCAACCGGGCTTCCGGGCTGTGCTCGGTGGGAGCTCACCGGGGACACCAGGAGGCCGGGTGTCGCTGAGGTGTGCCGAGTGGATGAGCAAGGGAGAAGTCGTGCGAATTGGAGTGCCCAGAGAGTCGCAGCCAGGGGAGACCCGGGTGGCCGCGACTCCGAAGACCGTCGGGCAGTTGACAGCGCTTGGCTATCAGGTCACGGTCGCGTCCGGGGCTGGCATGCGTGCGGGCTTCGCCGACCAGGCGTACGAGAGCGCCGGGGCGAGCGTGCTGGACCCCGACGACGCGTGGACCGCCGACGTCGTCCTGACGGTCAACGCCCCGGGCGACTCCGAGATCGCGCGGTTACGACCGGGCGCGACGATCGCGGCGCTGCTCAGCCCGGCGGTCTCAGGCGAGCTGCTGGACAAGCTGGCCGCCGCGAACGTGACAGCGCTGGCGATGGACGCCGTGCCCCGGATCTCCCGGGCGCAGTCGCTCGACGTGCTCAGCTCGATGGCGAACATCGGCGGCTACCGCGCGGTGATCGAAGCGGCTCACGAGTTCGGCGGCGTGTTCACCGGCCAGGTCACCGCCGCGGGCAAGGTGCCGCCGGCGAAGGTGCTCGTGGTGGGCGCCGGCGTGGCGGGGCTGGCGGCGATCGGCACGGCGGGCAGCCTCGGCGCCATGGTGCGCGCGTTCGACGCCCGTCCCGAGGTGGCTGAACAGGTCGAGTCAATGGGCGCCGAGTTCCTCCGGGTCGCGGTCAGCGACACCGGCCCCAGCGCCGACGGGTACGCCACGGTGACCACCGAGGACTTCAACCGCAAAGCCGCCGCGTTGTACGCCGCCCAGGCCGCCGACGTCGACATCATCATCACCACCGCCCTGATCCCCGGGCGTCCCGCGCCGCGACTGATCACGGCCGAGATGGTCGCCACCATGAAACCCGGCAGCGTGATCGTGGACCTGGCCGCCGGCAACGGCGGAAACTGCGAGCTGTCGCGCGCCGGCGAACGTGTGGTGTCCCCGAACGGCGTGAAGATCATCGGCTACACCGACCTACCGGGCCGGCTGCCCACCCAGGCCTCCCAGCTGTACGGCACCAACCTGGTGAACCTGCTGAAGTTGCTCACCCCCGGCAAGGACGGGCAGCTGGTGCTCGACTTCGACGACGTGGTGCAGCGCGCGCTGACCGTGGTCCGCGACGGCGAGATCACCTGGCCGCCGCCCCCGGTGCCGGTGTCAGCCGTGCCGCCGGCCGCCGCTCCCCCGGCGCCGAGCACGTCCCGTCCGGCGCCGAAACGGGCGCCGCAGTGGCTGCCGTACGCCGCGATCGCGCTCGCCGCGACGCTGTTCCTGCTGGTCGCGACCGTCGCCCCGGCGGAGTTCCTGGGCCACTTCACGATCTTCGCGATGGCCTGCATCGTGGGCTACTACGTGATCTGGAACGTGACGCCCGCGCTGCACACCCCGTTGATGGCCGAGACCAACGCGATCAGCGGGATCATCTGCGTCGGCGCGTTGCTGCAGGTCGGGCAGGGTGGCGTGGCCGGCACAGCGCTGGCGGTGGTCGCGATCACGGTCGCCAGCATCAACATCTTCGGCGGCTTCGCCGTGACCAACCGCATGCTGCAGATGTTCCGGAAAGGGTGAGCCGACCATGATCGATTCCGTGGCGCCGGCGGCGTACACCATCGCCGCTGTGCTCTTCGTCGTCAGCCTCGCCGGGCTGGCCCGACACGAGACCGCCAAGCGGGGCAACGTGTTCGGGGTCACCGGGATGACGATCGCGTTGCTCGCCACCGTGCTGCTCGCGTTGCGGCATAACGAGATCGGCTTCGTCCCGACGCTCGCGCTGATCGTCGGCGCGGTCGTGGTCGGCGCCGCGATCGGCCTGTGGCGGGCGCAGCGGGTCGCGATGACCGGCATGCCGGAGCTGGTGGCGATCCTGCACAGCTTCGTCGGCCTCGCCGCCGTCCTGGTCGGCTACAACTCGTACCTCGGCGCGGGAGGGCTGCACGGCGCGACCGCGGCGATCCACCACGTCGAAGTGTTCCTCGGGGTGTTCATCGGCGCGGTGACGTTCACCGGCTCTGTCGTCGCGTACGCCAAACTCAGCGGCCGGCTCGCCTCGGCGCCGCTGATGCTGCCGCACCGACACAAGCTGAACCTACTGGCGCTGGTGCTCTCCGCGGCACTGCTGGTGTGGTTCGCCGCTAGCCCGGGGCTGCTGCCGTTGACGCTGATGACCGCCCTCGCGCTCGGCTTCGGGTGGCACCTGGTCGCGTCCATCGGCGGCGGCGACATGCCGGTGGTGGTGTCGATGCTGAACTCGTACAGCGGTTGGGCGGCGGCCGCAGCCGGTTTCATGCTCGGCAACGATCTGCTGATCACCACCGGCGCGCTGGTCGGCTCGTCCGGCGCGATCCTCAGCTACATCATGTGCCGGGCGATGAACCGGTCGTTCTTCAGCGTGATCGCGGGTGGTTTCGGGACTGACGGCCAGATCGCCGGGGTTGCCCGCGACTACGGCGAGCACCGTGAGACCACCGCCGCCGAGGTGGCTGAGCAGCTCGTCAACGCACGATCCGTGGTGATCACCCCCGGGTACGGGATGGCGGTGGCGCAGGCGCAGTACCCGGTCGCCGAGTTGACCGCCCGGCTCCGCAAACGCGGCATCGACGTGCGGTTCGCCATCCACCCGGTCGCGGGCCGGCTACCGGGGCACATGAACGTGCTGCTGGCCGAGGCGAAGCTGCCGTACGACATCGTGCTGGAAATGGACGAGATCAACGACGACCTCCCCCACACCGACGTGGTGCTCGTGATCGGCGCCAACGACACCGTCAACCCGAGCGCCCAGGACGACCCGGCGTCCCCGATCGCGGGCATGCCCGTGCTCGAGGTCTGGCGCGCCGGCGCCGTCGTGGTCTTCAAACGCTCGATGGCGACCGGGTACGCCGGCGTGCAGAACCCGTTGTTCTTCAACGAGAACAGCCAGATGCTCTTCGGGGACGCCAAGCAACGCGTCGACGACATCCTCGCCGCGCTCGGCCGCGACCCCGACGAAGGGGCGACCTCGCTACCTGCCGCCGCGGCGACCGCGTGACTCGCGACTGATCAGCGCCGCGGAGGCCGGCTCTCTAGCACCGGTGCGCGGAGGTCGCCAAGAACGCCGGCTGGACCCGCGTCGACCGGCCAGGGCAGCACCCGGCATAGCCGGGTGCTGCCCTGGCGAAGGACGTCGCAACGACACCTGCTGAACCGATCACACCAGGACGAATGAAAAGTCCCGGTTCGTGCTGCGGTTCAGCGGGATTTCGATCTTGATTCTGCGAGCGATCTCCATCCGGCTGAGGCGCAATCCATGAGCGATGAGCCGTTCGGGACGGACTGGCACGGGATCGTTGAAGGTGACCGTGACCTGAACGGGCCACGGATCCTCGGGAACGGTTGGCGCGAGAAGTTCCCAGCACCCGTCCCAATCGAGCGCGAACCGGTTGCGCCGGGCGATCAACGGGTCGAGAAGGGTGTCCACGACGAGAGCAGGCGAGTTGGCCGAGTAACCGGCCAGCAGGCCGGCGGGCAGTGACCGGACCGGGACGCGATGGTGAACGGTGAGCTTGCTGGTCCGGTCACAGGAAACGCAGTTGACCAGGAGCCAGACGTCGAGAAGTTTGCGGTTGGCGTTGACGCGGAACCTGCCCTTGCCGTTGCCGGCGCGACCCGAGGGGCAGGCCACGCACCGGAAGGCGAGCAGAGGCAGGCGGGTGCGCCGCACCGCCCAGGGCAGCACGATATGAGGATGTGAAGACATGATCTCTCTGAAGACCTGACGAAGAGCACGGAAACAGAGCCGACGGCGTCGTCGGCGACCAATGCGCAGAAAAGTGTCAGGTCTAAAGAGCAGGCGGCGTCATGCGCGCGAAATCCTCACGTAGGTGAAGAACCCAAGCTAGGCGCCCACCATCCACTAGGTCCATCCGTTTTCGCGGCCGCCCACCCGGGTCCAGAGCGCCGGGCAGGTGCGGGTCGGGTGGACGGTGAGAGCCAGCTGAAAATCGCTTGCCGCGCGACGGTGGCGGGCATGCCTGACCTGCACCCTGGAAAGAGCGCGCCCATCGGCGCCGCCATGTCCTGGCAGCCCTGGTCATCGAGCGGCAGCCGCGGGCGTGGTCACAGGCTGCGGGTCGGCAGCGGGCGTACCGTCGGTCCGTTCAGCACGGCCCCGTCCACCGCGTACCGGGAGCCGTGGCAGGGGCAGTCCCAGGTGCGTTCCGCGTCGTTGAAGCCGACGGTGCAG
>JBOGDL010000134.1:0-26372 GCA_050701815.1 Micromonosporaceae bacterium | reverse complement strand
GAGCGCGCCGTACGCATCCTTGCCGATCAATGCGATCAGCTCAGGCTCGTACTCCTGATAGAGCGGACGCGACCCGCCATGCGCCTCCGGCGACGAGGTGCACCACCAGTGCAGATCGCTGCCGCCTTCGCCCCAGCCGCGTCGATCGAACTCGGCGATGGTGCTGACGAGCACTTTGCTCCCGTCTGGCCGCTTCACCCATTCCTGCTCCCGCCGGATCGGCAGTTGCCAGCACACGTCCGGCTTGTACTCCAGCGGGTGGACGCCGTCTCGCAGCGCCTGAGCATGCAACGCGCAGCCCCCGCCTGCCGCGAACCCTTTCCGGTTCAGGAAGACGCAGGCGCCGTCGACCAGGGCCGTGCGGCGGGCGTCGTCGTCGCCCTCCAGGGTGTCCAACTCGGTGTAGTTGAAGAAGCCTTTGCGGTAGTGCTGCCAGGTTTCCGGGGTGAGCGTCCGGGCCGCCTTGCGGACCCGCTTCTGGTCGTCAGCGTCGGTGAAGAACGCGCCGTGACTGCAACATCCGTCATCTTCCCGGCCCGGGGTGATGCCGTGACAGCCACGCCCGAAAATGCAGGCCCAGCGCGACAACAGCCAGGTCAGGTCTGCTCGGATCACGTGCTCTGGGTCCGCGGGATCAGTGATTTCCAGCCATTCCCGGGGAAAGTCCAGCTCGACCTCACGGTCTCGAGGAGTCTCCACGGCGCCGCGGACGCTCCCTCGGCTCTGGGCGGCGGATGATTCTGACCGCTTGCTACGGGGCACCGAGCAAGCGTACGCCCCCGCGCCTGCGCGAACCCGTTGATCGATGAAGTTGCCCGCGGGCGCCGTGCCGCTTCGATCTGCGCGGCTACATGCTCAAGTGCTGGAGCAACTTTGCCCAGATGGTCTGCTGCTGGGGGAAGCTGACTCGGTCGACGGTCGCCAGTTGACCCAATTCTCCCCTTTCCTGCAATGCCAGGAACACATCAGTGACCTTGGGGTCGAACTGTCTGCCGCGGAATCGGATCAGTTCCTGGCGAGCGTCGTCTTCATCGAGAGCGGGCTGATGCGGGCGATTGGCCCGCATCGCTGCCCAGGCGTCGCAGACCGCGACCATACGAGCCTCGATCCGAATGCTGTCCCCGGAGATTCCCAATGGGTAGCCGCCGCCGTCGTACCGCTCGTGATGCTGCGAGATGATCTCCGCGACCGATTCCCACTCTGGAATCAGGCGGACCAACTTGGCGCCCTGCTCGGGGTGTCGCCGCAGCAGCTGTGTCTCGGCCAGATTCAGCGGGCCCGACTTGGTGAGAATCCCCTTCGGAATCATGATCTTGCCGACGTCATGAAGCCTGCCTGCGATTTCCAACCGCCGCAGCGTGGTCTCCTCCATGCCCAGCTCCACTGCCAGCGTCTTCATCCAGCGGCTGATCGCGCTGCTGTGCTCTTCGGCTGCGAGCAGGGCGTCGACCTCGTCCGCGACATCGTGCAGGAAGTCGACCAGCACCCGTTGGCCCGCGATGGTGTCGCTGTCGACAGCCGGCTGGTCCTGGGTGGCGCCGATCACCACCCAGTCCCGGCCGTCGGACTTCGCGGCGTACAGGGCGCGGTCGGCGGCTTCGACGAGAGTCGAAGCGTCGGTGGCGTGCGACGGGTAGCTCGCGACGCCGATCGAGACGGTGACGTCGATCATGGTGTCGTCGGCCACCTCGATCGGACTGCTCGCCACCCGACGCCGCATCCGGTGCGCAATGCTGCGAAGTTCGTTGAGGTCGGCGCCCGGGGCCAGCACCGCGAACTCTTCGCCGCCGTAACGGGCGAGCACGTCGGACGGGCGGGTGGTCTGTCGCAGCCGCCGCGCCACCTCGACCAGAACGCGGTCCCCGGCGGGATGGCCGTGACGGTCGTTGATTGACTTGAAGTGGTCCAGATCAAGCAGGAACAGCGCCACCGAGCTGTTCGCCTGTTCCGCGCGCGCGACCTCAATGGGCAGTTGGGCCTCCAGGTACCTGCGGCTCCGCAAGCCTGTCAACTCATCGGTGATGGCCATGCGGTGCTGGCTCAGCGCGTACCACGTCAGCCGGGCGATGATCAGCCCCACCAGCGCGGCGGAGGCCGCCGCGGTCGCCACCACGTTCACGGTGTCTCCCCTGAGGTGCTCGATCAGCCGTAGCCCGGGCACCAGCAGCCCCAGCCCCAGCAACATCAGGATCGCCGCTGGCCGGACTCGGTGAGCCGTATCCGGCGCCCGATGGGCGACCGACTTCATCGACGGATGCAACGCCGCTGTGGCCATGCACACCCCCCCGAGCAGCCAGATCGCGTCAAGGTAACTACCTATCTGGTATGTGCCGCCGAGCCGCAGCAGACTGTAGACCGAGTCCGCGAACAGCAGCACCACCGGACTCAACATCAGCAGATAGACACTCAGAGTTCGGCGGCCCACCCCTAACAGCAGCCGGAACGCGACCGTGACCACCGCCAGGTCAGCCACCGGGAAGGCAACGGACACCGCCATCACCGTGACCGGAAGATCTTTGGCCACGAGCTGCTCCACCACGTACACCCAGATGATCAGCGTGGCCACCACGGCCAGCGCAGCCGCGTCCACCAGGCTCGGAAGATCCCGCCCTGGGGTGCGACGCCGGATCAGCAGGGCGAAACCGACTATCAACAACGGGTAGCGCGCCAGGTACAACACGTCGGGCGGCAATGAGAGGAAGCCGAGGTCGATCTCGTAGGGGGCGACGTAATAGAAGACGTCCGTGGCGAAGGTCATCACCTGGGTCGCGGTCAACAACACCCAGGGCAGGCGCGGGTCCGGCTTGTTGCGGACCACCCCCCACCACATGGCAATCGGCACCGACGCGCTGAGTAGCAGGTAGGGCGCCACCCGACCTGATGCGTTCAGTGAAACCAGTTGATAAGCCGCCAGCCCAATGACGGAGACGACTAGGTACACGAGCCATGCCACGGCTATCGGGCGCTCCAATTTGCCCATTGGGTCCCTGGGCGGGACGGCAACCATCACTCCAGGGAGTCAATCAATTACTCTAACGCGATAATTCCTCACAGCCCACCAGCCAGACAGCGACCCCGGCGACTGCCGCCCTTCGAGTTGACTACGGGTTGCCATGGTTTGTCCTGGACCAGGTGATCTTGCAGACCCGGACGCCGACGCCTGTTCCGGCAAGGCAGTATGGGTGCCGTGACTGACGTGACCGACCAGCATGTGACCCACGAAGACGAGGCGGACACCTCCACGATCGACTCGCTCCGGGCGCTCGCGCTCGAACACGAGTTCGACTATCAGGACGCCGACCCGTCGCTGACCCAGCGCTGGGGAGCTCCTCCATTCTCCAATCCGGGCCACCCCAGGGCGCTTGACGTGGTGAACAGCGAGCGGGACGGCCTGCCCGTGGTGGCCTTTCGGTTCACCGTCTCCGAGCAGGAGCGTTCCGCCAGCGCCTCGACCGGGTACGGCGGCGGCCTGAAGCTGACGATTCCCGGCGTCGAGGACAGCTACCTGGTGGTGGCCGCGGCGTTGCCCAGCCCGCTGCCCCGGTTCGCGCTCGCCCCGCAGGACGGCGCCGTCGACGAAGTGCCGTACGGGCACGTCTTCGAATTGGAAGACCCCGGGCTCGCCGAGCGGTACGACGTGTACGCCGCCGACGGTGACGTGGCAAGCGCCGTGATGCATCTCGACGCGGTGCAGCGGATCCGGGAACACCGCACCGTGGACTGGCGCGTGGAAGGCAGGGACGTGATCGCGGTCGACCCGCTGGGCGACGGCGAGCGCACCGTAGAGGAAGTCCTCGCCACCATCGACGCGGTGGCCGCGATCGCGAAAGGGATCGGCGCGGACGCGTACGGGCGGCACAAGCCTCGCGCCGCGTACCCGCCGCCCGGCTGAGCGGTTCCGGAAATCCCCGTTACCCTGAGCACGTGACCTCTTCGCCGGAAGCGAGAGCCACGCACCCCGGCTCCCCCGGGGTGCCTGTGCTGCTGTCATCGTCATCCGTGTATCCCGAGCCCACCACCGCCGCTTTCGAGGTGGCGGCGAACCTGGGATACGACGGGGTCGAGGTGATGGTGTGGACCGACGGCGCCAGCCAGGACCCCCGCACGTTGGCGCAACTCGCCTCCCACTACAACGTGCCGGTGCTCACCGTGCACGCGCCCTGTCTGCTGATCACGCAACGTGTGTGGAGCTCCGACCCGTGGGAGCGGCTGCGGCGAGCCGTGGTGATGGCCGAGGACCTGGGCGCGAACACCGTGGTGGTGCATCCGCCGTTCATCTGGCAACGGGAGTACGCCCGGCAGTTCCGGACCGGTTTGGACACCCTGACCCGGCAACACCCGGACATCCGGATCGCGGTGGAGAACATGTACCCGGTGCGGATGGCGCGGCGGAAGTTCGTGCCGTACTCCCCGCACTGGGATCCCACCACCGTGGGCTACCCCTCGTACACCCTGGACAGCTCGCATTGCGCGGCGTCGCACACCAGCGCGCTCGACATGGCCAAGCGGATGGGCGACTCAATCGGCCATGTCCACTTGGGCGACGGCACTGGCGACGGGCGTGACGAGCATCTGGTGCCCGGACGTGGCACGCAGCCCTGCGGTGAAGTCCTGGAGCACCTCCCCACGATCAACTTCACCGGCGCGGTGTCGGTCGAGGTGAACACCCGCAAGGCGGGCGGGCGCCGCCGCCGGGAGGCTGACCTGGCAGAAGCGCTGGCCTTCGCCCGTCGGCACCTCGCCGCCGGTCACCGGGCCGCCACTGACAACACAGCCCGGGACCACGCCGCCCGCTAGAGCGCCGCGACCTCGCTCGTGAGGGGCGGCCGCCGCGCTAGGGCGGCGGGCTCACGCTCTGACCGGCTCGCGACCGGACGAGGGCGGCTCCACCACCGCCTGGGCAGACGCCCGCTCCCGCTCCTCGGCTCGCTTCCGCGCCCGGTGCGCCGCGACGTGGGAACGGGTCGCGCAGCGCTCCGAGCAGAACCTCCGGCAGCAGTTGGACGAGGTGTCCAGGTAAACGTCGGCGCACCGCGTGTCAGCGCACACCCCGAACCTCGAGCTGCCGTACTCGCAGAGCCACACCGCCAGTCCCCACACCGCTCCGGCGACGTACTCGACGCTGGCGGAGGCGCCTCTCCCCGTCACGTGCATGTGCCAGTCCCGGGCGTCGTGGCCCGAGATCCGAGGCTGCACCGGGTAGCTCGCCAGCAGCGCGTTCAGCTCCGCCACCGCGTCAACGTCTCGGCCCGCGATCCCGATCTCGAACACATCCCGCAGCCGGCGGCGGGCCCGCCGCAGCGTGGCCACATCCCGATCGGTCACTTCCTCAGCTGGCCAGGCCCTGGCCGAAAACAGCCCCTGGAGATCATCAAGATCCTCGATGGGGGTATTCACGAGCTCGACCGCCTGATGGGCGTACGCCTCGAAGTCCACACCCCTTACCGTAGTCAATTTTTGGCCGCAATCGGGGCTAGGAAACTGACCGCGACCCGAGGGATTCCAGGAGGTCCCGCTAGGCTTCGCGGCATGCTCCGTACGGTCATTCTGGCCGCGGCCCGGGCCAAAAGCCTGGAGCGGCTGTCCGCGACGGCGCCCGTCGTACGTGACGTGGTCCGTCGATTTGTGCCCGGCCCCCACCACGGCGACGGGCTCCGCGCCACCCGAGAGCTCGTCACAGACGGGCTCGCTGTCACGCTGGACTACCTCGGCGAGGACACCACCACCCCAGAGCAGGCTGAGACCACGAAGGCCGCCTATCTGGAGTTGCTGGCGGCGTTGGCTGGTCAGGGGCTGACACCAGCGGCCGAGGTGAGCCTGAAGCTCTCCGCGCTGGGTCAGCGCTTCGACGAGTCACTGGCCTACCAGCACGCCCGCGCCATCTGCCAAGCCGCCGCGAACGCCCACACCACGGTCACTCTGGACATGGAGGACCACACCACCACCGACTCCACGCTGCACATCTTGAGCAAGCTGCGGGAGGACTTTCCCGCCACCGGGGCGGTGCTGCAGTCGTACCTTCATCGCACCGTGGCCGACTGCAGGGATCTGGCCTACAAGGGGTCCCGGGTCCGGCTGTGCAAGGGCGCCTACGCCGAACCGGCGTCGGTGGCGTACCAGTCGCGGTTGGACGTGGACCGCTCGTACGTGCGGTGCCTGAACGCGCTGCTCTCCGGGGACGGCTACCCGATGTTCGCCACCCACGACCCGAGGCTGATCGAGATCGCGCGGCAGCGGGCCGTCTGGCACGACCGGAGCAAGGACAGCTTCGAACTGCAGATGTTGTACGGGGTGCGCCCGGCCGAGCAGAGACGCCTCGCCGACGCCGGCCACACGGTGCGGGTCTATGTGCCGTACGGCACCGAGTGGTACGGCTACCTGGTGCGCCGGCTGGCTGAGCGGCCCGCGAATCTGGCCTTCTTCCTGCGTGCCCTGAGATCCCGCCACTAAGGCGGGTGTGGGAGGTCCACCGATCTGCTGGGCGTTACTCAGGTCCGTCGTTCTGCCGGGTGCCACCCAGGTCCGACCCCTGCGGGCCGGCGCCGGTACCCTGGACAGGTTCATCTCGTCGACATCCCACCCAGTTGCTTCCCGAGCCAGCTCGCACGGCTCAGCACTGGCGTGGCTGGCATTAGCAAGGGGTCCTGGTATGGGTTCGGTGGTCAAGAAGCGTCGTAAGCGGATGGCCAAGAAAAAGCACCGTAAGTTGCTTCGCAAGACCCGGATTCAGCGCCGTCGCCTCGGAAAGTAACTTCTACGCCACCGAGCGCTGACAAACATGGCACGCTCGGCACATCTGCGTGTAACGGCGCCCGGGTAGCGTTAGCTTCCGCCGCGTGTCGTGCTCGACTTTCGACTCGAGGGGGGAAGAGTCATGTCAGCAGAGGCCGTCTCATCCCGGGTCGTGCTCGTCACTGGAGTGAGCCGTTACCTGGGCGCGGTGGTGGCTGCTCGACTCGCGGCCGACCCCAACGTCGAACGCGTGATCGCTGTGGACACCACCCCGCCTCAAGCGGAAGCGGCGGCGCTGCTGGCCGGTCCAACCACCACCTGGCGGGGGACCCGGCGCCGGGTGCCCGGCAGCAAGGTGCTGGGCAGCAAGGTGGAGTTCGTACGGGCCGATATCCGCAACCCGTTGATCGCCAAGGTGCTGGTGACCTCCGGCGCTGACACGGTGGCGCACATGGCGGTGCTGGCCTCGTCCGCGAAAGGCAGCGGACGCACCGCCATGAAAGAGCTGAACGTGATCGGCACCATGCAACTGCTCGCGGCATGCCAGAAGGCGACGTCGGTGCGAAAGCTGGTGGTGAAGTCGTCGGTGGCGGCGTACGGGGCCTCCGCCCGGGACCCGGCGATGTTCACCGAAGGTGAAGCGCCCCGCCAGATGCCCCGCGGCGGCTACGCCAAGGACATCGTCGAGATCGAGGGCTACCTGCGCGGGTTCCAGCGTCGCCGGAGTGACGTCGACGTGACGGTGCTGCGGTTCGCGCCGTTCATCGGGCCCCGGGCCGAAACCACGCTGACTCGGTACTTCTCGCTTCCGGTGGTGCCCACCGCGCTGGGGTACGACCCCCGGATGCAGTTCGTGCACACCGATGACGCGCTCGAGGTGACCCACCGCTCGGTGATGGAGCGCCATCCAGGCGTCTACAACGTGGCGGGCCCAGGGGTGCTGCTGCTGTCCCAGGCGATCCGGCGCGCCGGGCGGGTGCCGGTGCCGGTGCCTGAGGTCGGGCTGTCAGCCGTGGCCGCGTTCGCCAAGCGCAGCGGCATGATCGACTTCTCGCTCGATCAACTCGATTTTCTGGTCCACGGACGGGTGGTGGACACCACCCGGCTCACCACCGAGTACGACTACCGGCCCCGCCGTACGATCGACGCCTTTGACGACTTCGTACGCGGACACGACCTCGCCTCGGTGATCAGCCCCGACAGGGTGGCATTGCTGGAGCGACTGCTGCTGCGGCAACTCACCCAGCCCCAACCCGCAGCCAGCCGCACCGGTAGGGAGCGCTGATGAGCGGCGAAGTGATCCGCCTTGACCAGCGGTTGGCGCGGCGCGCGGATTCCGAACAGCAGGCCGCGACCGGCACCGACCACACCGACGATGTGGACCACGCCGACGACCCGGACCACACCGAGGACGCCTCCACCGAGGCTGGCCGCCTGGCGCCGAGCGGAAGAGAGCGTCTGGACGAATCTGATGAGCAGGCGGCGTCCGGCATGCCAGGCGCCGCAGGCCCGACCGCGCGTATCGCACCTCGCCGTGAGAACCGTCGGGCACGGGGCCCAGTGATTCCATCGGCTGCCGACCTGGCCGCCACGAACGGGCACTCGACCGGCATCGTCCCGCCGCCGGAGCCCGAGGCCGTGCCGGTCAGCCCGACGCTCCCAGCCCCGGACGGCGGCAGGCCACCCGTCGTGGGCAGTGACCCGTCCCGGCCCGACGGGTTTCGAGGCTCAACCGGAGCCGATCAGCCAAGACCGGTGACGGCTCTGACCTCGGTCACCGAACCGGACGAGTGGAGTCAGCGGATGGCGACGCTGCTCGCCTTCCTGCGGCGCCGGGTCACCGGCGAATACCAGGTCGACGAGTTCGGCTTCGACCCCGACCTGACCGACACCGTGCTGATCCCGATGCTGCGCCTGCTGTACCGGCACTGGTTCCGGGTGGAAGTCACTGGCCTGGAGAACCTTCCGGCGGACGGCTCCGCGCTGTTGGTCGCGAACCACTCGGGCACCATCGCCTTGGACGCGTTGATGCTCAGCGTGGCGGTGCGCGAAGAGCATCCAGGTTGCCGTCACCTGCGGCTGCTGGGGGCCGACTTCGTGTTCCGGCTGCCCCTGGTGGCCGAGTTCGCCCGGAAGACCGGGGCCACCCTGGCGTGCAACTCCGACGCCGAGCAGCTGCTGCGCGCCGGCGAGCTGGTAGGGGTGTTCCCCGAGGGCTTCAAGGGGGTCGGCAAGCCCTTCTCCGAGCGATACAAACTACAGCGGTTCGGGCGGGGTGGGTTCGTGTCGGCCGCGATGCGGACCCGGGCCCCGATCATCCCGGTCGCGATCGTGGGCGCGGAGGAGACGTACCCCTTGATCGGCGACATCAAGCCGCTGGCGCGTCTGCTGGGCGCCCCGTACTTCCCGGTCACCCCGTTGTTCCCGTGGCTGGGTCCGCTCGGCATGGTCCCGCTGCCCAGCAAGTGGCTGATCGACTTCGGAGAGCCGATCGAGACGAAGCACCTGGAAGAGGGCGCCGACGACCCGATGACGGTGTTCAACCTCGGCGACCAGGTGCGGGAAACCATCCAGCAGACGCTTTACAACGTCCTGTTGCGACGTAACAGCATCTTCGGCTGATGCAGCGCGACGGCCATGGGGCCGGCCTTACGGCGGCGGCTGGCCAGCGCACCCAAACCCGGCGCCAGGGTCTGCCCTGCCGATCTTCAGCCGGCTGCGGCGGGCCCTAAGGGGGCGGCTTACGGCGGCGACGCATGGCCAGCGCCCCGAACACGACCCCGGCGGCCGCTCCCGCCCCGAAGACCGTGGGAACCGCCACCTTCGCGGCCTTACGCGCGGTGCGGAAGTCCCGCACCTCCCAACCCTTGTGCCGGGCCTCACGCCGCAGCGCGGAGTCCGGATTGACCGCCACCGCGCGTCCCACCGTGGTGAGCATCGGGAGATCGTTGTACGAGTCGCTGTACGCCGAGCACCGGGTCAGGTCCAGCCCCTCACGCGCCGCCAACGCCTTGACCGCCTCCGCCTTCGCGTCCCCATGTAGCAGGTCGCCGATCAAATGTCCGGTGTACGTGCCGTCATCGTCGATCTCGGCCACCGTCCCCAGCGCACCGGTCAGACCGAGTCGACGGGCGATCAGTCGCGCCACCTCCACCGGCGCCGCGGTGACCAGCCACACCCGCTGGCCGGCGTCGAGGTGCATTTGAGCCATCGCCCGGGTGCCTGCCCAGATCCGCTGCTCCATCAGGTCGTCGTACACGGACTCGCTCAGCCGGGCCATCTCATCGGCCCGGCGGCCCGCGATGAAGGCAAGGGCGGCCTGCCGCGCCGCCGCCATGTCACCGGCGTCCTCACTGGTGAGTCGGAACTTCAGCTGCTGCCAACCGAAGCGAGCCAGGTCTCCGGTGGTGAAGTAGTTGTGTGCGGCCAGACCCCGGGCCAGCCAGTAGATCGAGGCCCCTCGCAGCATGGTGTTGTCCACATCGAAGAATGCCGCGGCGCTGATGTCAGGTGGCGCCGGCGGTGTCGGTTCGGCTTCAGCCGACGCCGGGGCAAGCGGAGTCGGTTCGGCTTCGGCAGGCGCCGGGGCTGGCGCCGCTTCCCGGCTGGCCACCTCTGCGCTGGCCACTCCGGCCAAGTGGGCTCGGGCGGCCCGCACCCGCGCCCGACGCCGGAGCCAATCCCACATGCCGCCTCCCTCGTACGCCACCCCGCTGAGGGTACGCGCCGAGCACAGCCCTGGGGGCGTCCTACCGATCTTGAGGGCTTCGGCGATCTGGCGCTGCCGTGCCGCGATCTGGGACCGCAGATCGAGACAATCCGGGCGGAAGTCCCGAGTTTTCCGCAACAGCCGGCAGCTCCCACCCGAGCCGCCGCCGGCTCCCACCGGAGCGATCGCACCGGTCGCCGGGGCAGGTCGCGAGCTCTTAGCGGAGCAGGTCGCCAAGGATGCGCTTGAGCTCCTCCACGATCGTGGCGGCAATCGGCTCTTCGGGCATGGACGGCACCGCCACGGGGTGCTTGCCGGGCAGGTCGTCGTCCGGGGCTTCCGTGCGGTCGTCGGGCTGCGGAGCGGGGGCCGGCGGGGCCACCATGGTCGAAGGGGCGGCGCCACGTACCCCGCGGGAGGCGGCGCCCGGCTCCGACTCACTCTCGATCGGACGGGGCGCCTCGGTCGGGGCGGGCATCGCGGAACAACGCTGCGGCAACGGGCCCAACTCGTCGAAACGGACGTCCCGGTCATCCGTGCAGATCAGGTTCTGACGGAGATCAGAGGAGCGTTTCGCCGCCTTGCTGATCAGCTGCAGCGACTCCAGGGCCCGCTCACGTTCCTCGCCGTTGAGCCCGGCTGCCAGCTGCACCACCCAACGCCGCTGCTGGCTCGCGAAGACGTCCACGTTCTCCAGAACCGTGCTGTCTCGCCGCTCCACCGCCGCTCGGGCGAGCAGCTTCGTGCCACGCCGGGTGTTGGCGTCCATCTCGTCCAGCGCGGCTCGCAGCACCGCTTGCGAGTCATCGACTGCCGTCGCCTCTTTGAGCCGGGTGCGCGCGAATCCGAGATACAGCTGACCTCGGTTGACGTCTGAGCCGGCCAATGCGAGCTGGGCGCGTTCGGTCTGGCGTTTCACCCCGTACAAGGCGTCGCCGGGGATGGCGTCGCCGCTCGCGGTGGAGATTCCGGAGACCCCTAGCACACCCACCACGACACTGGCCACGAGCGCGAGCTTGGCGCCGCGCCGGGGACGCGGCCGGCGCACATCGAGATCGTCCACGGGTTCGCCAGTGGTCTCGCCGATGCCCTGAGTGTGCGCGACGGCGAGCAGGCGCCGCCGCAGCGACTGTCGGTACGCCGGATCCGGCGTCACCTCGACAACCAACTCCGATAGCTCTTCCGCGTGCTGGCAGGCGGTGGTGACGAGTTCGGCCAACTCGTCAGTTACCCGATGGCTGCGCACCGTGCTGAAGCCTTGCGCCTCGTCAAGGAGCTGCGCGAAGCGTTCAGCCTGTCGACGATCGAACGGGTTGGGAATCACCGCACCCACCTCCTCGTGCACAACAGCCGGGCCAGTCCGCATCGATGATCCTCGACCGCATACTGCGCAACGGGACAACACCCTGAGGAGTTACGGCCGGATTTCGGCAGAGGTCCTGAACCTCCCGACTTTGCGCCCGAGATGTGGCGCGACTCACTATGGGATGGTCTGGGAAGCACGGCGCCTCGCACATCAGCGCCCACCAGGCTCATCGTGTGAAGCCATCCGGAAGCAGTCGGGCAAGTGTCCGTACCGCCCGGTACTGCAGCGCTTTGATCGCCCCCTCGTTCTTTCCCATCGCGCGGGCGGTCTCCGCCACGGAGAACCCTTGCAGGAATCGGAGCACGATGCACTCCTGCTGCTCGGCGCCCAGGCGTTTCACCGCTTGCAGCAGCGTCACGTTAGTGAGCTTGCTGACCACCATCGCCTCGGGGCTGCCCTCTGGCCCGCGGTCCTCCCGGTCAGCGTCGAGCACCTCGGAGGTCGACATCTCCAGCCGGTAGCGCCCGGACTTGAAGTGGTCAGCGACCAGGTTCCGAGCGATGGTCACCAACCAGGCGCCGAGGTCCCGTCCCTGCCAGGTGAAGCTGTTGATCCGCCGTAGCGCCCGTAGGAACGCTTCCTGGGTCAGGTCCTCAGCCAGGGTGCGAGACCCCACGCGGAAGTAGACGTACCGGTACACGGTGTCGAGGTAGCGGTCGTAGATCTTGCCGAACGCTTCGACGTCGCCCGCCTGCGCGCGCTCCACCAGGCGCCAGACCTCGTTGGAGCCCACCACCTCGGCGGGCCGGCCGTCCACGTCCGCTTCGGTCTCCGTGGTCGCCCGAGCGCCGTCAGAACCGGCCCGAGGGCGGGGGTGCGACCTGACGGCCGCACGGCTGGCGGGCGCTGCTGGCCCGGAGGCTTGCGATGCCCGGTTTTGCTCCTCGCTCAGCGTCGAGGCGAGCGCCTTCTCCAGCGTGGCGAAGCCGTCAGCCAGCGAAGGAACGGATTCGCTGGAGAGGCTCGCCGCGGCCGCACGTCCCGTCACCGCCGCCCCTCCTCGCCACGGCGGGGCCGGCCGGGGCGCAAGAGGAACGCGCATTGCCTGTGTGGGCACGAGTCGTTGGACTGATACGGCGGTGCGTAACTGGGCACTGCTGCCTCCTCGGGCGAGGGGTGTCGGGACCCCAAGGCGTCCGGGTGATCCGGCCGGATTGATATTAGGGCGATCTTTCTGCTTTGCGTAGCCTTTCCATTACTCTCGGCCAGATTCTGTCCGGGTGCCTCTCGCACACGTCGCACAAATTGTGCGTCTCTCTGCTTAGTTGAGCAGTTGTCAAGGGTGTGTCGCACGACAAACCAGACACTTCGCCACTGCAGCAGCCAGAGAGGATTACCAAGGCCAACTGGCGCCGACCCGATCGCAGAGATCCACCGCGGCAGCTGCGATGTCGCCCCGGCCATCCCGTTCGTGGCGGCGCGGGGGTCCCCTGAGATCCAAAAGATGTGCCAGACTCGCTTGCCGTGCAGCACGACGAAGCCAACTCAGAGGCACGCAGGTCGGGACAGGCGCCGTCCAACCTGGCAGACCTGGTGCGACGGGCCCGGGAGCGAAGCGGCCAACGGCCCGCTTTGATTTTCCGCGACCAGACCCTGACCTGGACGGACGTGGACAGACAGGTCGACGCCGTCGCGCGCGGCTTGACGGCGCGGGGCCACCGACCCGGAGACCGAGTCGCGATCGCGCTCACCAATGGGCCCGACTTCGTACGGGCGTATTTCGGCGCGTTGCGGTCCGGGATGGTGGCGGTGCCGGTCAATCCCGGCTACCGGTCTGCGGAGCTGACTCATGTCCTGGCCGATTCCGGCGCCTCGGTGCTGATCGCGACCACGGACGCGGCGCAGGAGGCGACGGCGGCGACAGCCGAGACTCCGGCGTTGAAAGACATCTACGTCTGCGACGAGTCTCGCGAACCAGACCAACCCAGCCTGGACGATTTGGCCGTCGACGGAGACGAGCCAGTCGCCTCGGCCACCAGCGGCGACGACCTGGCGGTGCTGCTCTACACCTCCGGGGCCGAAGGCCGCCCCAAAGGCGCCATGATGCGGCATCGGAACCTGCTGGCGAACCTCGACCAGCTCGACGACATCCAGCCTCGAGTGCTCGGGCCCACCGACGTGGTGCTGCTCGCGTTGCCGCTCTTCCACGCGTACGGGCTCGGGCCCGGCCTGCACGCGATCGCCCAGCACGGATGCACCGGAGTGCTGCTGGAACGCTTTGATCCGGATGACGCCTTGGAGCAGGTGCACCGGCACCAGGTCAGCTGCGTGCTGGGGGTGCCCCAGATGTACCTGGCCTGGTCACATCTGGACGGTGTCGCGGAGGCCTTCGCCAGTGTGCGGGTGGCCACCAGCGGGTCCGCCCCGTTGGACGAGACGGCGCACCGCCGGTTCGCTGAGGCGACCCGGCACAGCGTGTTCGAGGGCTACGGGTTGACCGAGACAGCTCCGGTGTTGACCAGCACTCTGATGAGCCCCACCCCCAAGCCCGGCTCGGTGGGTCGGCCGATTCCAGGAGTCGAGGTCAAGTTGGTCGGCCTGGATGGGCAGACCATCGAGCTGAACGAGGACGACGAGGACGCCACCCCGGGCACCGACCCCGGCGAGGTGTGGGCGCGCGGCGCGAACCTGTTCTCCGGGTATTGGCCGGATGGGCGGGACGGGCCGGACCAGGATGGCTGGTGGCCCACCGCTGACCTGGCGTACGCGGACGCCGATGGCGACTTGTTCCTGGTGGACCGACTCCGGGAACTGGTGCTGGTGTCAGGCTTCAACGTGTATCCGCGGGAGGTGGAGCAGGTGCTCTGCGAGCATCCCGCGGTGGCCGAGGCTGCCGTTCTGGGGGTGCCGGATGAGCGCACCGGAGAGGCCGTCAAGGCGTACGTGGTGCGCCACCCCGCCGCGGAGGTGACCGCCGAGGACCTGATCGCCCACTGTGGCCAACGCCTGGCGCGGTTCAAGCAGCCCAGTTCCATCGGGTTCGTGTCGGAGCTGCCCCGGTCGGTGACGGGGAAGATCCGCAAGTCGCTGCTGCGGGACGGGCTGCCACAGTTCCGGAAGGATGCCCCGGATGCCGCAAGCGCCTGAGCCCGATCCGAGCCCCGCGAACCTTCCGGAGGGTGGATCGGAGCACTTCGTACGGCTGCTCACCCGTTCTGGGTGTGGGCTCTGCGGGCCGGCGCGAGAGGCGATGGCTCGGGTGGCGGCGGCCTCGGGCGTGCGCTGGGAGGAGGTCGACATCAGCACCGATGTCGAGCTGGAGCGGGAGTACGGCGATCGAATCCCGGTGGTGCTTCTGGATGGACGGGAGCACGGGTATTGGCGGGTCGAGGAACATCGCCTGCTTCGCGATCTCTCCACCTGACGCGCCCCGGCCGCATGGATCGTCGGGCGGCCCATTCACCACACCCGCCCGTCTACCCACAGCTGTGCCTCGCGACGCGCGATAGCCGGCCGCGAGGGGTGGCGCACAGACTCGGGGGCCGGGAGCGGTCCGACTCACCCGCGGCCGGAATCGAACAGTCGCGCAGTGCCGCGCGACCAGCGCTGATTCAGCCTCAGCCAAGCCCGATTAGCGGAAATCAGACATTATTTGAGTGCCCTCGGTTATTGTGAATTAGGTCACATTCAAATCGCCCCGACGCTACCGAGCGTAGTCGATCAGCGGTCCCGGAAGCTCCACCCCAGCCACCCCCCAAAGCCGGTTAACAGCGGCATAACACGCTGGCTTTCAGGTGTAACAGCCGCTCGCCGCAGCCCGCTCGGTGTGTCGAAACAGGCCGGTCACCATGCCAAGGCGGCCCGTACACAGCGTCGTCAGGATTCCGGACATATCTGTGAGAAACATCGAAACCGCTGTTCACGGCCCTGCTGATATTCGAAGTTGATCTTGGTGCCTGCTAGGTTCGATTTACATGTCCGCAACAGACACGTCCGACGCTCGGGGCCAAGGCGGGAGCCATATCCACACCGACTCGGCCCCAGTCTTCGAGAGCCCAAACCCGTCTGACGGCGCTGATCTGTGGCGGTTGGCTCGAGACTCGAAAACGCTCGATCTCAACTCTCCGTATACCTACCTGCTCTGCGCGTCGCATTTCGCCGACACGTCGGTGGTCGCGCGTGTGGACGGTCGTACGGCGGGCTTTGTCTTCGGGTATCTACGTCCTGATTCTCCCGACACCGTCTTCGTCTGGCAGGTCGCCGTCGACGACGCGTACCGAGGCCGCAGGTTGGGGGTCGGCATGCTGCAGGCGCTCGCCGACCGCCTGCAGCCCCTCGGCTGCCGCTATCTGGAATGCAGCGTGACACCCGACAACACGGCTTCAACCGCGTTGTTCGGGGCGTTCGCCCGGTCCCGCAAGGCCCCCATGGTCAACGACCGGGTGCTGTTCACCGCTGCCATGTTTCCACCGGCCGAATCCAATCCCACCGCGCCCGACACCAACTCGCACCAGGAGGAGGTGCTGTTCCGAATCGGACCGTTCAGCAGCTGACCAACTCCGCCCGTCAGGGCGGCACAGAAGGACGCATCCGTGTCAGCGACGCCCCGGCTCACCCACAGCCGGCCGTCGCCCAATCAGGGAGAAGATCATGAACGTATTCGAGACCCTCGAATCGGAAGTACGTGGTTACTGCCGTGGCTGGCCCACCGTCTTCACACGGGCCCAGGGAAGCCACATGCACGATGAGAACGGCCGCGACTACCTGGACTTCTTCGCCGGCGCCGGCACGCTCAACTACGGGCACAACCACCCGGTGCTGAAACGGGCGCTGATCGATTATCTGGAGTCCGACGGCCCCACCCACGCGTTGGACATGCACACCACCGCTAAACGGACGCTTCTCGAGACGTTCCAGCGGATCGTGTTGGCGCCTCGCGGCCTGGAGTACAAAGTGCAGTTCCCAGGCCCGACAGGCGCCAACGCTGTGGAGAGCGCGCTGAAGCTGGCCCGCAAGGTGACCGGCCGGGAAACCATCCTCAGCTTCACCAACGCGTTCCACGGGATGTCGCTGGGGGCGCTGGCGGTCACCGGCAACTCGATGAAGCGACGCGGCGCCGGGGTGCCGCTGCAGCACTCGATGCCGATGCCGTACGACGACTACCTGGACGGCCAGACCCCGGACTTCGTGTGGCTGAACGCGCTGCTGGAGGACAGCGGAAGCGGGTTGGACCTGCCCGCCGCGATCATCGTGGAGACTGTGCAGGGCGAAGGCGGCGTCAACGTCGCCCGTCCGGAATGGCTGCGCGAGCTGTCCGAGGTCTGCAAGCGGCACGACATCCTGCTGATCGTCGATGACGTCCAGATGGGCTGCGGCCGCACCGGGCCCTTCTTCAGCTTTGAGATCGCGGGCATCACCCCGGACATCGTGGTGTTGTCCAAGTCCCTCTCCGGGTACGGGCTGCCGTTCGCGTTGACCCTGATGAAGCCCGAGTTGGACGTCTGGGAGCCGGGCGAGCACAACGGCACGTTCCGGGGCAACAATCCGGCCTTCGTCACCGCGACCGTCGCGCTGGAGGAGTTCTGGAGCGACGACGCGTTCGCGCTGCAGACGGCCGCCAAGGGCGACCGGATCTCGATCGCGATGGACAAGATGGTCGCCGAGCACGCAGCGATCGGCGCGAACAAGCGCGGCCGCGGAATGGTCTGGGGCTTCGCCGCCGACGACCCCGGCCTGGCGGGCAAGGTGTGCGCCGCCGCGTTCGACCGGGGCCTGCTGATCGAGACCTCAGGCCCGCTCGGCGAAGTGGCCAAGGTGCTGCCGCCGCTGACCATCACGGATGACGAGCTCGACGCCGGTCTGGAGATCATGGCCGACTCGGTGCGGGCAGCCCGGGCCGGATAGCCAGCCGCGAGCAGCGCCACCCCCAGTCGACGAGACGCGAAGGAGCGACGGTGATCGTACGCACGCTGAAAGACATTGTGGGCACCGACAGGGACGTCGACGCCCCGACTTTCAAGAGCCGGCGCCTGGTGCTCGCCAAGGAGCGGGTCGGGTTTTCACTGCACGACACGATCCTGTACGAGGGCAGCGAGACAGCGATGTGGTACGCCAACCACATCGAGGCGGTCTACTGCGTCGAAGGCACCGGCGAGCTCGTCAACCAAGAGACCGGCGAGAAGCACTGGATCGAGCCCGGGACCATGTACCTATTGGACGGTCACGAGCACCACACCCTGAAAGCGATCACTCAGCTTCGGATGGTGTGCGTGTTCAACCCCCCGGTCACCGGACGCGAGGTCCACGACGAGAACGGCGTGTACCCGTTGATCGTCGAGCCAGAGATCGCGGACGCCACCATCGACCCTGACGTCGCTGAAACCCAGCGCAAAGGCTCCGCGATCGCGGAGCCTGAGGAGGCATCGGCATGACAGTCACCGCTGAGAGACCGATGACAACCGACCACTATCCCACCCGTGGCGAGCGGGAGCCCGCTTTGCTGCCTCGCCGCGAGCCCACAGTGTGGGGTGGCGTGGGCGGGCCATTGGACGCCGACACCTTGAAGCACTTTGACGACGCCGGCTACCTCACGGAGGAGCAGCTCGTCAGCGCCGAGGACGTCACGCGTTACTCAGAAGAGCTCGACCGCCTGGCAATGGACCCGCGTTGCTTCGCAGATTCCCGCACCGTGCTGGACCGCGACACCCAGGAGGTGCGCTCCATCTTCGAGGTGCACAAGATCAGCGAAGTGTTCAGCGAACTCGCCCACGACCCGCGGGTGGTGGACCGGGTGCGCCAGATCCTGGGCTCTGATGTGTACGTGCACCAGAGCCGGGTGAACTACAAGCCGGGTCTGACCGGCAAGGACTTCTACTGGCATTCCAACTTCGAAACCTGGCACGCCGAGGACGGGATGCCGCAGATGCGGGCGGTGGTGGTGTCCATCGCGTTGACGGCGAATCACACGTACAACGGCAGTTTGATGGTCATGCCGGGCTCGCATCAGACGTTCGTGTCCTGCGTGGACGACACGTCCGACGATGAGCACCCCAAGGAGTCGCTGTTCGACCACGGCACCGGCACACCTGACCAGGAGAGCCTCAAGGCGCTGGCCGACCGGCACGGCATCGAGATGCTCACCGGGCCTGCCGGCGGAGCGGCGATATTCGACTCCAACGCCATGCACGGGTCCAACAGCAACATCACGCCGTACCCGCGCTCGAACGTGTTCATCGCGTACAACAGCACCGAGAACACCCTGGTCGACCCGTACGTCGCGACCAGCCCCCGGCCGGACTTCATCGCGGCACGAGACTTCACCCCGGTTCCCTGATGATCTCGTACGGGGAACGGACGGTCAGCCGCCTGGCGCTGTGATCACCGTACGTTCGCCCGGCCCACATCGCGCCGCGGGCGTGACGCCGCTGCCATGGCGTCGCGCCCGCGGCGTGGGTTGGGTTCAATGCGGGGATGCCGGTGGCTGCTGCGAGCTTGCGCACATCGACCGCGGCGCCTCTGGGTGCGCCCGCTGCCAGGAGCGGACGTGGATTCGCAGGTTGGACGTGCTGCGGCGGCGGCGTCAGAACGCGGCCGCGGCGAGATTTAGGCAGCGATCAATTTCAAGATCGCGATTTGTGCACGGCTTCACAAGCGCCTACCCTGTCTCACCGGTGGCCACGGTTTAGCACACCGCACGACTGACCCCGATTTGGGGTCGGCGCCGCGGCGCCATCGAGTCGATCCTCACAACCCGGATATCAACGATTAGATGAGTCAGCGTAGCCAGACAGATCAGCCCGCCGGGGTGGCCCCACCCGTGCCAGACCTCCCCGAGGCGACCATCGCCCGTCTCCCGGAATATCTCCGGGCCCTGCACCACCTCGCCGACACCGGCCACGACACCGTGTCCAGCGAGGCCCTCGCCGCTGCCGCCGGCGTGAACTCCGCCAAGCTGCGCAAGGACCTGTCCCATCTGGGCTCGTACGGCACCCGCGGCGTCGGCTACGACATCAGCCGGCTCACCGGCCAGATTGAGCTGGTGCTCGGGCTCACCTCCAGCCGCGGCGTGGCGCTGGTGGGGATCGGAAACCTGGGGCACGCCCTGGCTGGATACGCCGGCTTCGCCAGCCGTGGATTCCGGATCGCCGCTCTGTTTGACGCGGACCCGACCCGCCGCGGCGAGCGGATCAACGGCCTGGCGGTGAATGACCTGTCGAACCTCGCCGAGGTGGTCGCTTCCGAAGGGATCGCCATCGCCGTGATCACCACGCCCGCGCACGCCGCGCAGGGGGTCGCCGATGAGCTGGTCGAGGCCGGTGTGACCAGCATCCTGAACTTCGCCCCCTGCGTGCTGAACGTGCCCGACGGCGTCGACGTGCGCAAGGTCGACCTTGCGATCGAGCTGCAGATCCTGTCCTTCCACGAGAACCGCAAGGCCGCCGCGCTGACCTCGGTGGTCACGTCGCTTCCGGTGCAGGACGGCGCAACTGGAGACACCGCTCTCGGCGCGGCAGAAACCACCTCAAACCCGAATCGGACTTCAGATGGCATCCTCGATGAGGAAGCGGTGGGGGAGTGAGTGACGAGGTGTGCCCGTGAACGTGCTTGTGGTGGGGCTCTCGTACCGGACCGCCCCGGTTTCGCTGCTGGAGCGGGTCGCGACGTCGCCCGCGGAAACACCCGAGCTGCTCGCGCAGCTGCTCGGGGGCAACCATGTGGACGAGGCGATGGTGCTCTCGACCTGCAACCGGGTCGAGGTGTACGCCGGCGTCAGCGCATTCCACGGGGCCCTGAGTGAGATCGCCGATCTGCTCTCGGCACGAGCCGGGGTGACCCGAGCGGAGCTCGCCGACCACCTGTACGTCTACTACGACACCGAGGCCGCCCAGCACGCGTTCCGACTCGCGGCGGGACTGGACTCGATGGTGGTGGGCGAGAACCAGGTGCTGGGCCAGCTCCGGGACGCGTACGCGGTCGCGGTGGAGCAGGGAACGCCGGGCCGGCTGTTGCATGAGTTGGCGCAACACGCGCTGCGTGCCGGGAAGCGGGTGCGCGCCGAGACCGGCATCGACCGCGCCGGCCAGAACGCCGTCACCGCCGCGCTGCGACTGGGCGCCGAGCGGTTCGGCGCCGAACTCGCCGGCCGTCCCGCCCTGGTGGTGGGCGCCGGCGCGATGGGCTCACTGGCGCTGGCCAACCTGCGCCGGGCCGGCGTCAGCGAGCTGCTGCTGGCCAACCGCAACCTGGCCCGGGCGGCCCGGCTGGCCACCGCGTACGAGGCGGTTCCGACCCGGTTCGCGGACCTGGGCCAGGCGCTGCGGCAGGTGGACGTGGTGGTGAGCGCCACCGCGTCGTCCGGGCACGTGCTGTCGGCCGACCTGGTCGCCGAAGCGGCACAGGCGCGTGGGACGGGCCGGCCGCTGCTGCTGCTCGACCTGGCGTTGCCGCGTGACATCGATCCCGCGGCCGCTGATCTGCCCGGAGTGGCGCTGATCGGCATCGAGCAGCTTGCCCAAGCTGTCGACCAGGTCACCGCCGGCGACCTACAGGCCGCCGAGGCGATCATCGCCGATGAGCTGGATTCTCACCTGGCGGCGCAGCGCAGCGGCGATGTGGCCCCGACCGTGGCCGCGTTGCGCTCCCGAGCCGACGATGTGGTCTCCGCCGAGCTGCGCAGGCTCCGGCAGCGCCGACCTGACCTGACCGACGAGCAGCGTTCCGAGGTGGCTCACGCGGTGCACCGGGTGGTGCAACAGCTGCTGCATCACCCGAGCGTGCGGATCCGCCAGCTCGCCAGCGAGCCCGGCGGGGCCAGGTACGCCGACGCGCTTCGCGAGCTGTTCGGGCTGGACCTGAACGGCGCGTCCGCCGCCGAGGCGCTGAACGCGCCGGTGATCAACGAGGGGGGCGAGCAATGAACTCCAGACCGCTCCGCTTGGGTACCCGCGGCAGCGCGCTCGCCACCGCGCAGGCCGAATCGGTCGCCGAGCTGGCGTGCAAGGCGACCGGCCGCAACGTCGAGCTGGTCCAGATTGTCACCAGCGGTGACCGTTCCACGGCGCCGGTGGCGCAGCTCGGGGTGGGGGTGTTCGTCTCCGCGCTGCGGGACGCGCTGCTCGCCGGTGAGATCGACCTCGCCGTGCACTCGTACAAGGATCTGCCGACCGCCCCGGCGGATGGCCTGACGATTCCCGCGATCCCGGAGCGCGCCGACCCACGGGACGTGCTGGTGGCGCGGGACGGGATGACCCTGGCGGAGCTGCCGTTCGGGGCCCGGATCGGCACCGGGGCGCCGCGCCGGGTGGCGCAGCTGCTGGCCCTCGGTTACGGGTTGGAATGCGTGCCGATCCGCGGCAACGTCGACACCCGGATCCGGAAGGTGACCGACGGCGAGCTGGACGCGGTGGTGCTGGCCGCCGCGGGCCTGGCCCGGCTGGATCGGCTGCACGAGGCGACCGAGCGGATCGATCCGATGCTGATGTTGCCGGCTCCGGCGCAGGGGGCGCTGGCCGTGGAGTGCCGTTCGACCGACACCGCCTTGGCGGAGGAGCTGACCGCCCTGGATGACCCAGCCACCCGGGCCGCGGTCACCGCCGAACGCGCGCTGCTCGCGACTCTGGAGGCCGGCTGCAGCGCCCCGGTCGGGGCGCTCGCCGAGGTGTCCGAGCCCTATCTGGATGAGGGGCTCGACCCACAAGACGAGGTAGAAACCGAGATCTATCTGCGCGGCGCCGTGATCGCCGTTGACGGCACTGAGGCCGTACGGCTATCCGACACCGGAACGCCATCTGATGCCCAGACGATCGGCAGGCGGCTGGCCGCCATGCTGCTCGACGCTGGCGCGGATTCACTGTTGGGGAGTACGAGATGACCCGTCACAACACCGCAGGCGCCAACGGGGGCGCGCAGGCCGGCAGAGCAGTCGGCCGGATCAGTTTCATCGGCGCTGGCCCAGGGGACCCCGCGCTGCTCACACGTCGCGCCAACGACGCCATCGGCCTTGCCGACCGGGTGGTGCACGACCGCGGCACCTCCACCGCGCTGCTTGACCTGGTGCGCGCCGATGCCAGGCCGGAAACCGAAATCGACCCGGCCGAGGGTGCGCCGGGCGACATCGCCAAGGTGCTGCTGTCCGCCGCCCGCTCCGGGCTGCACGCGGTGCGCCTGGTGGCAGGCGACCCGTACGGGCACGAGTCGGTGGTCAAGGAGGTGCAGGCGGTGGCTCGTACCGCGGTGCCGTTCGAGGTGATCCCGGGGGTGAGCCACGCCGACGCGGTGACCAGCTACGCCGGGATGCCGCTGGGCGGGCTCCGGGTGCAGGCCAGCGCCGAGGACGTCGCTGCGCTTGACTTCGACGGCTTGGCGGCGGTGCTGCCGCACGCCGCGGTTGCGATCACCGTGGACTCCGGCGAGCTCGGCGGGGTCCGGGACGGCCTGCTGGTGGCGGGCGTGGCCCCGAACACCGCCGTCGCGGTCACCGGAGACGGCACCGGAGACACCCAGCACACCATCACGTCCACCACGGACAGCTTCGTGGAGGCCGCGCTCGGCTTCGCGGGCCGCGTCGTGATCACGGTCGGCGACAGCGTCTCGCAGCGTCCCCATCTGGGGTGGTGGGAGAACCGGCCGCTGTACGGCTGGAAGGTGCTGGTCCCCCGTACCAAGGAACAAGCTGGGGCGATGAGTTCCCGGCTGCGGGTGCACGGCGCGATCGCCAGCGAGGTGCCCACCATCGCGGTGGAGCCGCCTCGCACCCCGGCCCAGATGGAACGCGCCATCAAGGGCCTGGTCGACGGCCGGTACGCCTGGGTGGTGTTCACCTCGACCAACGCGGTGCGCGCGGTGTGGGAGAAGTTCACCGAGCACGGTTTGGACGCCCGGCATTTCGGCGGCGTGAAGATCGCCTGCATCGGCGAGGCCACGGCCGAGGCGGTGCGTTCCTTCGGGATCCAGCCCGAGCTGTTGCCGTCCGAGGAGCAGTCCAGCGACGGCCTGCTGGCGGACTTCCCACCGCACGACTCGGTGCTGGACCCGGTCACCCGGGTGCTGCTGCCCCGCGCCGACATCGCCACCGAGACCCTGGTCGCGGGCCTGACCGAACGCGGCTGGGAGGTGGACGACGTCACCGCGTACCGGACGGTGCGGGCGGCGCCGCCGCCGGCGCAGATCCGGGACGCGATCAAGAGCGGTGGTTTCGACGCGGTGCTGTTCACCTCGTCCTCCACGGTGCGCAACCTGGTGGGCATCGCGGGCAAGCCGCACGCTCGCACAGTGGTCGCCTGCATCGGCCCGAAGACCGCCGAGACGGCTCGTGAGTTCGGGCTGCGGGTGGACGTGCAACCCGACCACGCGAGCGTGCCGGACCTGGTGGAGGCGGTGGCGAACTACGCGGTTGAGTTGCGTGTGAAGCTCGCGGAAATGCCCGCGAAACAGCGCCGTGGCTCCAAGGTGCAGGGCCCGACCGCGCTGCGGTTCCGGTAGCCGCGCACTAGTTCTCAACAGGAGGCGGGCCCAGCAGCTGTTTCGGCAGCGCTGGGCCCGCTCCGGCTCCGGCGTTACGGCCAGGTCTGGCTAGCGGGGGTTCGCTAGTGTGCCGCGCATGACGCCGGCACGCGCCGCGACCTGGCTGCTGTGGGCAGCGGCCGGCGCCGTTGTGTTGCTGGTTGCGGTTGACGCGCTGGCGTACGGGCAGGTGCTGCGGCAGGGCCCGGCTGTGGCGTACCCGGATCCGGAGCAGCTGGCTCGGGTGAAGGTGGTGTGGCCCCACCAGCCTCAGGCCACCGCCTGGTTGACCACTGCGGCGGCGCCGTTGCTGCTGCTCGCAGCGGGGTTGACCGCCATCGGCTGGATGGTGCGGCGGGGGCGGCCAGCGGCGCTCGCGCTCTGTGGCCTGCTCGCCGCGGGTTCGCTGCCGCTGTTGATGTGGGTGTACGAGACCAGCCCGCTGGTGTTCACGGTGTCCTGCCACGGCTGCGACTTCGCGACCTCCGAGATGGCGCCGGGGCCGGTCTGGCACAGCTCGGCCCGCAGGGTGTTGCTCGCGCTGCTGGCGGTGTGCCTGCTGGGCGCGGTGTGCCAACTGGCCCGCCGTTCCATGACGGACTGGCTGCGTGCCGCCGCCGGCTCCCAAATGGGCCCGGTCGGCCGCGCCCCGGCGGCGCGGGTCGCCGCGATCGCCGGGGTCGCGGTGGCAGGCGCCGCCGGGCTGATCGTCGCTGTCAACTACCTGGCGCTGGGCCCCGGGCTCGCGGATGCCCAGGTGGATCCCTGGGTCACTAACCCCGCGCAAGAGCTAGCCGAGGCTCGCGAGGCCGCGGGCACGGCTGCCGCGTTGATCGCTGCCGCGTTGGGACCGCTCGCGTGGGCCGCCGCGCTCGGCGCCTGGGCGGTGTGGCGGGGTCGGCTGCGGCGGGCGGCCACGCTGCTGGTGGCAGGCGGGTTCACTTGCGGGTACGCCGTGATCGTCTTCATCACGGCGCTTGTCTACAACCCGCTGGGCTGGAACGGGGAACTGCACCACGACATGCTGACGATCGGAGCGCCGTGGTACCCGCCAGCGTTGAGCGGGCTGGTGCTGGTGGGGCTGGCCACGGCCGTGGTGTTGCTGGTTTCACTGCTACGGCGAGCCACCGCGAGCTGGCTGACCCGCGATGAGGCAACCGCCCGCCCCGTCCCGGCGGGACGGTCGTAGGGTTGGGCGATGACCGGTGAATACCCCACGGTGAGGCCACGGCGGCTGCGGCGCACCCCGGCGCTGCGCCGGTTGGTTTCGGAGACCCGGCTGCACCCGGCGGAGCTGGTGCTGCCGATGTTCGTACGCGAAGGTTTGACCGAGCCTCGTGAGATCGCCTCGCTGCCGGGAGTGCTGCAGCATTCCCGGGAGTCGCTGCGCAAGGCTGCCGCCGAAGCCGTGCAGGCCGGTGTCGGCGGCTTGATGATCTTCGGGGTGCCGGCGCGGCGGGACGCCGTCGGCTCAGGCGCCACCGACCCGGACGGCATCCTGAACGTGGCATTGCGGGATCTGTCCGCCGAGGTCGGCGGCTCGACCGTGCTGATGAGCGACCTGTGCCTGGATGAGTTCACCGACCATGGCCACTGTGGAGTCCTCACCCCTGACGGCGAGGTCGACAACGACGAAACCCTCCGGCGGTACGCCGAGATGGCGGTGGCCCAGGCATCGGCGGGCGCGGACGTGCTGGGCCCGAGCGGGATGATGGACGGCCAGGTCGGCGCCATCCGCTCCGCGTTGGACACGGCTGGTTTTGCGAGCACCTCGGTGCTGGCGTACTCGGCGAAGTACGCGTCCGCGTACTTCGGGCCGTTCCGGGACGCGGTCGAGTCCACGCTGCAGGGCGACCGGAAGACGTACCAGCAGGATCCGCCGAATCTGCGGGAGGCGCTGCGCGAGGTGGCGCTGGATGTCGCCGAGGGCGCTGACATCGTGATGGTGAAGCCGGCGATGCCGTACCTGGACGTGATCAGCGCGGTACGGCAAGCCGTGCACGTGCCGGTCGCGGCGTACCAGGTCTCCGGCGAGTACGCCATGATCGAAACCGCTGCGGCTGCGGGTTTGGTGGACCGTGAGCCCGCGATCGTGGAGTCGCTCACCTCGATCCGCCGCGCTGG
>JBOGDL010000133.1:0-5411 GCA_050701815.1 Micromonosporaceae bacterium | reverse complement strand
GCCACGCCGGCGCGGTACGCGTCCCGGGGCGGGACTCCCAGCTGGGCGGCCAACTCGTACTCCCGGCCCAGGTCGGCGCCGAACATCGCGGGGTCATCGGTGGAGATCGAGCACAGCGCTCCCGCCGCCGCCAGCGCTGGCAACGGGTGCGCCGCGAGGTCGGTCACCACCCGGGTGCGCAGATTCGACGTCGGGCAGACATCCAAGACCACCTCACGAGCTGCGATCTCAGCCAGCAACGCCGGGTCTTCCACGGCACGGATCCCGTGCCGGATTCGCGCCGGCCCGTACGAGAGCGCCTCAGCGACCGAATCCGGGCCAGCGGCTTCGCCCGCGTGCGGCGCCAGGCCAAGACCGGCGTCCCGAGCCATCTTGAGGCACTTGGCGAAGCGCGCCAGCGGCGCAGCGGTCTCCAGCCCCCCGACGCCCAGACCCACCACGCCCCGGTCGGCGTACTTGGCGCAGAGCTCGACCACCTGATCGGCGATCGTCAGGTCCGGCATGCTGCGGTACAGGTCGGGCGTGAATCGCACCCTGACGCCGTGCTTTTCCCAGGCTTCGACGGCGCCTTCGGTGTAACCGGTGAAGAGCTCGTCGCCGTCCACGCCCCGTTCAATCCGTTCCGCCGGCGAGAAGATCCCTTCGAGGTAGACGGCGCCGTACCCGGCCGCCTCCGCGGCGTAATCCACCACCACCTGCCGGAAGTCGTCGGCGGTGCGGAGGCAGTTCGTCGTCATCACCCACACCTGGAGGAAGTGCGGGAAGTCGCGGAACTCGTAGATTCGCGCGAGTTCCGGCTCGGTGTCCGCGGGGAGTGTGACGTCGTTTCGCCGGGCGAACCGCAGCAGCGCGCCGGGCCGGATCGTGCCCTCGAGGTGCACGTGCAGCTCGATCTTCGGGTCAATCGTCATCGCTCGATCCTGCCGTACGGGTGGCGGCTCGCCAGCGGTGGCGGCCACCCAGCCCGGTGAAGCCGGGGCGGTCAGGGGAGCGGGCGGCCGGTGGAGCGGGGCGGGGCCGTCGGAGACATGCTCGTTGCAATGGTGCGGCCCCGGCGCCGGTGTGGCGCCGGGGCCGCGTCTCTCCCCAGGTCGGTTAGATCAGTTTGACTCTCAGACGGTCAGCGTCCAGGAGTCGATGGTGCCGGAGTCGGCCGAGTAGACGTCCTGCACGCGAAGCGTCCAGGTGCCCTGCGCCGCCTCAGAGGACAGGTTCGCCGTGTACGTCGCGTGCACGTCCGGGTCCCAGTCCCAGGGATCGCTGTTCTTCAGCCGATACGCGGTGCCGTCCGGCGCCAGCAGGTCGATCACCAGGTCACCGCGCCAGGTGTGGGTGATGTGCACCTCGACAGTGGAGCTGGATGACGCGCTACGGGCGCAGTCGCTGATCGCGATGCTGCTGGTCGCGGTGCCCGGGTCCGGGATCGCGACGTTGTTGCCATTGGTGGCCGCGCAGCCGGTTGGCGGCTCGGGGTCGCCGCCCTCACCGACGAAGAGCAGGTTGTTCGGCGAACCGCTGCCCGGGCTGGTGATCTTGTTCTTGGTGGCGTTGTTCTTCATTGCGGTCTGCACCGCGGCCGGGCTGGCGGACGGGTTCGCGCCGAGGTAGAGCGCGGCGCCGCCGGCCACATGCGGGCTCGCCATTGAGGTGCCGCTGATGGTGTTGGTCGCGGTGTCACTGGTGTTCCAGGCCGAGGTGATGCTCTGGCCCGGGGCGAAGATGTCGGTGCACGTGCCGTAGTTGGAGAACGAGGCCCGCGCGTCGCTGCTGGTGCTCGCGTTCACCGTGATCGCTTCCGGAGTCCGCGCCGGGGTGAAGTTGCAGGCGTCGGAGTTGGAGTTACCCGAAGCGAGGGCGTACGTGACGCCATCGGCGATCGCGTTCCGGACTGCGTTCTCCATGGTGGCGTTGCTGCCGGAGGCGCCGAGGCTCATGTTCGCCACGGCAGGGCCGGAGGTGTGGTGCGAGGTCACCCAGTCGATGCCCTGGGTGACGCCGGCGAGACTGCCGGAGCCGTTGCAGTCGAGCACCTTGACGGCGATCAGGCGTACGCCCTTGGCCACACCGTAGGCGTTGCCGCCGACCGTGCCGGCCACGTGGGTGCCGTGCCCGTTGCAGTCGGTGTTGTTGCCATCCCCAACGGTGTTGGTGCCCCAGGTGGCCCGGCCGCCGAAGTCGGAGTGGCTGATCCGGATGCCGGTGTCGATGATGTACGCGGTGACGTTCGAGGCCGTGTTCGGGTACGTGTAGCTGTTGTTCAGCGGCAGGTCGCGCTGGTCAATCCGGTCCAGGCCCCATGACGGGGTCGGGCTCTGGGTTCCGACCGCTTTGACCACCCGGTCCTGCTCTACGTATGCGACTGCGGCGTCGGCGGCGGTGCGCTTGGCTTGCGCCTCGCTCATCTTCGCCGCGTAGCCCTTGATCGCAGCCTTGTACGTGTGCGTGACCTTGGCATCGTGCCGCTTCGCCACCGTGGCCGAGTTGGCGCTGGCGCCGTCCTTGAGGACAACGAGGTAGCTGCCGGCTATCGCGTCCTTGTGATCAGCGCCACGGATGTCACCTTCGGCCGCCTGCGCGGGCGTTCCGGTGAAGGCGGCGGCGGTCAACACCGCCGCTGTGAACCCGAGTCCACCGATTATTCGGCGACTCAGGCCTCTGGTTGAGCTCATACCGAGACCTCCCCTGTCTGGGCACATGACGCGGATGGCGCCGTGTGACCCGATGGGCCGCCTGAGGTGCGCAGGTCGCCGACACCCCTAATTGGGTGCGAAAGAGCTGATCTGTGGTGGTGCTACCTGGGGCGGGGGCGGTGACCTGAGAGGCGGCCATGTGGTGTGTGAGCGTGAATGGCACTGTATTCGGGTTTTCGCGCTTCGTACAGGCATTGAAAAAGCGTGATCAACAGTGCTAAAAAGGAGGCTTCCCCTAACGACGATTAAGTGGTCGGCTTTGGCCTTTAGCGTCGAATTTCGCCTGATCTTGCGGAAATCTCACAGACAGTTAAATCTCCTCCCAGTCGGATTCTCTTTTCTGGCGGCAGGTTTTGCTGAAACGGCCTTTGCCGTCTCTCTTGGTTCGCGCGGAATCTGCCCATTCGCCCGGCCTTGCGCTTCGGATGGGTTCGCGTAGGCGGGTCTGCGGTCGTCCCTTCCCGGCAGACCGCGCGTCGCTCGGCCCGGTGTCAACCGCGGTGGTACGGGTGACCTGGGCTGATGTTTCCGAACGTGGCTCTGGCGACAACGCCGTGCCGGGACGGGTTTGGGGTGGAAGATGTCCGCCTGGGCACGTGTCATAGGGTTGCCACCGCCCACGACCCCTCTGCGAAGATTCACGCCAGTGCCTGATGCGCCGCACGTGCTAGATCAGATAGCCCACCTACTCGCGACGACACCCTGCCAGCACTGTGGTCGGTCTCCGTACGACTCCGATTCCGGCAGCGTCGGCTCGACGCTCGCGCAGCAGCTGGACAAGGTGGGGCCGGCTGAGGAGCGGATGTGGCGGCAGGTGGACGAAGGCGCCAAGGTGCGCGCAGGCGCCCCAGAAGAGCCGTCCCAAGAGGAACTGGTTGCCGCGCGTGAGGCGCTGACCCAGGCGCGCCGGGCCGAGCGCGCGCTGCGGGAGCAGATGGAGGCCGCGGAGACCGAGCTCGCTGACCCGCGTGCCTGGCTGCGGTTTGGTCAGCGGATGTCGGTCGCTGGGCAGCTGGCTGAGGACCGTAACGCGATCGAGGAGATCCGGGTCCAGGTCACGCGGGAAGAGCGACGGGTACGCGAGCTGGAACGCAGGCGCGATCGGCGGCGGGTTTACCTCACCAGGTATCGCCGCGTGCTCGAGGTGGCGCAAGCGGCCCACGAGGAGCTCGACCGCCGGGTGGACACGCTGGTCAACGCGTACGCCCGATTGGCGGCGCCGCCAGCGTGGTTCAGTCTCGGGCTGGGCTATCCGCCGCAGCCGGGCGAGTATTCCCAGTGGTTGCGTCGGGCGCGCGCGGTGATCGCTTATCGCCGCAGGTACCGGATCGTTCATCCGCTGGAGCCGCTGGGGCCAGGCGTCCCCGAGGAGGACACCCCTCAGTACGAGCATTGGCTGGCCGCGCAGCCCTGATCGGCATCGGTTTCTTGGTTGGTGGCTTGTCGGCGAGCGATATACCGTTTCTGAGATGACAGAAGATCCACGTGAAACCGGCGACGTCGAGTCGGACGACGGCCTGCCGGTGCTTCCCGGGTTCCGCCAGATGGCGGTGCGGCGTCGGGAGATGCTCGATGAGCTGGTGGATCAACGGCGACGCGCGGGCCTGTCCCAGGCAGATATCGCCCGCAGGATGGGGACGTCGCAGTCAGCCGTCGCCAGGTTGGAGTCCGGAGGGGTGGACGCTCGACTGTCGACCCTGGAGCGGTACGCCACGGCGGTGGGCGCGCCAATTCATGTGCGGTTCGGGCCCGACAGCCCGTCCGCTTCACCTCCGAGGGCCACATTCCAGCGTAGGGAGGTAACAGACCGATGATGCTGCGTAGGTCAGCTGCGGCTCACCGCACGGGCGGCTTGGTGAACGCACGGTTTGACGTGCCGCCGGAGTTTCCACGTAGAGATCCATCTCGCACGCCGTACTCGCCGCCGGCCGGGCCGGAGGAGTCGGCAGACCAGCCAGGGCTTGATCCGTGGCTCCAAGAGCGCCTTTTCGACCAGCGCCTGGTGCTGGTGCATGGCCCACTGACACCGAACGTCGCCTCGGGGGTCGCCGCACAGCTGCTGACCCTCGAGGCGATGGGAAGCAGTCGGATCAGGCTGCACCTGACCTCTCCGGATGGTGACCTCGGCGCGGTGTTCGCCCTGGTGGACGCAATGGATCTGATGCGTGTCACGGTGTGCGCGGTGGTCACCGGGGAACTCGGCGGGGCCGCGCTCGGAGTGCTCGCCGCGGCGGGTCAGCGGATGGCGTACCCGCATGCCAGGTTCCGGCTTGCTGAGCCGCGCGTGAAGGACCTGAATGGGACCGCTGACCAGGTGGTGGGACAGGCGAGCCGACACCTGCAGATGCTTGAGGACTTGATCGTGCGGCTGGTCGAATTGACCGGCAACCCTCGTCCTCAGGTGGAGAACGACCTTTCCGATGGCAGGTTGCTGACGGCGGAACAGGCGGTGGAGTACGGCTTGATCGATGAAGTGGTGGGCCCGAACAAGCCCGATTAGAGCGTCCGCCCCGGCCACCCCGAGCACGGCTTGACCTTGGCTAAAGCGGGGCCGGAACTGGCAGGGCTCCCGAAGGATCATCAGGCTATCGTGGGGCGGAGTTACCGAATGCAGTTCCGTGATTACGGGTAAGTGGCCGACATGGACTTTGAGAAGCTGGATCCGACGGTGGCCGCGGAGCTCGAAGCCGGGCTCGCCCAGGCCGCGACGGGCGAGGGCAG
>JBOGDL010000132.1:0-6349 GCA_050701815.1 Micromonosporaceae bacterium | reverse complement strand
CGAAGCTTCCGTTTCATGGTGAGAAGGTGCTGATCATCGACGACGACCAGCGCAACGTGTACGCCCTGAGGACGCTGCTCGAACGGCACGGGCTTCAGGTCGTCAACGCGGAGAACGCCGAAGCGGGGCTGCAGACGCTGATGCGGGCCCGCGACATCGACCTGGTGCTGATGGACATCATGATGCCCGGCCTCGACGGGCACGGCGCCATCGCGAAGATTCGCGAGGACGAGCGGTATCCGGACCTGCCGATCATCGCCGTCACCGCGAAGGCGATGAAGGGCGACCGGGAGCGCAGCCTCGCTTCCGGGGCAAACGACCATGTGACCAAGCCCGTCGACATCCACCAGCTGTCACGCCTGATCTCCCGGCACCTGCCGGAGTTTCCAGGCGGGCGACCGCCGCTGAACCCGTGAACGTGATCCATGGACACGTGAACCGGTGACCCTGCCAGGACGTCCGCCCGGGTAGACCAACGGGTCAAGATGCCCCCCTGTGGCGCACTGCAGGCTCCGGGGTGTGGTCCCCCGGTGTCGAGCTGATTCGTTCCCACAGTTTGGCGGCGTGCCGCAGGGCCTCACTGCGGATCTGTCGGGTGGGCATATCAGGACGCTCCGGGTGGCTCAGAGCTGATACCTGTCCGCTAGCCGACTGCAAGATGGACGGTTCCGACGAGCCGGTCTTAGATGCGGCATCGGCTGACATGCGGCCGATGACCGCATGGGGAGGTGCGCGATGAGCACGGTGCTGGGTCGGGTAGTGGTCAGGGAAACGTCGGCGCCGGTGGTCGGCCTGGTGGCGGCCGCGTACGCCGCTGGGGCTGGGGCCGGCGCTGATGGCGCCAGGGCAGTCGGCATCCATCGACGGCTCGGTTCCCGGATCACCGGGGAGGACGGCAGGTTCGAGATCACGTACCAGGTTCCAGAGGAACTGCGGGCCGACTGGGACCTGGTGGTGACAGTGAGCCCGCCGGACGACAGCGGCGAGCCCGGGGCATCCCCCGAGCCGCTGGTCTCCGCCGGGCGCAGCGACCCGGCGCCGGAGGAGACGTTCTTGTTCCGGATCTCTGTGGACCAGCTGATCGAGATCGGAGTCGTGCAGGCGCCGGACACACCTGATGACACCCCGATCGACCCGGCGCCGCTGTTGGCCAGGCAGGCCCGGGACCGGGAACTCCGGGCAGTCTTCGACACCCACGTGCGTCAGGTGGCCGCTACCCGTTTGCAGGCGACCCAGCAACTCAGTCAGCAGGTCGACGGCCACTTCGGGCGGTTCATGCAGGCGTTGTCCGGTGTCGAGGAGGGCAACCTGGGCCGGTACGTGACGCCGGAACAGACCATCTCCGCAGTGTCGCGGGAGGTGGTGCAGGACGGGATCACCAACCGCGTCAACACCGCGACCGCGGAGGGCGCGGCGGTGTTCTCCCAGGCTCAGCTCGACGAACTGACCACGCGGTACGGCAAGGAGCTGACCGCCGTGCCTGCCGCCGCTCTGGAACGGCTGTGGGGTCAGCGCGCCGTCGGCGCGAACCGTACCTGGGAGGCCGCGGAGTGGTGCAAGAATCTGGCGCCGATCAACGACTGCGTCTCAGCGCTGGACCCGAAGCAGCCCGAGCATCACGACGACCCGAAGCAGCCCGAGCATCACGACCACCAGGACATGCCCGGCGGCGATCCGCCGAGGCATGCCGGGCCGGACGCCGCGGAGGCGGGCGGGCTCAAGCTGCACGCCGGCGTGGGGAAGCCCCCGGCGCAGCCCGCCGAGCCGCAGGCCACGCAGGCTAACGTGCGCAGCCTGATCTCGCGGCTGACCGCCACCATGACCTCGCCCGAGGAGCAGGTGCTCTTCGGTGTGCGTCCCAGTGTCGGCGACGTGCAGGGCAACGTGGACGGGTTCTCGTTGCGCAGCGGTCCCGCCGACGTCCCAGCCGTGTACGACTTCCACCGACTGGAGATCGCATTCGCGCCGGTGTGGCAGGAGCTGTTCGACAAGTGGGCGGTGCGGACCGGCCGCAAGTTGTACGAGCAGTTCGTCCAGCTCGGTCAGGACCCCAACGAGTACCTGTTCAGCGGCGGGGTGGCCGGCGTCGACTCCCTGTCTCCGCAGTTCCTGCCCTGGCTGCCGTTCGGCATCGGCGGGTTCACCGTCGAGGCGGGGGGCGCCGAGCCGCCGCCGCTGGTGGTGCAGGAGTTCGGGATCAGCAAGCAGGAGTGGAACGTGCTGCCGGCCGACTACCAGGACCAGCTGACCACGCTGGCGCAGCACACCTCCGGAATCGGCGCGATCATCGCCTTCGTCGGCACGGACCCGCGTGATGGCGCGCAGCGGATCATCGAGTACGCCCGCGCGAAGCTGCGGGAGCCGCGGGACTTCGACCGGATGCACGAGCTGCTCGACGAGTTGGGCAAGCGGCTGAAGGAGCCGTACCGGTTCAACGTGTACGCCGCAGGCCCGACCGGCCGCAGCGTGAACTTCGCGTTGCTGGTGTCGTACCGCCAGAAGTGGACGCCGTTGACCTATCAGGTCGGTGAGCTGGTGCAGACGGTGCCGATGGCGCCCAAGGAGGTCCGCAAGTACTCCAAGAAGATCACCCGCAAGCTGACCCGCTCCGAGAAGGAGATGCGCTCCAGCCTGCAGTCGCTGCGCACCGAGTCCACCGTGACCGCGCGGGTGGAGTCGGAGATCATCTCCAAGGCACGCGGCAGGACCAACTTCGAGACCGCTGCCGAGGGCGGCTTCCAGGTCGGGGTGTGGCACGGCTCCGGCTCAGCGAAGTTCGGCGTCGAGGCAGACAAGGAGTCCGCCGAAACCAAGCGGGAGTTTCGGGAGTCGGTGTTCAAGGCCGCCGCCGAGTACCGCTCCGAGCACAAGGTCGAGGTGGAGACCAGCGACGCGTCGGAGTACGCCGAGGAACAGTCCGGCGAGATCTCCAATCCGAACGATGAGCTCCCGGTGACGTACCTGTTCTACGAGCTGCAGCGCCGGTACCGGGTCGAGGAGAAGCTATCGAAGGTGACTCCGGTGGTGATGGTGGCGCAAGAATTCCCCACACCGGACGAGATCGACGAGGACTGGATCGTCGCGCACGACTGGATCCTGCGCCGGGTGATCCTGGACGACTCGTTCGTGCCGGCGATCAACTACCTGGCCAGCAAGGTGGTCGGCGACGAGAAGGCCCTGCAGGAACAGCACTACTCGCTGGAACAGCGCCGCCAACTGCTCGAACAGCTGGGAGGCGAGCTGGTGACCGTCCGCAGGACGCTGCAGGAGCGGTACCAGGCGATGCAGCAGGCGATTCAGGGTCACGCCGCTGCCGAAACGGCATCCGGCGGGGAAGGCGCCCTGGTGGACATCCACGAGTTCTTCTGGGGCAGCGACGACCCGAACCCTGAGTCGTACCGGATCGTCGAGGACGCCGCGAAGGACGCGTACGAGCGGGTGGAGCGCCAGGAGCGTGAGCTGCGCGAACGGCTGGACCGTGAGACCGCGGCGGTGGCGGAGATGTCCAATCACTACACCAAGGCGCTCTCCGAGCATCTCAACCGGCGTACCCAGATCTCCCGGCTGAGGGTGCACCTGAAGGCCAACATCATCTACTACATGCAGGCGATCTGGTCCCACGAGCCGTCCGACCAGCGGTATTTCCGGCTCCGGGACGTGCCGGTGCCGCGGTTGACGGGGGAGAAGGCGTACCAGATCGTGCCGGATCCCGACGCTGCGCCTGTGCCGCCCACCTGGACCAAGCCGCACAAGCTCAAGGTCACCGTTGACATCGACCCCACCAAGATCGAGTACGACGCGTTGGGCGACGTGGCCGATCTGGACAACCTGTTGGGTTTCAAGGGCAACTACATGATGTTCCCACTCAAGCGGGACAACGCCCTGACCGACTTCATGACCACCCCGTACTACGACCCCTTCAGCGGGTTGCACGACCCGGACACGCTGGCGGACTGGACCCTGGCCGAGTTCGCCGACTACGTGTGCTGCCTGCGCGAACACTCCACGAACGATGAGTTCCTGAGCTACCTGGAGGGCCTGATCGAGGTGTACCGGCGGCTGCAGGAACGGGAGGCCAACAACAACGAGCTGGTCGTGCCCACTGGATCCCTCTACATCGAGGCGCTGCCTGGCGCCCACCCGATCCTGGAGGACTTCAAGCTCGCCCACCGCGCCATCGACGTGAAGAAAGCCCAAGGTGAGACGCGCGGCGCCGAGATGGAGAACCTGCGCATGGCGGCCCGCCTGCTGGCCGGCGAACGCGAAGACCCCACGATCGAGAAGAAGGTGGTCGTGGAGGGCGCGTCCAGTGTCGACGTCGACCCAGACGAGTAGCGGGGAGGCGAGATGAGCAGGCCAACTGCGTCCGAGCGAGGCGTCACCGCGGCGTCGCGAGGGACCGGCCCCGCGCGGGCCAAGCGCAAAGGGGGCGTCCGGACTCTCCCCGAGGTGACGATCGAGGGAGATCCACGGCGTGCCGATCCCCCACCGGTGCAGACCGTCGCTGAGCAGGTGATCGTGGGCGAGGCCTCGTACGAGGCGAAGCTGGCGTACGCCAAGCGATACGCCGGGGGGAGGGGCCACATCGAGCCCGGCGACGTAAAGGCCCTCGGCATCGGTTTCTGGAACGCGTTGAAACCGTTCTACCTGCCCGATGTGCCGGTCGAGCCGCAACACGCGGGGGCCGAGCACATGGGGCGCGAGCTGGCGCTCAACCTTGCGTTCGAGGGGGCCGGGGCTGCGTTGGGCGCCGCCCGAGCAGCCCGACCCGCGGTGGAGGGCGCCGTTCAGCCAGTCGCGCAGGGCGCCGTCCACGCAGCGCAGGAGGCAGTCGTAGCCGGCCGGGGCGCCCTTGCGGCCCAACGCGTCATGGCGGCCGCCAAGTCAGCAATCGAGGCGGGATCCCCTTCCCGTCTTCTCAAGTTCCTGGAGCGTCAGGGTCGTGGCCTGATCCACGAGCTGACCAGTCTGGTGAACGAGCCGATCTATCTGAACCAGGAGCTGGCTCATGCGGGCGCCCCGTCCGGCGCCCTGCGGGCCACCGGAGAGGCGGCCACGGCGGGGCGGGCCACCTCGGCCGCGGAACGTGGCGCGGCGGCCGCGCAACACAGCAGGGGCGCCGTCAAGACGCCCCTCAAGGCTTCCGTCAGGAAAGGATCGCCGCCGCCTGGTAGCGGACGCATGCCTCCCCTCGCCACCCTTGCGCCACCGGAAGCGGCGAGGGTGGCTGTGCGACTGATCAAGGCGGCGAAAGCGCCGATCGTGCTGCGGGACCTGACCCCCGAAATTGTCGAGGCGATGAAGGCGAGACACGGCTCCGAGCAGGTGGCGCTGATGTTCCGCCGGCGGGGAGGAATCATGGCGCCGTACGACGCGTTGCAGGCCGTCACGCTCGGGTTCGAGGGGAGGTATCAGGCGCACCACATCGTCGAGGAGCATGTGCTCAGACAATTCGGCCTGCCGACCGACCAGGCTGTTGCCGTGGTGGTCACGCAGAACGAGCACAAGGCCCTCAACACGGCGCTGGCGGACTGGATCGTGACGAAGCTCGACTTGTGGGGCGGGCACAGCAAAGCGGCGTACGTGCGTGCGTACGAGGAGGTGTACTGGGGGATGGCGGAGTGGCTTGCCGAGGTTCGCAGGGCCCTGCGCTGAACGCCGGCTCCGGGTGTCCTGATGGCGGCCTTGAGCCGCGTCACCACTGACCACTCAGGTCCGACCCCCGTCGCTTTTCAATGCGACGGGGCGCCGGACTGCACGAGAGCGACCCCAAAAATGATCAGCAGGATGCCGAGCGCCATGGAATAGGTGAGGGGGTCGTCCCAGAGCAGCTTGCCGGCGACGGCGGTGAGCGCCACCCCGACGCCGGACCACACCCCGTACGCGATACCCACCGGCATTCCGAGCTTGAGCACCTGGGAAAGCAACACGAACGCCAGCAGGTAGCCACACACGGTGGCCGCAGACCAGCCCAGCTTGGTGAATCCGTCCGAGGCTCGCAACGCCAGGGTCGCGCAGACTTCGACGAATATCGCGCTGGCGAGCAGCACCCACTGCATGTTCGATCTCGATTCTGAGTTCGGGGAAAGCTGCGGACGCGGATGCCCATGGCGCCGGGACGGCCTCAGTCGTGCGACCTGGCGGCAAGAGCGGCGCCGACCACACCGGCGGACGTGCCTAGTTCCGCGACCAGAACGGGTGTCTCGGCGACCTCGTTGACGCTGAGGTTGGCCCGGGCGGCTGCGGCGATCCGGGACCGGTAGCTCGGGTTGAGCCCCAGGCCGCCACCGACGATGACCGCCCCCGGGTTGAGCGCGTGGATCAGGAACGCGAGCGCCTGTCCCAGGGA
>JBOGDL010000131.1:0-5127 GCA_050701815.1 Micromonosporaceae bacterium | reverse complement strand
GGGTCGGGGGCGCCGTGGCTGCGTACACGTTGCCGGGCGTGGTCGGCGCGCTGGTGTTCGGCCGCCGGTTGCGCCGGGTGTCTCCCCGGCGGCTGCTGCTTGCTGACAATGTGGCGCGCGGAGTGTTCCTCGGTGTCGTGCCGTTTGCCTGGCTGGCGGGGCTGCTGTCGCCACCGTGGTACGTGCTGTTGCTCGCCGCCTCGTCGCTGCTGCACGCGTGGGGCAACGCGGGCAAGTTCACCCTGCTGGCCGAGCTGCTGCCGGACGAGCAGCGGCTTGCCGCGAACACCCTGCTCGGCTCGCTCAACTTCGCGGCCACGATCGCCGGGCCGGCGATCGCCGGTGTGCTGGTGACGTACGTCAGCTCCGCGCTCGTGCTCGGCCTGGACGCGCTCACGTACATGTTCCTCGCCGTGCTCATCGTGCGGACCCGACTGCCGAAGTCGGGACACGTCTCCCCCGTTGACCAGGCGGCTGCGCGGGGCGGGCTCGGGTTGCTGCGGTCCCACCCTGAGCTGCTCGGGTTGCTGACGCTCACCTGGTTCTTCAACCTGCTCTACGGCCCGGTCGAGGTCGCCTTGCCACTGCACGTCACCGACGACCTGCAAGCGCCGGGCACTCTGCTGGGGTTGTACTGGATGCTGTTCGGCATCGGTGCGATGGTCGGCGGGCTCGCAGTCGGCGCGCTGCGGCGGCTGCCGCTATGGCCGGTGACGGTCGTCATCGTGATCGGCTGGGGGCTCTCGCTCACGCCGTTCGGGTTCCACGCTCCGATGGCCGTCACCATCGCGTGCTTCGCGCTCGGCGGAATGATCTATGGACCGTTCACAGCGCTGTCGGTGACGCTGATGCAAACGAAGTCGCCACCGCGGCACCTGGCCGCGATGCTCGCGGCCCGCAGCGCGGCGCTGCTCACCGCATCGCCGCTGGGCACGGCGCTGGGCGGGCCGATCATCATGGCCCTGGGCCCGGCAGCGACGCTCGGCGGCTCAGGACTCGTCACCGTGGCGCTCGGGGCCGTCACATGCGTGCTGCTGCTGGCCCGGCGCAAACGACGCCGGGATCGGGAGAGGCGAGCCCTGCGCCCCCGCACCGCGGAGTCGCGGGTCAGGGCCAGGGCCAGGGGAGGCTAGCTCTTGCTGAGGGCCCGGGAGATCACCATCCGCTGGATCTGGTTGGTGCCCTCCACGATTTGCAGCAGCTTCGCCTCTCGCATCCACCGCTCCACCGGGTGGTCGGCCACATAGCCGTACCCGCCGAGCACCTGCACCGCGTCCGTGGTCACTCGCATGGCGGTGTCGGTGGCGAAAAGCTTGGCCTGCGCGGCCTGCGTGCTGTACGGACGGCCAGCGTCCCGCAGCCGCGCCGCGGAAAGCGTCAGCGCGCGCGCCGCGCTGATCTGGGTGGCCATGTCCGCGAGCATGAACCCGAGACCCTGGAAGTCGATGATCGCGTGGCCGAACTGCTTGCGTTCGGCGGCGTACGCGACGGCGTAGTCCAGCGCCGCCTGCGCCAGCCCGACCGCGCAGGCGGCGATCCCCAGACGGCCGCTGTCCAGCGCGGACATCGCGATCCGGAAACCGCCACCCTCGCCGCCGATCAGCCGGTCAGCGGGCACTCGAGCGCTGTCGAACACGATCTGCGCCACCGGTGAGCCGGTCAGGCCCATGGTGCGTTCGGGGCGCTGCGGTTGGATGCCCGGGTTGTCAGCGTCGGCGAGCAGGCACGAGATCCCCTTGGGCCCGGGGCCGCCGGTGCGGCAGAAGATGTTGTAGAAGTCGGCGACACCGGCGTGGGTGATCCAGGCCTTCGTCCCGTCCACCCGGTAACCGTCGCCGTCGAGGACCGCCTTGGTCTGCAGCGCCGCGGCGTCGGACCCGCCTTGCGGCTCGGAGAGGCAGTACGCCCCTAGCAGCTCGCCCCCGATGAACTCGGGCAGGAATTGCTTGCGTTGCGCCTCGGATCCGTACCCGGCGACCGGGAAACACGCCAACACGTGCACCGACACCGCCTCCGCCACGGTGAGCCAGCGGTACGCCAGCTCCTCAAGCACCTGCAGGTAGACCTCGTACGGCTGACCCCCGCCGCCGTGCTCCTCCGGGTACGGCAGGCCGAGCAGGCCGGCCCGTCCCAGCGTGCGCAGCACCTCCCGGGGGAACTCGCCCCTGGCTTCGAAGTCGCTGGCACGCGGCGCCAGCTCGCCGTCGGCGATCTCCCGGGTGAGCCCGAGCAGCTCCTCGGCCTCGTCGCTGGGGAGGATCCGTTCCACCTTCATCGCCTGCTCCGTCCCTGTGCCGCGAACCACGCTGCCCGCGGCATCGAGCTTAACGCTCGTTTGGGCGCGGCTCCACACCAGCGCACCCCGGTGCGGTCGACTCACGCGACAGGTGATGATCCGGGCTTGAGGCGCCGGGAGTCTGACGCAGCAGCGCCGCCATCACGGGCCTGGCGCGTCGGGGGTTGGTCAGGATCTCGGTGGAGTCCACCCATTGGTCGACCCCGCCGTGCGACGGCAAGGCACGCAGCCACGGGTCGTCGATGCGAGCGCGCAGCGCCTCGGCGTACCGGCCGCCCTCGATCGTGAGGTACGGGCGGTCGAAGTACGGCCGTGGGCGAGGGTCAAGCGGGTCGGTGAGAGCAAGCTCGTTGTGCCGTTCCGCCACCCAGCCGTACGCCCGCACCAAGGCCGCTTCGCGCTCTGGCCAGTGGGTCGCGCGCGTCACCCGTGCCAGCATGTGAGCCAGTGTCGGCAGGTGACTGCGCAGCGCCGTCCCGAGTTACTTCGAGTACGGAGCGTGGCGCCGAGCCATTGACAAGGCGAGCCTGGCGATGTCTCGGCACTGCCGCGCCGCCACCAACGCGGAGCCAGCGCCGTCCCCTGCCTCCGCGCACCGTCCGGGGAAGGCTTCCTCCTGGCTGATCCGCTGCCACTGGCTTGCCAACAGGTACCGCCACACGTCGTCGGGGCACCAGGCGAGCTGGCGACGCACGGCGCCTAACCCGAGGTCGTCGTGGAACACCTCGCCGCCGACTGTCTCCGCCAACCGCTGGCTCGGCGTCGCCAGCCAGTCGAACCTGGTCATCCCCCGCCCTCGGGTCGAACCCGAGCCGATCGTCCAGCGTGTCCCAGCACGTCGGAGCCGGGGCCGATCCGCGCGGCGGTGTGCGGCAACCCGGGAAACGTCCGGTCCAGCACCGGGCGCACCGCGTCGGCGTAGCACTGACGGCACAGCTGGACACCCGGCAGAAACTCAGGCAGTGACGGCATGGACGCCAGCTTTGGCAAGCCGGAGATGCGGCGCCAATCGACTTTTCACCAGCGTCGGCTCCGAGAGCCCCGCACCTGTCACCAGGGTGTCCGCGAGCAACCCCCGGCTCTCATCACACATCTTTCGAGATGATACTCTCGAAAGATGTCTCTTGAAGAACCTGCTCGGCCGGACCAGGCGAGGCTGAGCGACGCCAAGACGCTGCGGGCGCTCAGCCACCCGGTGCGATTGGCGCTGATGGAAGTCCTCGTCACCTCGGGCCCGCTGACCGCCACCGAGGCCGGCGAGCTGATCGGCGAGTCGCCCACCACCTGCTCCTTTCACCTCCGGCAACTCGCCAAGTACGGCTTCGTCGAGGAAGCCGGCGGCGGCCGCGGCCGGCAGCGGCCGTGGCGGCGTACCCACCTCGGTTGGTCGGTGGACAAGCAGCACAATCCGCAGTTCGAGCTCGCCTCCCAGGCGCTCGACAGGGTGCTCCTGGAGCGCTACTGGCAGCGTGTCAGCCGATGGGTCGAGACGTTCCCGAGCTATCCGCAGAAGTGGAAAGAAGCCTCTGACCTCAGTCAGTACGGGTTCTTCCTCACCGCAGAGGAGCTCGCGGAGCTCACCGCCGACTACCACGAGGTGATGCGGCGTCACTTCGAGCGGTTCAAGGAGCGGTACAACGACCCCTCCAAGCGGCCTCCAGGCGCGCGTGCGGTGGAGGTGCTGACCTTCGCCTACCCGGCGGAGTTCCCCGGCATCGAACCTCCCGGCGACGAGGAGTCCGACGATCAGCGTACCGGCGACCAGGAGGGTTAGCGCCATGCGGGAGCTGCTGCGTCACCGGCAGATGCGGGTCTACCTCGTTGGCCAGGGGCTGTCGCTGTTCGGCAGCATGTCGCTCTGGCTCGCCGCCGGAATCTTTGTGAAGACTCTCACCGACAGCTACGGCGCCGCCGGCATGGCGTTCTTCTGCGTCGCTCTCGGCACCCTGTGCGGTCCTCTTGGCGGCGTCCTGGTCGACCGGTTCCCTCGCCGACCCTTGCTGATCGCGACCAACACCGCCGCGGCCCTGCTGCTGGCGCCGCTGCTGCTGGTGCGTGAGCCCAATCAGGTCTGGCTCCTCTACACCGTGCTGTTCGGGTACGGGGCGCTCCACGGTCTGATCGCTTCGGGACAGTCCGCGCTGCTCGCCGGCATGCTCCCCACCGAGCTGTTGCCGCACGCGAACAGCGCGCTGCGCACCATCCAGGAAGGTCTACGTCTGCTGGCGCCGCTGGCCGGGGCCGGCCTGGTCGCATGGCAGGGCTTCTACGCCGTGGTGTGGCTGGACATCGCGGGGTTCCTGGCCGCCGCGGTCACGTTGCTGCTGATCCGCCCGCAGGAAGCCGTCGTCACGAAAGTCAAGGAACGGTTCCTGGACGCCGTCACCGCCGGGATGCGCCACATCAGGCGACACCAGGCGCTGTGGAGCTTCACTCTGGCCTGCGCGGCCGCCACGTCCGTCATCGGGTTCGGGGAGTCGGCGCTGTTCGCGGTGGTCGACCTCGGCCTCGATCGCCCGACTGCTTTTGTGGGGGTGCTGTTGACCGCGCAGGGAGTGGGCGCGATCGTCGCGGGACCGTTGGCCGGCGCGCTGATCAACCGGTTCGGTGAGCTGCGGCTCGCCGCCGTCGGTCTGACGCTGTTCGCCTCTGGCAACGCGCTGTGGATCGTGCCGTCCCTGCCCGTCACGCTGATGGGCGCGGCGCTGGCCGGGGCGGGGCTGCCCTGGCTGACCATCGGCGCGATCACGTTGATGCAGCGCCGCAGCCCGCCTCACCTGCAGGGGCGGGTCTTCTCCGGCTTCGACCTCGCGGTGACCGTGCCGCAGGTT
>JBOGDL010000130.1:0-8349 GCA_050701815.1 Micromonosporaceae bacterium | reverse complement strand
GGCGATAAGAACGTGCAAATTCGTCACTGGTCGTTCATGCGCTCGTTGCGACATAGAAGAGCCACGGGGTGAAAAACCGTCCACTGTGACGCTGAGGAGGCTGGCGGCCGCGACCCGCCAACCACAGACCTCGCGGACAAAGTCCGCGCCTCGGCGGCAGTGCGGTCTGACTGTGTGGGGGCGAGCATGGAGGATCTACCTATCGGGCGGCGAGTCGCATATTGGCGGCAGCGTCGGAAGATGTCTCAGCAAGTGTTCGCCGACCGCATCGGCAAGTCCAAGAGCTGGGTGGACAAGGTCGAACGCGGCGTGCGGCAGCTGGACAAATTCTCTGTGTTGTACGAGATCGCCGATGTGCTCCGGGTCGACGCGCAGCTGATGCTGGGCAATGACCCGAAACGCCGACCCGAGAACGTGAACTGCATCGACCAGGTCGAGGTTGAGGCAATCCGCGACGCGTTGGAGCGCTACGACCAGATCGGCTCGCTGTTCGCGCCGATGGTCGCCGCGCCGCCAGCTCTGGATGAACTCTGCAAGGCGGTGCGGCATGCGTGGATGACCTTCCACCATGCCAAGTACGGGGTGCTGGCGCGCACCTTGCCCAGTTTGATCCGGGACGCCCAGGCTGCCGACGCCTGCTACTGCTCAGGCGCCGATACTCGCGCGGGAGAGCTGCTGGCGCAGGCGTACCAGATCGCGGCGTCGGCGTTGCGCAAGCTCGGCGAGTTTGACCTGTGCTGGCTCGCGGCCGACCGCGCCATCGCGGTCTCCCAGCGCACCAACGACCCGCTGCTTGCGGGCGTGGCCACGTTCCGGGTGGCCAACGCGTTGTTGGCGCTGGGCCGGCACCGTCCCGCCCAGAACCTGAACGTGACAGCCGCCAGCAAGATCGGTCGCGGCGGGCCCGAAGCTGACACCCCGGAGCGGCTCAGCGTGTACGGGATCCTGCTGCTGCAAGGGGCGATGGCCGCTGCCCGGGGAGGTGACACCCCAGCGGTCCGAGAGTTGATCGACGAGGCGGCGTGCGCCGCGGACGCCCTGGGTTCGGACGCGAACCACTACTGGACCTCGTTCGGCCCCACCAACGTGCTGGTGCACAAGGCCGCGGCGGCGGTGGAACTGGGGGACGGGCACATCGCGGTGCAGACCCACGAGCAGGAGATGAGCGTCGAGGCACTTGCCGGCTTGACACCGGAGCGGCGGGCCAACCACTTCGTTGACGTCGCTCGCGGGTACACCCAGATCGGGAAGCTGGAGGAGGCCGGTGACATGTTGCTGGGCGCCGACCGGCTGGCCCCCTCCGAGGTACGGTGTCGTCCCATGTCGCACGAGGTGCTCACCGAGGTGCTGCGGCGCTCTCGCACCAGCCCGTCCGGGCCGCTGGTAGAGCTGGCAGACCATATGGGTGTCGCGGTATGACGACTCCGCGGCGCCGAGTGCTGTACGTGCTGGTCTGCGGCGCCGCGGCCGCCCGTGATGTGGGGAACGTGGTGGACCTGGCCTTGCGGGCCCAGTGGGAGGTGGCGGTGATCGCCTCGCCGGACGGGTTGAAGTTCATCGACGCGGACGCGTTGCGAAAGCAGACCGGGTTCCCGGTGCGCAGCCATTACAAGGACCCGGCCGACCCGGACATCCTGCCGCCCCCGGACGCGATGGTCGTCGCGCCGGCCACCACCAACACCATCAACAAGTGGGCGGCCGGGATCAGCGACACCCTGGTGCTCGGCCTGCTGGTGGAAGGTCTGGGCAAGGGGCTCCCGATCGTGGCGGCGCCGTTCACGAACGCGGCCCAGGCCGCGCATCCCGCGTTCTCCGACAGCGTCGACAAGCTGCGGCGGTGGGGCGTGATCCTGCTGTGGGGCGACGAGTTCTACCGGACGCACCCGGTCGGCGCCGGCGACGCCAACGTGAAGAAATTCCCGTGGCCGTTGATCTGGCGGGCGCTGCGGGAGCGAATGTCGGCTGGATCGGCAAGTGGCGAGCGGCTGGGAGGCGGGACCAGGTAGCGTGCCCGCCGTGGGTGAACAGGGACGGCCAGGGCCACACCGGTCCGGGCGGGACGCGCCGACGGTGGCGCAGATCGCGATGGCGTTGAACGAGTGGTACCCGCCGTCGTGGGCAGAGCCCTGGGACCGGGTGGGTCTGGTGCTGGGGGAGCCCAGCGAGCGGGTGAGCCGGGTGCTGCTGGCGGTCGACGTGGTTCCAGAGACCGCGGCGGAAGCGATCGCCGTCGGGGCCCAGCTGGTGGTGGCGCATCATCCGCTGTTGTTGCGCGGGGTATCGAGCGTGGCGCCCACCACGTACAAGGGTCGGATCGTGCACCAGTTGATTCGAGGCTCGGTGGCGTTGTTCGTGGCGCACACCAACGCTGATGTCGCCAACCCGGGCGTTTCGGACGCCCTGGCCACCCGGCTGGGTCTGCGTGAGCTGCGTCCGCTGTGTCCGGCGGAAGGGGCCGCGGCCGGTGGCGGCCGGGGATTCGGACGGATCGGCGAGTTGCCGGAGGAGCTGTCGCTCGAGGAGTTCGCCGCTATGGCCGCCGCGGCGCTGCCCGACACCGCGGTCGGGGTGCGCGCGGCGGGAGATTTGAAGCGGCGGGTTCGCACAGCAGCGGTCTCGGGTGGCGCCGGGGATGGTTTCCTGGACCATGTGAAAGCTGCTGGGGTCGATGTCTATCTCACCGCCGACCTGCGGCATCATCCGGTCTCTGAGCATCTGGCCGAGGGTGGGCCGGCGTTGCTGGACGCCGCTCACTGGGCCACCGAGCATCCCTGGCTGGACCTTGCCGCTCAGCAAATCGCCGCCGAGTTCGACGTGGAGACGGTGGTTTCGGGGATCAACACTGACCCGTGGAACCTGCGCGCCGTCTAGCGATCATGCTCTTGACAAGATACGGGTAGACAACACACATCACCCGGCGCCCATGACGACACATATGACGCACATATATGAGGAGGACGGCACTCGTGAAGGCCGATCCACAGACCCAGCGCCAGCTGCTTGAGTTGCAGCTGATCGACACCACGCTGGCTCAGCTGGCGCACCGCGCTCGCCATTTGCCGGAGCACGCCGAGCTGCAGCGTCACAGCGAGCAATCCCAGGCCCTCTCCGACGAGAGGGCGAACGCGTTGGTCGCCGTGGACGACCTGGACCGCGACATCGCTCGGATGGAACGCGACGTGGATCAGGTGCGGCAGCGTGCCGCCAAGGATCAGCGGCAGTTGGATTCGGGCGCCGGCGCTCCGAAGGACCTGGAGAACCTGCAGCACGAGATCGGCACGCTGGCGCGGCGCCAGGACGAGTTGGAGGACGCCGAGCTGGAGCTGATGGAGCAACGGGAGCAAGCTCAGGGGGCGCTGGACTCGGTGGACGGGCGTCTGGCCACGCTGCGGGACGAGCAGGCGGCGACCCAGAAGCGACTGGATGACGCGATGGGCGAGATTTCCGCCCAGCAGGCCCGGCAGGCCGAAGCCCGCGAGTCGCTCGCCAGCTCGCTCCCAGAAGACCTTATTGGTTTGTACGAGAAGATCCGGGAACAGACCGGCATGGGCGCCGCGATGCTGCGCGCCCGGCGGTGCGAGGGATGCCGCCTGGAGCTGTCCGGCGCCGACCTGGCGCAGGTCCGAACCGCGGCCGAGGACGAGGTGGTGCGCTGCGAGGAGTGCCGGCGGATCTTGGTCCGCACCCCTGAGTCGGGGCTGTGAATGATCGACACCGTGATTGTGGAGGCTGACGGCGGGGCGCGTGGCAATCCGGGCCCAGCCGGGTACGGGGCCGTGGTGCTTGACCCGGCGTCGGACGAGGTGCTGGCGTCGCGCGCGGACGCTTTGGGCGTCGCCACCAACAACGTGGCTGAGTATTCAGGTTTGATCGCGGGCCTGGAGGCCGCGGCGGAGTTGGGCGCCCGTACGGTGCTGGTGCGGATGGACTCCAAGCTGGTGGTGGAGCAGATGTCGGGTCGCTGGAAGATCAAGCACCCGGGGTTGCGTCCGCTGGCTGCCCGGGCCGCCGAGCTGGTGCGCGGGTTCGACAAGGTGACGTTGAGCTGGATCCCGAGGGCGCAGAACTCACGCGCGGACGCTCTCGCGAATCAGGCCATGGATGCGGCGGCGGGTCACCCGAGTGGCTGAGCCAGGCCCTCGCAGGTGGGCGCCGCGGGTCGAGCAAGCCACCAGATTGATCTTGGTACGCCACTGCGAGACTCCCCACAGCGTGGAACGCAGGTTCTCCGGGCGAAGCGATCCGGCGCTCACTGAGCGAGGTCAGGCGCAGGCCCTCGCGGCCGCCGTACGGGTCGCGGCCCTGGTCGCCGCCGCCGACCCCGCGCCGCGCCTGATCAGCTCGCCGCTGACCCGCGCTCGGCAGACCGCCGAGGAAATCGCCGCGCTGATCCGGGTCAAGGTGGACATTGAGCCCGGATTGGCCGAATGCGACTTTGGCGAGTGGGAAGGGTTGACCTTCCAGGAGGTGCGGGACCGCTGGCCGGACGAGCTGGAAGCCTGGCTCGGCTCGACCAGCGTCCGCCCGCCGTCGGGGGAGTCGATGGACGATGTGGCCGCGCGGGTGCTTCCGGTCGCGGCCCAGCTACGCAATTCACATGAAGCCGCCACGTTAGTGGCGGTCAGCCACGTCACCGGTATCAAACTGCTGCTCCGTGACGCGCTTGACGGCGGCGGCGGGTTCCTGCATCAGCTGCACCTCGACCCCGGCGGGATCTCGATAGTGGACAGCTGGCCGGACGGTGGAGTCTCGGTGCGGTTGGTCAACGACGTCAGCCACCTCGGCGAGATGGTCACGTAACGCAATCACACGGATGCACAGTGGTGCTACCGGAGTCTGGACTTTCGTCCTAATCTATGCGACGCCCCCTACCCATCGTCACGGGGAGTAGTGAGGTCGCGTGACTGAGACAGAGACCCCGACACAACAACGGCGGTCGGACAAGAGCCCATGGAACTGGCTGCTCCTGGTCCCGATCGTGATCCCGTTGCTGCCGTTCCTCTACAACTTCGACGCCCCCAGGTTGGGGGGCATACCACTCTTCTACTGGATGCAGCTCGCGTTCATCCTGCTGGGAGTCACCACCACCACTGTGGTCTATCAGATGACGAAGCGGCGGTGAGGTCGGGATGAGTGGCATCAAAACCACCGAGTTGATCGTCTTCTGCGCCCTGTTCGCGCTGGTCAGCATCATGGGGTTCGTCGCCGCGCGGTGGCGCCGTCCCACCACGATGGACCACCTCGACGAATGGGGTCTGGGCGGTCGCAAGTTCGGCTCCTGGATCACCTGGTTCCTGATCGGCGGGGACCTTTACACGGCGTACACGTTCGTCGCGGTGCCAGCCCTGCTGTACGGCGCCGGCGCGATGGGGTTCTTCGCGGTGCCGTACACCATCGTGATCTACCCGCTGTTCTTCCTGGTGCTGATCAGGCTCTGGTCGGTGTCGCATGTGCACGGCTTCGTGACCCCGGCGGACTTCGTGCGAGCCCGTTTCGGCTCCCCGACAATGGCGCTGCTGGTGGCGATCACCGGGATCGTGGCGACCATGCCGTACATCGCGTTGCAGCTGGTCGGCATCGAGGCGGTGCTCAAGGCGATGGGCGTGCACGGCAAGTGGCCCATCACCATCGCGTTCCTGATCCTGGCGATCTACACCTACAACTCGGGGTTGCGGGCGCCCGCGCTGATCGCGGTCGTCAAGGACACCTTGATCTACGTCGTGATCATCGCCGCGGTGATCGTGATCCCGGCCAAGCTGGGCGGTTGGGACGCGATCTTCGCCGCCGCCGACACGAAGTTCGCAGAGACCCCGATCCCGTCCGACGGGGTCAACCTGTTCGGGAACAGCCAGTGGCAGTACGTCACGCTGGCATTCGGCTCGGCGTTGGCGCTGTTCCTCTACCCGCACTCCGTCACCGGTGTGCTGGCCAGCAAGAACCGCAACGTGATCAAGCGGAACATGTCGGCGCTGCCGGCGTACTCCCTGGTGTTGGGTTTGATCGCGTTGCTCGGTTACATGGCGATCGCGGCGAAGATCATGCCGATCGGCGCGGACCCGGAGGCGGGCGTCCCGGGCGACCGCAACACGGTGGTGCCGTTGCTGTTCGACAAGATGTTCCCGGACTGGTTCGCCGGGGTGGCGCACGCCGCGGTGGGTATCGGGGCGCTTGTGCCGGCGGCGATCATGTCGATCGCGGCGGCGAACCTGTTCACCCGCAACATCTACAAGGAATACATCCGTCGGGACGCCACCGACGCGCAGGAGGCCAAGGTCAGCAAGCTGGTGTCGCTGATCGTGAAGTTCGGCGCCGTGGTGTTCGTGCTGGGTCTGGACCCGCAGTTCTCCATCGACCTGCAGCTGATCGGTGGTGTGGTGATCCTGCAGACGCTTCCGGCGGTCGCGCTTGGCCTCTACACCCGGTGGTTCCACCGCTGGGCGCTGGTGGCCGGCTGGCTGGCGGGAATGGGCGCCGGCACCTGGATGCTCTACAAGATCCCGGCCATCGCCCCCGATGGGAAGACGGTGCTGCGGGAGCACTTCGGTGGATCCGGGTTCGCCCTGACCAACCTCGGCTTCGACACTCCGGTGACCGTCTACGCCGGGTTCATCGCGGTGGTTCTCAACCTGCTGGTCGTGGTCGTCGTGACAGCGCTGTTCCGGCTCGTCAGAATTCCGGACGGTCCGGACGCGACTCGGGACGCGGACTACTTCGCGGACGAGGACGATCCAAAGGTCAAAGAGATGGAACCGGAAATCAGCGACAAGCTGGAGACCAGTTCCACCTGATCGATGATCGGGTCAACCAAAGGCCCGCCGCCGGTCGCAACTCGACCAGCGGTGGGCCCTTGGCCTGTGGCCTCAGCGTGGGTGGCCCAACCCGGGCGGTTCAGCGTTTCGGCAGTTGAGGTGTCGGGGCCAGCGCGTTCGGGTCGTGGAAGCCGAAGCTGTCGCCCTCTTTGCCGTACAGCTCGGCGTACCGGGCGAGGCGGTCGGAGTCCAGCTCGACTCCGATGCCCGGCGCCGTGGGGACCGTCAATCGCCCGCCAGGGGTCGGCGTCACGCCGCCTGCCAGCACGTCATCGCGCAGCATCGGCAGGTAGCACTGGCTGGGGTAGAGGAAGTTTCCGGTCGACACCAGCACATGCGCCGCCGCCACCGTGGCCACCCCCAACTCGCCCAGGCTGTGCTTCACCACCGGCAGCGCCGCGGCCTCCGCGATGCCGGCCGAACGCTTCATGTTCAGCAGGCCACCGTCCATCTGGTTGTCCACGGAGAGCGCGTCTGCGGCACCGTGCCGGATCGCGTCGAGCTGGTCGTACCGGGTCCATGAGGCCTCGTTGGCCAGGATCGGCACGCTCACCCGGGACCGCAGGTACGCCATGTCAGCGAGGTTGCGTCCCGACACCGGCTGCTCGACGAACTCCAGGTTGTGGCGGTTGAGCGCCTCGATGGCTCTGGTCGCGGCGGCCACCGACCACGCCTCGTTGGCGTCCACCCGCAGCGCCGGCTGAGGGCCGATCGCGTCCCGCAGCGCGGCCACCCGTTCCAGGTCGCGGCCCAGGTCGTCGGCGCCGACCTTCAGGTAGAAGGTGTGGTAGCCGGCCGCAACGCCCGCCTTGCCGGCGGCGACGATGTCGGACGTGGAATGCCCGGTCACGTAGTAGCAGTACTCGACGGCGTCCCGCACCGACCCCCCGAACAGCGTGGAGAGGGGCTGACCGCACAGCTTTCCGACGATGTCCCAGCAGGCCATCTCCACCGCCGCGATGGCCGGGCTGGTGGCCTTGACGTGATGCCAGGTCCCGACGATGTGCACCCGCTTCATGAGTCGCTCGATCAGGGTCGGGTCCTCGCCGATCGCCAGCGGACGCACGGTGTCGAGCACCGCCTGCACGATCGCCGCCGACGGGTACGCGGGCGCCTCCCCGATGCCGACCAGCCCCTCGTCCGTGGACACCTCGACGAGCACGCTGACCAGTCCCTTGCGCTCCCCGTACGCCCACACCTCGGGTGAACGGAAGGGGACCGCCACCGGGGTGGCGACGATGTCGGTGATTCGCATATGGGTTCTCCAAAGATCGTCCGGAGCGGTTGTGGCGGCGGGGCCAGTCGAATCCGGGCGTGGCCCGGCCGCCAGGGGGATGGGTCGCCTTGCGGCGGCGTCAGTAGATGACCATGGGGTCGCGCGGGAACGTGGTGAGCACCTCGCCGCCGGTCTCAGTCACCAGCACGGTGTCCGACACCACGTAGTCAGTTGGCTCCTGGTCGATGATCCAGGACAGCACGTGGAAGACCATGCCGGCCCGGATCTCGAACTCGCTGTCCGGCCGGATCCCGACCACCCGGC
>JBOGDL010000129.1:0-6394 GCA_050701815.1 Micromonosporaceae bacterium | reverse complement strand
GGCGCGACCACATTCCGCACGATGGCCGACTGTCGCCGGATCATGACGAGCCCAGCACACCGGGCGGTGGTTCTCGGGGGTGGCCTGCTCGGCGTGGAGGCTGCCTGCGGGCTCGCCGCGCGAGGTGTCGCGGTCGAGCTGGCGCATGCCGCCGGGCATCTGATGGAGCGGCAGCTCGACGCCGCGGCGGGCGCCGTCCTCGCCGGGTCGCTGCGCCGGCTCGGAATCGGGTTGCATCTGGGCGCCACCGTTGTCGAGGTCGCCCGCGGCGCCACGGTCCGCGCGGTGTCGCTGCCCGACGGCGCCTTGCTTGCCGCCGACCTGCTGGTGATCGCCTGTGGGGTACGCCCGGACACCAGGCTCGCCACCGACGCTGGTCTCACGGTCGCGAGCGGCGTCGTCGTCGACGACGCACTGCGTACCAGTGACCCTGACATCTACGCGATCGGCGACTGCGCGGAGCACGCCGGCGTGGTGCACGGGCAGGTCGCGCCCGCCTGGGAACAGGCCCGGGTCGCCGCCGAGGTGATCACCGGTGGCGCCGGTCGCTACTCCGGCCCCGGCTTAATCACCAGACTCACGGTCCCGGGGGTCGATCTCGCGGTGCTCGGCGACCCGCCTTCCGATCTGGCCGCGGCCTGCCCGGAGGCCGTCGAGACGGTGTGCTTCACGGACTCGGGGCGGGGCACGTACCAGAAGCTGGTGATCCGGGACGGGCGGCTCAGCAGCGCGATCCTGCTCGGTGAGAACCCCACTGTGGGGTCTGTGGTCCAGCTCTTCGACAGGGGCACACCGGTGCCGCTTGACCGCCGGGCGCTGCTGCTCACCGGAAGCCTGGCCGCGCCTGTCCGCGATGAGTCGCCGGCGGCGATTCCGGATCGGATGGTGGTGTGCCGCTGCAACACGGTCACCAAGGGCGCGATCACGAAAGCCTGGCGGGACGGCGCGCGCAGCGGCGACGCGGTGGTCGCCGCGACCCGGGCGAGCACCGGCTGCGGCGCCTGTCGGGACGCTGTCGACGGGATCTGCGAGTGGCTGGCGACCGCCGACACCGGCCCGTCGGGGGCGCCGCTGCCAGCTGAGCCGACCCCGCCGACGCCCAGGCCCCGGGCCCCCGGGGCGCGGACGCCTCGCTCTCTGGCGCGCGAGCTGATGCCGCCGCAGTCGAGGGCGAGGCATCCGGACGGCACGGCCTGCGCGACCCGTACGAGAGGAGATTCCCCGATGACCCAGCACGTCGTGGTGGTCGGCAACGGGATGGTGAGCCAACGGTTCGTGGCGGCGCTGACCGACCGGGACACCGAGCGACGCTGGCGGATCACCGTGCTCAGCGAGGAGAGCCGGCCCGCGTACGACCGGGTGGCGCTGTCGTCCTTCTTCGACGGCGCGTCACCGGAGGACCTCAGCCTCGCCGACCTTCAGTGGTACGCCGATCGCGGTGTCACGCTGTGTCTCGGCGCCACCGCCACGGCGATCGACCGGGAACGCCGGGTGGTCGTCACCAACGCCAGCGCCGGGACCGGGACCGGGGCCGGGGCCGGGGAGCACCCGTTCGACGTCCTGGTGCTGGCCACCGGGTCGTACCCGTTCGTGCCGCCCGTGCCGGGGCAGGACCTGCCGGGGTGCTTCACGTACCGGACCCTCGAAGACCTGGAACGGATCGCCGCCCATGCCAAGGGCAAGCGGGTCGGCGCGGTGGTCGGCGGCGGTTTGCTGGGCCTGGAAGCGGCGAACGCGCTGCGGCTGCTGGGCCTTGAGACCCACGTCGTGGAATACGCCCCCCGCCTGATGCCGATGCAGGTCGACGACGCGGGTGCACAGATCCTGAAACAGCACGTCACCGAGCTCGGGGTGCACGTCCACGTCAGCGCCAAGGCCGACCGGTTGGAGGCCGGCCGGCTCGGCGGCGTGGCCCGGATGGTGCTCGGCCCCGGCGCGCCGCTGCCGGAGCGGGCCGCCGTGCCGACGGCAGAGCTGCCGGAGCCACCCGCCGCGCCGACGGCGGAACTCCACCCCGACGTCGTGGTGTTCGCGGCGGGAGTGCGTCCCCGCGACGAGCTGGCCCGCGCCGCCCGGCTCGACACCGCGGAACGCGGCGGCATCCTGGTCGACGACACCTGCCTGACCAGCGACGACGCCGTGTACGCGATCGGCGAGGTGGCCGCTGTCGGTGGCCGCTGCTACGGCCTGGTGGCGCCCGGGTACACGATGGCCGAGGTGGTCGCGGACCGGCTCACCGGCGGCGACGCCAAGTTCCCCGGGGCGGACACGTCCACCAAATTGAAGCTGCTCGGGGTGGACGTGGCGAGCTTCGGAGACGCCTTCGGAGCCGATGACGGCGCTCTCGATGTGGTCTGGACCGACCCGGTCGGCGGCACGTACGCGAAGCTGGTGGTCAGTGATGACGCCCGGACGCTGATGGGCGGAATCCTGGTCGGGGACGCGTCGGCGTACCCCACGCTGCGGGCCAGCCTGGACCAGCCGCTGGCCGGAAGCCCGCTGGAGCTGCTCCGCGCGGGGCCCGCGGATCGCGCCGGCGCCGGAACCCTCCCCGGCGCCGCTCAGGTCTGCAGCTGCCATGCCGTGACCAAGGACATGATCACGGACGCGATCAGCCAGCAGGGCTGCGCCGAGGTCGCCGACCTGAAGGCGTGCACCAAGGCGGGCACCGGCTGCGGGTCGTGCGTGCCGCTGCTGAAGACGCTGCTCACGGAGTCCGGCGTGGCGACCAGCAAGGCGTTGTGCGAGCACTTCGAAAAGTCCCGGCAGGAGCTGTTCGAGATCATCCGGGTACGCCGCGTCCGCAGCTTCTCCGCGCTGATTTCCGGGTACGGCGCCGGCCGCGGCTGCGACATCTGCAAACCGGTGGTGGCTTCGATCCTGGCGAGCACGGGCAACGGTCACGTCCTCGACGGGGAGCAGGCCACGTTGCAGGACACCAACGACCACATGCTGGCGAACCTGCAGCGCAACGGCACGTACTCGGTGGTGCCGCGGATCCCCGGCGGCGAGATCACACCGGAGAAGCTGATCGTGATCGGTGAGGTGGCGCGGGACTTCCACCTCTACACAAAGATCACCGGCGGCCAGCGGATCGACCTGCTCGGCGCCCGGGTGGAGCAGCTTCCGCGGATCTGGCGCCGCCTGGTCGACGCCGGTTTCGAGTCCGGGCACGCGTACGGCAAGGCGGTGCGCACCGTGAAGTCCTGCGTCGGCAGCGCCTGGTGCCGGTACGGCGTCCAGGACTCGGTCGGCATGGCGATCGGGTTGGAACTGCGCTACCGCGGGCTCCGGTCGCCTCACAAGATCAAGGCGGGTGTCTCGGGGTGTGCCCGGGAGTGCGCCGAGGCACGTGGCAAGGACGTCGGGGTGATCGCCACCGAGCACGGCTGGAACCTGTACGTCGGGGGCAACGGCGGTTTCACGCCCCGGCACGCGGACCTGTTCGCCTCCGACCTGTCCTCGGAGGAGCTGATCCGCCACATCGACCGGTACCTGATGTTCTACATCCGCACCGCGGACCGGCTGCAGCGCACAGCGGCGTGGCTGGAATCGCTGGACGGCGGCCTGGAGCACCTCCGGGACGTCATCGTCCACGACTCGCTCGGGCTCTGCGCGGACCTGGATGACGCGATGGCCGCGCACGTCGCCAGTTACGCCGACGAGTGGGCAGGTGTGCTGGACGACCCGGAGCGGCTGCGCCGGTTCACGTCGTTCGTGAACGCCCCGGACACTCCCGACCCGAGCATCGAGTTCGTCACCGAACGCGGCCAGCCGGTTCCGGCCGGGCCCGCCGCGACGGCTGTCATCGCGGGGCCGACCTTGCGAGTGGGCGGCGGACCTGCTCAGACCGTTCCGGCCACACCACCATCACGCACCACCTTTGAGGAGGTCCGATGACAGCCGTCCTAACTCGACAGTGGACCGTCGTGTGCCCGCTGGCCGATCTGTTTCCCGATCGCGGGGTGGTCGCGCTGGTCAACGGCGCGCAGGTCGCGCTGTTCCGCACCGGCGCCAACGAGGTGCACGCGATCGGCAACCGCGACCCGTTCAGCGGCGCGCAGGTGCTGGCGCGGGGCATCGTCGGCTCCCGCGGTGACGCCCCCACCGTGGCGGCGCCGATGTACAAGCAGGTGTTCGATCTCCGTACCGGGGTGTGCCTGGACGACGCGACGGTGACCGTGCTGGTATTCGGGGCACGGATCCGGGACAGCCACGTCGAGGTGTGCTGTCCATGAATCCCGCCGCTGGGCCGCTCCACCCGCCGACCGGGCATGCCGCCCCGGCCGCTGCCGGACCGCCGCCGCTTGCCGGCTTCACCGTCGCGGTCACGGCAGACCGGCGCCGGGACGAGCTGTGCGCGTTGCTGGAACGCCGCGGCGCCCGGGTGGTGCTGGCCCCGACGGTGCGCATCGTCCCGTTGCCTGACGACACCTCCTGCCTGGCGGCGACCCAACGGTGCCTGGAGGGCCCCCTGGACGTGGTGGTGGCGACCACCGGCGTCGGGTTCCGGGGCTGGCTGTCCACCGCTGAGGGTTGGGGGGTGCTCCGGCCCCTGCTGGAACGGATCGCCGCCGCCCGGTTGATCGCCCGCGGCCCCAAGGCACGGGGCGCCATCCGCGCCGCGGGCCTCACCGAGGAGTGGTCGCCAGGCTCAGAGGCGGCCGCTGAGGTGCTGGAATACCTGCTCACCGGCGGTGCGACCCAGGACGGCGGCCCGACCCGCCGTGGGGGCGGCGGATCGTCGGCCCCCGGCGTCGCGGGGCTGACCTCCGGCGTCGCGGGGCTGCGGGTAGCTGTGCAGTTGCACGGCGACCCCGACCCCGAGCTGGTGTCCGGACTTCGCGCCGCGGGCGCCGACGTGGTCGCTGTGCCGGTGTACCGGTGGGCGCCTCCAGCCGACATTGACCCGGTGAAGCGCCTGGTCGAACAGGTCACCGCCCGGCAGGTCGACGCGATCACGTTCACCAGCGCCCCCGCGGTCGACTCGCTGCTTCGGCTCGACCCGGAAGGCGGTGTGCTCGACGCTCTCGCCAGCGACGTCCTGGCGGCGTGTGTCGGCCCGGTGTGCGCGGCCCCGTTGCGGCGGCTCGGGATCCCCACGGTGCAGCCCACTCGCGGTCGGCTGGGGGCGCTGGCCCGTACCGTCACCGACGAGCTGTCGGCACGCCGTTCCGCCACGCTGCACGTGGCCGGTCACACCCTCCAGGTGCGGGGCCACGCCGTGGTCCTCGACGGCGAGGTGGCACGCCTCCCACCGGCCCCGATGGCGGTGCTGCGGGAACTGGCCCGCAGTCCCGGGCGGGTGCTGTCGCGTGCCGAGCTGCTATCAGCGCTCCCCCGAGGCGCTGAGGAACACGCCGTCGAAATGGCCGTGGCGCGGCTGCGTGCCGCCCTGGAGGATCCGGACACGGTGCAGACCGTGGTGAAACGCGGCTACCGGCTGCGGGTCGAGCTGTGAACGAACACAGTCAGCGAGCCGGCGCCTCGACGCCTTCGCTGATCGCTGTCGCCCACGGCACCCGGTGCGCGATGGGTCAAGCACAGGTCCGGCGTTTGGTCGACACGGTCCGGCGGCGCCGTCCCGGCCTGGACGTTCACCTCGCGTACCTGGACATCGAACGGCCCCACGTCCGGGCGGCGGCGCTGCGGCTGGGCCGCCCCGCGGTGGCGGTGCCGTTGCTGTTCACGGCCGGCTATCACGTACGCGCGGATCTCCCGGCGGCGTTGCACAGCACCCGGGCCACGGCCGCACCACCACTGGGCCCGGACCCAGCGTTGACCACGGCCCTGCTCGCCCGGCTCGACGAGGCCGGGGCGCTGGCCGCGGACGGGTTCGTGCTGGCGGCCGCCGGGTCCCGCGAGCCGTCGGCGCGGGCCGACGTGCGACTGGTCGCCACCGACCTGGCGGCCGCGACCAGTCGGCCGGTGCTGGCCGGGTACGCCAGCGCTGCCACCCCGCGGGTCGCCACCGCCGTGGCGGCCCTGCGGGCTGCCGGGGCTAGACGGGTCGCGATCGCCCCGCTGCTACTCGCCGATGGCCAGTTCCACCAGTCACTCCTCGCAGGTGGCGGCGACGCGGTAGCTCCACCGTTAGGTGATCACCCCGCGGTGGTCGACCTGATCCTCCGCCGGCACGCAGCCGCCGCACATGTGATGTCGTCGTCCCAGACGCGTGTCACCGTGGGAGTGGCGTCGCCGGCGCCGCGCCAGAGCCGGCTCTCGTCGACACTGTGATGCCGCTTCGCTACCTCGGCGTCGGAACGAGGGCGGGGGCCAGAGTGCGGAGCTGATCCAGCCCGAGGCCCTGGTCGGGTGTCAGCGGCTGGACGAGCACGTGGTCGGCGCCGGCGTCAAGGTGCTCCCGTACCCGGGCGCGGATGGCGTCGACATC
>JBOGDL010000128.1:0-5063 GCA_050701815.1 Micromonosporaceae bacterium | reverse complement strand
GTCGCACGCATGCGTTGGGTGGCTGCGCGTCCGGCATGTCGGACGGTCTGCTACGCGTCAGGCGGCCCCGGCGGGGGCTGGTGTGGTGGCTCTCGATGCTGCGGCATCGGGCCCGGAGTCTCCTGGTCCGGGGCCGTCTGCTCCGGGGGTGAGTCTGGCCCCGGCGGGCCAACCGGCCCAGGTGGGCCCAGCGGCCCCGGCGGGTACGCCATGCCGGAGCGCTCCGCAGCGAGCCGGTTCTTGTGGGTGTTGCGCCGCAGCCCCACCACCAGCGCGATCACACCACCGACGAGCAGCCCGCAGCATGGGCCCCCGAGCAGGGCGCCCACGGTCCCGAAGATCTTGCCGAAGATCGAGCCGAACCTCGGGGCTGGGCCGATCCCGTACGTCACCTCGTCAGGGGCGTCCGACCGGTTGATGGGCTCGCAGGTGATCTGGTACTTCCCGCTCTGGCTCACGGTGATCTTGTGCTCCACCCGCCAGGTGTCCCCGCCCCCGTTCGCGCCGGTGTTGAGGTTGTATTCGGGGCGCGACACCGCGAACGATCCGCCGTCCAACGCCTTGCCGGTGCACGTCGACTTGAACGACGGCAGGGTGGTGTCGCTTTGCGGGACTCGCACGTAGATCGCAGACGGTTTGCTCTTGGAGAGCGTCACGGTGGCGGGCTGGCCGTCGCTGAACACCGCGCGCATCTGGGGAAGTTCGGACCTCAGCGACCAGAACCCCAATCCCGCGAGGGTCACGCCGGCGCACAAGCCGAGTAGGGCGATGCCGCCGGCTACCGCGTACCACCAGCGGTTGGGTCGAAGCTCACCCGGACTGACTCGGGGGGCGAAGTCTGAATCCACTCACCAGATTCTGCCGTGACAACTCCAGGCGGAGGCGCAAACCCCCCGGCGGACGCCGTGGCGGCGCAGCCAGGCGCAACCGCGGCGCCCGTGCCGACACCTGCTGCCGTAGTGATCTACATCGATAGCATCACGTACGTGCCGAGAAGATTTTTCGCGCTCCGGGGCCACATGATCGTCTGCGGCGACAACGAGCTCACCTATCAGCTGGTCGAGGAGCTCACCGGCCGCTACCACGCTGATGTGCAGGTGATCCTTCCGTCGAAGAAGCGAAACCACGGGCCGGAGATCGCCGCGATGGCCAACGTGGACGTGATCGAGGCCGACAAGCTCGACGAGTCCGCGTTCCGGGCCGCACAGATTGAGACCGCCCGAGCGGTCGCCCTGGTCGCGCAGGACGATGTCGGCAACATCCATGCCGCGCTGCGAGCGCAGGAGATCCGGCCGGACGTCCGGCTGGTGGCACGGGTCTTCAACGCCAACCTGGCCCGTCGGATCATGGAGCTCTTGTCCGACTGCACCTTCCTGTCTGACGCGTCGATTGCGGCGCCGGCTTTTGTGGCCGCGTCGTTGGGTGAAGTGGCGCCGAACCACGCTCGGCTGCCGGGCCGGACCTTGCACGTGACCAGGCGCTGCGACGCACCGAAAGCGACGATCATCTGCGGAGTGGCGGAGGGGGACTTCTCCGACTCGGGCTCGGTGTTGCCGGCCGATGACGAGACCACCGACCTGGTGTTGGCGATCGCTGATGGGGCCGTGCGGGAGCCGTTGCGGCAGGGGCGGTTCCGGCGGTTGCCGCACATGGTGTTGTGGAGCTGGGTCCGCGAGGTGTTCAGCCGGAAGTTGCGGATCGCGGCTGTGGCGTTGATCGGGTTGCTGGTCGCCGGCAGCGTGGCGCACCGGATCGTGAATCCCGCCGAGCACTGGTACGACGCGCTCTACTTCACGCTGCTGACCTCCGCCGGCGCGGGCGACCCGAACCTGGGTGACAGCGTCCGCGAGAAGATCATCCAGGTGGTGTTGATGCTTTCGGGCATCGCGTTGGTGCCGGTGGTGACGGCCGCGGTGGTCGATGGTGTGGTGAGCGCCAGGCTGGCGGTGACGCGACTGCGCGACTCGACTGCCGGTCACGTGGTCGTGGTGGGGCTGGGCAATGTGGGCACCCGGGTGGTCAGCCAGTTGCAGGACCTGGGTCTGCCGGTCGCGGCAATAGAGCTGGACGAGGACGCGCGCGGGGTACGGGTCGCCAATGACCGCAAGATTCCGGTGATATTCGGCGACGCGACCCAGGAGGAGACACTGCTGGCGGCGAAGGTCGACCAGTGCCGTGCCTTGATCGCGGTCACCAGCGATGACGTGAAGAACCTGGAGACGGCGTTGCACGCCCGGTCCATGACCAGGGATTTGCGGATCGTGCTGCGGCTCTTCGACAGCGATCTGGCTAAGCGGATCCAGCGACAGTTCCGGATCGCGGCGTCCCGGAGCGTGTCCTCTCTGACGGCGCCGCACTTCGCGCTCGCGATGGTGCAGCGCAGGATGTTCGACACCATTCCGGTGGGCCGGCAGGTGCTGCTGTTCGCGGATTTTCCGATCAACCCGGGCAGCGTCCTGAACGGTCAACCGATCTCCGCGGCCCATATCGATCGCGAGGCTCGGGTGATCGCGCTGATGCCCGCCACCGAGGCCCAGGCGATGTGGCGGCCGCCGGAGGACCGGGTGCTGGGCCCCGGCGACCGGTTGGTGGTGCTGGCCACCCGGGACGGCATCGGCGAGATGGTGACATTGACCGACCCCAACAGCGTCGTCAAGGAATAGGGCGTACGGGCGCCGCGCGCGGGGGGTGCCCCGGGTGCCTGTGGCGCACCCCTGAGCAGGGGTTCTTCCGTCGATCTTTGACGATGTTGAGTGTCGTGTCCCCTGTCCTCTCGTTAGACAAATCAGGCTTTATCTGGTCAGAGAGGACTTCAATGAGGTGGCAGTGGGCGTCCAGGTCGACAATCAGCATGGTTTCCGTCGGGCTGATGGCGATGGGACTGGCGGGCGGAGGCGTCGTCGCGGTGGGAACCGCGTACGGGCTCCAGGTCGACCCGCCCCCGGACGGGACGCAGGTGACGGCCAGCGGCGTGGGGGTGCCAGGCACCGGCCGGCTCACTGATCCGGTGGATCCCGCTGACCGGGAGCACGCCGGAGCGGGCTTTCCCGGCGAGGGCAGTGGCCTGCAGGAGGTCGGCGTCGAGGAGTCCGTGGACCGGCGGATCACGTATACCGGGGAAAGATCCACCCGGCTGCGCTTCCCGAACGCTGACTTCGTCAAGGTGCGGCTGTCCCGGATCCAGCTGCTGCCCGGTGACCGGGTGACGGTGGCTAACCCCGAGCGCAGCGAGGTGCACACGTACCGCGGGGACCCGCGTGAGGAACGGTTCTCTGATGACTCACCCGTGACGTACGACGAGAATGGCGACCCGTGGGCGCTGTCGATCACAGGGGACACGGCGATCGTGACTCTGCACGCGTCCCTCGAAGCGGATCGGCTCGACCCGAAGGCCCGCGCCAAGCTGGACCTGGGCTCGGCAGGCAAGGCCAAGGTGAACTCTGACCCTGGGAGCGCGGCCGGTGACCTGATCGGGGATCTGTCGGGCTACGGCGTCACCGTCAAGGAAGTCGCGGTGGGCCGGGCCAAAGACGAAGCCCCGGCCAAGCCCGGCAGTGAAGAGAGCATCTGCGGCCAGGACAACCAGCGGGACGCGGTCTGCTACAAGTCGACCGCGCCCGCCATCTACGCGAGAAGCCGCCCGGTGGCCAGGTTGTTGGTCAATGGCCGACTGCTGTGCACCGCCTGGCGGATCGGTCCGAGCAATCGGATGATCACCAACAACCACTGCCTTTCACAGACTGGCGAAGCGCGTAGCACCGAATTGTGGTTCAACTACGAATGCGGAACGTGCGGCGTGTGGGGGCTCAGCCCGGTCACGAAGGTGGTCGGATCCAGCGTGCTCGCGACCGACGCCGCGTTGGATTACACCCTTTTCACGGTGGACGATTTCAACCTGATCCGAGACTTCGGCTACCTGACCTTGGAGACCCGTTCCGCGGTCGCGGGGGAGAAGGTCTACATTCCGCAGCACGCGGACGGGGCGCCGAAGACAGTCGGGATCGCCAGTGACTCCGACTCCAGCGGTCAATGCATGATCGACTCGCCTCGGTACGCCGGCAACTTCACGGACAGCGACGTGAGCTACTACTGCGACACGTCGACCGGGTCCTCAGGCTCGCCGGTGCTGTCCTTGGAGACTCACAAGGTGATCGCGTTGCATCATTTCGGCGGCTGCCCCAACTCGGGAGTTCGCTCTGATCTGCTGTATCGGGCGATATCGGACAAGATCTGACCAGATCGGGTCGGGCCGACATCGGCCCGGCCCGACCCTGCGTTCCGACGTGGTCCGCGAGCGGCACGCCGGGCGCCGGGGCGCCTACGGCGGCTGGGCCCCAGCCACCCGCCAAGGCAGTCGCAGCGTGCGGGGCACGTCTTGCGGCGTTGGTGTTGTGCCAGGTCGACGCGGTCTGCATGCTGCCCTCATGCGGTCGAACCAGAACCGCCAGGATGTGAGGCAGGCGCCGCCGGAGCCCCGGCTGGCGCCGAACGGCTGGTGGTTCGACGGCGTCATGCTGCTCCTGCTGGCAGGCATCACCGCCGGGGTGGCTGTGCCGTCGCCGTTGACCGCGCTCGACGTGACGGTGCGAAATTTCGTCGACTCCCACCGGCCGCCCGCTGCGGAGAACCTCGCCCAGGCCCTGAACTATCTGGGCCAGGAGCTGCCGCTGGCCCTGGTGTGTGTGAGCGTGGCGCTGGCGCTCGTGTGGCGGCAGCGGACATGGGAGCCGGTGCTGCCGGTGTTGAGCGCGTTTGTGCTGTCGTATGCGTCGCTCGGGGCGTTGAAGCTGCTCACTGATCGAAGCGCTCCGCACCACGGCTCGGTGCTGTTGTTCAGCGAGCCGTCGGCGATGTCGTACCCGTCGGGGCATGCCGCCAACGCCATGATCTGGTACGGCGTGCTGGCCATGTTCCTCATCCCGCTGCCCGCCGTGCTGCGGGGGGCGTGGCCGCGTCGGCTGATCTGGTGGGCGCCGGTGCTGGTGGTGGGGCTCGCGAGCACGTACCTCGGCTATCACTGGGTGACCGACGTCATCGCCGGGCTGGTGCTCGGCCTGATCGTC
>JBOGDL010000127.1:0-17658 GCA_050701815.1 Micromonosporaceae bacterium | reverse complement strand
GTCGTCTACGAGGTGCGTCGCCAGTTCCGCGAGATCCCCGGGATCATGGAGGGCACCGGTCGCCCGGAGTACGGCAAGGTCGTCGACATCGTCACCAAGGACTCCCTGCGTGAGCTGATCACGCCGGGCATCCTGGCGGTGCTCGCACCCGTAGCCGTCGGCTTCGGCCTCGGCGTCACCTCACTGGCCGGCTTCCTGGCCGGCGCGATCGGCGCCGGCACGCTGATGGCGGTCTTCCTGGCCAACTCGGGCGGCGCCTGGGACAACGCCAAGAAGTCCGTGGAGGACGGTCTGCACGGCGGCAAGGGCTCTGACGCCCATGCCGCGACGGTGATCGGCGACACAGTGGGTGACCCGTTCAAGGACACCGCTGGTCCGGCGATCAACCCGCTGATCAAGGTGATGAACCTGGTCTCGCTGCTGATCGCGCCCGCTGTGGTGACGTACAGCATCGGGCCGGACAACAACCCGGCGTTGCGTATCGGCATCGCCGCCGTGGCGACCCTGATCATCGTGGGCGCGGTGGTGTTCAGCAAGCGCAAGCCGATGGCGATGGAGTCGTCCAACAACGATCAGAAAGAAAAAGTCACCGCCTGAGCGGTAGCTTCGCAGCGGGCCCGGCCTTCGTCAGACGAAGGCCGGGCCCGTAACGCGTTTGACGGCGGCGCCGGGGCGCGGCTGAGCCACGTAACAGAAGGGCAACGTTCACTTGCTGTGCTTGCTGCCGCTACACAGGGGTGTCAAACGGCCCTTTGAGGGCTCTACAGTGCGGGGAATGGATGACGTTCGCTCCAGTTACGACATGGTGGCGCACACGTACCTGGAGAAGTACGGCGACGAGTTGGACAACGTGCCCCTGGAGCGCAGTCTGCTGCGTTGCTTCGCCGAGCTGACCGCTCGGGTTGACGGGCCGGTGGCCGATGTGGGCTGCGGCCCGGGCCACGTGACCTGCCATCTGTACGAGTTGGGCTGCGAGGCGCTGGGGATCGACCTGTCACCCCGCATGGTCGAGATCGCACAGGACCGCTATCCCGGGCTCGACTTCGCGGTGGGTTCCATGCTGGACATTCCTGCCCCGGACGACGCGTGGGCCGGCGCGGTCGCGTTGTATTCGATCATTCACCTGAATCCGCGGCAGCGGGAGACAGCATGTCGCGAGCTGGCTCGTGTGATCCGACCCGGCGGCGGTCTGCTGGTCGGGTTTCACGTACGCGATGACGAGCATCACCCAGGTCAGGTGAAGAGACTCCATGAGTGGTGGGGAGACCCGGTGCAGCTCGAGGTCCACTTCCTGGATCCGGCCGAAGTGGCGGCTGACTTCGAGGCCGCGGGGTTCGCGCTGAACGCCAAGGTGGAGTCCGAGGCGGAGCCAGGGCAATATCCCAGCCAACGTGGCTACCTGCTCGCCACCCGCTGAGATTCCCGCGGCGCGCCGCGCCCGGCAAGCGGACATTCGTCGATTGCCGCTAACGTTCGCACATGCGTTCGCTTACATCCGGCGCGTCCCGACCCGGCTCGTTGCGGCAGTCGCTGGCTCGGGCGGTGGCTGTGTTGCTGGTGGGGTGTGTGACGTTGGTGACCGCCGGCTGCGCCGAGGGCGGCGTCGAGCCAGGCGTCTGGGCCGGCAGGGTGTGCCAGGCGCTCGGCCCCTGGACGGAGCAGATCGGCACCCTCACCGAGGACGCGCAGCAGCAAATGTCCGAAGCGGAGAGCCCGAAGCAGGCCAAGCAGGCGATTGTCGGCTTGCTGCGCGGGGCTGAACAAGCCAGTCAGGACGCCCGCGACGGAGTGATCGCCGCTGGCGTGCCCGCGGTGGACAACGGCGAGAAGATCGCGCAGAAGTTCCGGGCCGCGCTGCGGGGCGCTCGGGACTCGTACCGGAAAGCGCGCCGTGCCATCGACAAGCTGAAGGTCGACGATGTCGAGGAGTTCTACGACGGGACGGTTGAGGTGATGGACACGCTCAACAAGAACTATCGCGGCAGCAGCCTCGACACCGAGAACCTGTCCTCGGAAGAGCTGCAGCAGGCCTTCGACGAGTCCCCCGACTGCCAATGAGTTCGCTTCAGCTGTCCCTGTTCGGCGCCGAGGCGGCGCCCGCCGACCCGACCGACCTGGAAGGGCTGCTGGCCGGTCCAGGCCAGGTGGTGCGGCTGGGTGGGACCGCGCGGGTCTCGGTGGTGGTGGCGGAGCAGTGGCGGGCCCGAGCCCTGCTCACGGAGTTCGCCGACCGCGGGCTGGCCGGCAGCCAGGTCGCCACCGCCGACAGTCACATCGGGGTGCGTACCGTGTTCTCGGCGGCCCTGGCGTCGCTCGCCGCGCGTTGGACCCACGGCGCCAGCACCCGCCCTCCGGACGGTTTCAGTCTGGACGGCGCCAGGCTGCGGCTGTGGTTCCTGGCGGCCGGCCGGACGCTCGGCAGGCCGGCGCCACGGGGCCTGCTGCTGGGCCTGTCGGCCGAAAGCGAGGCCAGCTGGCGTCCGGTGCGGGCGAGTCTGGCGCAGCTCGGGCTGCCGGCTGCCCTGGTGGGTGTGCGCGCTGGCGGCCCGGCGTACCGGATCGTGGGACGCCGGCGGCTCGCCAGGCTGGGCGAGCTGATCGGCGCGGCGCCGCCCGAGGCCCCCGCCGGCACCTGGCCGGAGCTGGGAGGAGTTTCCTTCGGCGGCGTCATGGGCAGCGTCAGGTCGAGTGGTTCAGGGCCTATAGGAGGGAATGTCGGATCGTGACGGGGCAGACTCTGCCCGTACGATTCTGCGTTCAGGGGTCTGTCTCGTCGATTGGCCGCCTCGCTGGCGAAGATCGACAAGACTGATCCGATGACAAGCGTGTCACCCGCCAAAACCGGGATCGGCGGCGAGGCGTTACCTTTGACAACCGGCGTCCGGCCGGTGCGAGGCCCCACGTCGGAGCCGCAAACCCCAAGATGAGGACTGGAGTGCCGTGCCGCGTTCCGCTGACAACCACCGGCTGGTCATCGTCGAGTCGCCGGCGAAGGCCAAGACGATCTCGGGCTACCTCGGCCCGGGGTACGTCGTGGAGGCGAGCCTGGGGCACATCCGGGACCTGCCCCGCAAGGCGAGCGAGATCCCATCGAAGTACCGGGGTGAGGCCTGGGCCCGGTTAGGCGTGAACGTGGACGCCGACTTCGAGCCGCTGTACATCGTCAGCCCCGATCGCAAACAGCACGTCACCAAGCTCAAGGCCCTGGTTAAAGACGCGGTTGAAGTCCTGCTCGCCACGGACGAGGACCGCGAGGGAGAGGCGATCGCCTGGCACCTGGTGGAGACGCTGAAGCCGAAGGTGCCGGTGCGCCGGATGGTGTTCCACGAGATCACCAAACCCGCGATCGCGCAGGCCGTGGCCAACCCGAGGGAAATCGACCTGCACCGGGTCGACGCCCAGGAGGCCCGCCGGATCCTGGACCGGCTGTACGGGTACGAGGTCAGCCCGGTGCTGTGGAAAAAGGTGATGCCGAAGCTGTCGGCGGGCCGGGTGCAGTCAGTGGCGACCCGGATTGTGGTGGAACGGGAACGGGAGCGGATGAAGTTCCGTTCCGCGGAATATTGGGACATTCAAGCCCTGCTCGCGGCCACCGGCGCCGACGACGGCCAGCGCACCTTCTCCGCGAACCTGATCGCGTTGGACGGCGACCGGATCGCCACCGGCAAGGACTTCGATCCGGCCACCGGCCAGGTGCGGACCACCAGCAACGTGGTGCGGCTCGACGAGGAGGGCGCCCGCGGGCTGGCCGCGCGACTGGACGGCGTCCCGTTCCAGGTGACCCGGATCGAGGAGAAGCCGTACCGGCGCCGGCCGTACGCGCCGTTCATCACGTCCACACTGCAGCAGGAGGCGGCCCGGAAGCTGCGTTACTCGTCGGCGCAGACGATGCGGGTGGCGCAGCGGCTGTACGAGAACGGCTACATCACGTACATGCGTACCGACTCGGTGAACCTGTCCGAGTCCGCGATCGCCGCCGCCCGGGCCCAGGCCAGCGAGCTGTACGGGGACCGCTTCGTGCCCGCTGAGCCGCGCCGCTACCAGCGCAAGGTGAAGAACGCGCAGGAGGCGCACGAGGCGATCCGGCCGGCGGGCGACACCTTCCGCACCCCGGGTCAGGTCGCGGACGAGCTCTCATCCGACGAATTCCGGCTGTACGAGCTGATCTGGCGCCGCACCATCGCCTCCCAGATGACCGACGCCGTGGGCAACTCGATCTCGGTGCGGATCCGGGCGGTCTCCAGCACCCGCGAGACCTGCGACTTCAGCGCCACCGGCAAGACCATCACCGACCCCGGTTTCCTCAAGGCGTACGTGGAGTCCTCCGACGACGAGTCCGCCGAGACTGACGACGCCGAGCGCCGGCTGCCGAACCTGCGGCGCGACCAGGAGCTGGCTGGCGAGCAGCTGAACGCGGTGGGCCACTCCACCCAGCCCCCGGCCCGCTACACCGAAGCGTCGCTGGTGAAGGCGCTGGAGGAGCTGGGGATCGGCCGGCCGTCCACGTACGCGTCCATCATGCAGACCATCCAGGACCGGGGGTACGTGGTCAAACGCTCCCAGGCGTTGGTCCCGTCCTTCCTGGCCTTCGCCGTGGTGGGGCTGTTGGAGCAGTACTTCTCCCGGCTGGTGGACTACAGCTTCACCGCCGCCATGGAGGACCAGCTCGACACCATCGCCACCGGCGACGCGTTGGCGGTGGACTTCCTGCGCGCCTTCTACTTCGGCGGTGACCATGGCGCCGAGGGCAGCGTCTCCCGTGCCGGCGGGTTGAAGAAGCTGGTCACTGACAAGCTCGCCGCCATCGACGCGCGGGGCGTGAACTCGATTCCGCTGCACGACTCCGAGCAGGGGCCGGTGGTGGTCCGGGTGGGACGTTACGGTCCGTACCTGCAACGGGGCGAAGGCGGCGGTGACGCGGGAAACGGCGCCCGGGCGCCGCTGCCGGACGGGATCGCTCCCGACGAGCTCACCCCGGAGAAGGTCGAGGAGCTGTTCAGGCAGGGCAGCGGGGAGCGCAAGCTGGGAGAGCACCCCGAGTCGGGTGAGACGATCGTGGTGAAGTCCGGACGCTACGGCCCGTACGTGCAGTGCGGCGAGAAGTCCTCGTCGCTGCTGAAGGCCCAGTCGATTGAGGACCTCACTCTGGCCGACGCGTTGCAGTTGCTGACCCTGCCCCGGGTGGTGGGCGCCACCGAGGACGGGCAGGAGGTCCTGGCCCGCGCCGGCCGGTACGGGCCGTACCTGACCAAGGGTGAAGACTCACGTTCCCTGGAGCGCGAGGAGCAGCTGTTCACCGTCACCATGGAGCAGGCTCTGGAGCTGTTCGCGCAGCCCAAGGCGCGGAGCCGGCGCGCCGCCGCGGCGCCGCTGCGGGAGCTGGGCGATGATCCCGAGACCGGCAAGCCGATGGTGCTCAAGGAGGGCCGCTTCGGCCCGTACGTGACCGATGGCGAGACCAACGCGTCGCTGCGGCGTAGCGACTCGGTCGACGAGATCACAGTGGAGCGAGCGGCTGAGCTGCTCGCCGAGCGCCGTGCCAAGGGGCCTGCCACGCCACGTAAGAAGGCCGCCGCTAAGAAGGCCGCCGCTAAGAAGGCCGCCCCCAAGAAGTCCGCCGCCAAGAAGTCCGCCGCCAAGACCGGGCAGAAGAAGGCGGCGAAGAAGGCGCCCAAGAAAGCCGCGGCGAAGAAGACCGACTAGGTGTGATGTCCGGCGGGCCGCGGCGTCAGGGGCCGAGCACCCGTTCCAGGTACGAGTTGGCGAACACCCGCTCCGGGTCGAGCCGGTCGCGTACCGCCAGAAAGTTGGAGAACTTCGGGTACCGCTCGGCCAGCGTGGTGACGTCGGCGTAGTGCAGCTTGCCCCAGTGCGGACGACCACCAAGATCGGCCAGGGCCTCGTCCACCGCCCGGAAGTACGGCTCGTTCTCCATCCCGATCGGTTGATGCACCGCCAGGTAGACCGAGTCCCGCCCGTACGAGTGGGAGAGCCAGGTGTCATCGGCGGCGGTGAACCTGACCTCCACCGGCATCGTGGTGCGCACATCCAGCCGGGTGATCACGTCCTGGATCGCGGTCAACGCCCGCCGGGCCTGCGCACGCGGCACAGCGTGCTCGAGCTCGGTGAACCGGACCCGACGCGGTGAGCAGAACACCCGGTCGGATCGGTCCGAGTACACCCGCGGCGAGACCATGCGGCTGATGGCGCGGTTGATCTGGGGCACCAATCGGGGGACCCGCCGGCCGACCCGACCGGCGGCAGCCATGCCGCTGTTCTCCAGCACCGAGTCCTCCCACCAGGACCGCACAGTCGACAGCGGGCGCGGCTGCTCTGACTCGTCGAGCCGGTTGAGGCGCTTGGTCAAGGTCATGTCGGTGTGGGGCAGCCACCAGAACTCGAAGTGCTCGTTGGCGGCCGCCAACTCGTCCATCTCGGCCAGGACGGTGGGCAACGGCACCGGTCGCTCGTCGCAGTGCAGGTGAAACGCCCGTTCGCAGCGCAGCGTCACCTCGCTGATCACCCCGAGGGCGCCCAGCCCCACCCTGGCGGCGGCGAAGGCCTCCGGCTCCGACGCCTCGGAGCAGCGGATCACCTCGCCGAGTCCGGTGACGATCTCCAACTCCTCCACAAACGTGGCGAGCCCGCCGAACCGGGCGCCCGTGCCGTGGGTTCCGGTGGAGATCGCCCCGGAGATGGTCTGCCCGTCGATGTCGCCCAGGTTCGACAGCCCCAGGCCGTGCTCAGCCAGCACCGCGTTGAGCTGGTGCAGCGAGATCCCGGCCTGGACCCGTACGGTCATCCGGTCCTGGTCAACCGCCAGCACCGAGTCGTAGGTGTCGAGCACCAGCCGCACCCCGTCGGTGGCGGCGATGGGGGTGAAGGAATGACCGTTGCCGACCGGTTTGAGGGTGAGTCCGTCAACGCGGGCGCCGCGAACCGCGGCCACCAGCTCGTCCCGACTCGCTGGTCGCGCCACCTGCCGGGCCGTGGTGCGCTGGTTTCGCGCCCAGTTGCGCCACACCGGCCGCAGCGACGTCGCGGCGCCCTTGACCGATGTCGTGGTGGACCTGGTACGGGCGGCCGGCACACGCGGACGAGCTGTCATGACACCTCCACTGTGGCAGCGGCGCCGGGGCGCTGAGAAGCGAGTGCGCGGCGCCTGGCTCGTATCGTCTCGCAAATGCGCCCAAACACGCGAGGCCTGGTGTGAGGTCTGAGACGATGAAGCCAGGGCCGGACCCACACTCCATAACCGGGTGGCATGATGGTCCGTCCCGGTGCAGACAAACACAGACAGGAGTGGCCAGTCGTGGCCGTGACGGGGCAATCTGCCGGCAGGGTTGCCGGCGCGCCTTCCAGAAGCCGCGAAGAGCGACGTCCCAGGAACGACTCCGTGGGGTCTGCCGTGGGTTTGCGCCGCGCGCCGATGCAGGAGCGCAGCGCGCTACGGGTGCAGCGGATGCTTGACGCCTGCGCAGAGTTGGTCGTGGAGGTGGGCTACGAGGGCCTCACCACCACGTTGCTGGCCGAGCGCGCCGGCGTGGCGATCGGGTCGGTGTACCAGTTTTTCCCGGACAAGCGGGCTGTGGTGCAAGCACTGACCCAACGTCACCTTGAGTTGTATATGAGCAGGGTCGACATCCGGCTGTCGGAGGGCATTTTCACAAGTTGGTGGCAAGTCGTCGACACCACGATCGACGAGTACATCCTGCTGCATCGCACCGCGCCCGGTTTCCGGGTGCTGCACTTCGGAGATGTGGTCGATCGACACCTGTTGGATGTCAGCCATGACAACAACGCGGTGATCGCGAACTCTTTGGGCGAGCTGTTGGTCAACCGTGGGTACGCGGTGCCCAGCGAGCGCTTGGATCTTGCGATGTCGGTGGCGGTGGAAACCGGCGACGCCTTGATCAAACTGGCGTTTCGGCATGATCACGAAGGTGACCCAGTGATCTTGGCTGAGGCCAAGGAGCTCATTCTCGGATACCTGTCCAGCGCGTTGCCGCAGGCAGGGTCAGAACCGATCGAAGCGTCGAGCTGAGCAGAGCCGGCCTGAACTGGGTCGGGCGTACTGAGCCCGGTGAACTGAGCCGGGCGTCGCATTGCCTCCGGGCTCGCATCCAGAGCGCCCGGAGCGGGACCATCGTGTCTGGTGGTCGCCATCGCCTCAGCGGCGACCCGCCCGCAGCGGCTAGCGGCGACCCGCGCAGGGGGCTCAGAGGTAGGCATGCCCCTCACCCCGGTACGTGAGGGCGGCGCCCACCACCGCGTCCCCCTCGATCAGGTGCAGTTCGCCCACGCGTTCGCACAGCTCGCCGGCCTTCGCATGTCGGAACCACACCCGGTCGCCCACGTTCAAGTCCCCAGCTCCCGGCCCTCGCAGCGGGGTCTGCACCTCCCCGGCGCCCTCGGCCCCCAACAGCCGCAGCCCCACCGGCAACCAGGGCACCGGTTGCCGGTCACGTTTCGGCGGGCCGGACGCGATCCAGCCGCCGCCGTGCACCGTGACCACGTCCGGGGCGGGACGGCGCGTCACCGACGTGGCGAAGAAGGCGGCGGGGCGGGGCCGCCAGGCACGGTACCCATCGAAGAGCGCGGGACCGTACAACCCGCTGCCGGCGGTGATCTCGGTGGCGGCTGGCTCGCTGGCGCCCAGCTCAATCGAGCCGGTGCCGCCGACGTTGACGAACCGCAGCGGCGCCACCTGGCGCACCGCTGCCACCGCGGCGGCGCGACGACGGGCCAGCTCGGTGTACGAACGGCGTTGCAAAGCGCGGATCACGGCGCCGTGCACCGGGCGTCCCGTCGGGGTGTCGGCCACGCCGGCGATGTGAGCCTCGTACGACATCAGCCCGTCCAGCGTGAAACCGGCCCGGCCGACGATCGCCTGCGCCAACGCCGCCGCCTGGCTCGGGCTGTGAACCGGTGACCGACGGGCCCCGACATGCAGCCGGCCGCCGAGAGGCCGCCAGGAAGCGTCCAGCTCGAGACAGATCCGGATCTTCGGACGCCGCGCGGGGGCAGGCAACGCGGAATCGATCAGATCCAGCTGCGAGCTGTGGTCGACCATCAGGGTGACCAGATGGGCGAGCTCGGGGTCGGCCAGTTCGGCGAGCGCGCCGCGATGGGTGGCGGGATATCCCACCAGGATGTCCGTGACGCCATGCCGGGCCAGCCAGATCGCTTCCGGCAGCGTGAAGGCCATCACGCCCGCGAACCCGGGTTGCCGCAGCGCTTCCAGGATCAGGTCTCGGCACCGTACCGATTTGCTCGCCAACCGGATCGGCTTGCCGCCGGCTCGTCGGGCCAGGTCTGAGGCGTTTGCGCGGTACGCGTCCAGGTCGACCGCCGCGAACGGCGGGTCAAGGTGAGCGGTGGCGCTCTCGTACCGCTTGTGGGTTGATGCTCTGTGCTGTGGCTCGATGCGTGACACCAGCGCTCCCGGGGAAGGCTGTTCAAGCAGCCAAGCGGGAAGCGTGGGATCCGTGACTTGGCTGCACGTGCGGGCTCAGGCGGACGATAATGCGAGTTGGACTCACATTATCGGGCACGTCCTCGATCGTGTGGCGCGTCATGCGGCTCCGCGACCTGGCGAATATCACGCATCGCTACAGTGAGCACCCAGATGGCGAAGTATGGTCGCAAGGGAGGTAGTTCCCATCGGCACCCAGGGTTCTGACAGCGCTCGCGGTCGAGGCGTCGACTCCGGCACGGCTATGGACCTGTCTGGGGGCGCCGAACTCCGCTCGATCCTGCGGATCCGGCCGTTTCGCCGGCTGTGGATCGTGCTCGGCCTCTCCTCGCTCGGTGACTGGTTGGGTTTGCTGGCCACCGCCCTGTTCGCCGCGGGCCAGGTGACCGGCTCCACCGCCCAAGGTCTGGCGTTCGGTTCCGTCATCGCGGTGCGGCTGCTGCCGGCCCTGCTCTTCGGCACTCTCGGCGGGGTGATCGCCGACAGATTCGACCGCCGGATCACCATGGTGGTCTGTGACCTGCTCCGGTTCTGCTTCATCGTCTCCATCCCGCTGGTCGCGTTGCTGGTGGACGGTGGTGGCGCCGCGGTGGCGTGGGTCGGAATCGCCAACTTCCTGATCGAGTGCGTGGCGCTGGTGTGGATGCCCGCGAAGGAAGCCGCGGTGCCCAACCTGCTGCCCAAGGCGCGGCTGGAGCGGGCGAACCAGCTCACGCTCGCCACCACGTACGGTGTCGCGCCGGTGCTCGCGGCGGCGGTCCTGGGCGTGCTCACCAGCAGCGCCGGCGCGGCGCTGGTCGCCCCGATCGGACACCTGGTCACCCCGGTGCACCTGGCGATCTACTTCGACGCTTTCACGTTCCTTGCGGTTGCGCTGGCGGTGCTGTTCGGAATCAAAGAGATCAGCGGCCGGGACGGCCGGGAACGCGAGGTGGCCAGCACCGGCGGCCTGTTCCGGCAGTTCCTGGATGGTTGGAGATACGTCGCGACCCGTCCCTTGGTGCGTGGTCTGGTGCTGGGGATCCTGGGCGCCTTCATGGCCGGCGGGGTGGTGATCGGCACCGCCAAGTTCTACGCCATCTCGGTGGGGGGCGGCGACGCGGCGTTCTCGCTGCTGTTCGCGGTGCTCTTCATCGGGCTCGGCCTCGGCATCGTCGGCGGCCCACCCCTGGTGGGCGCGCTGTCGCGACGTCGCTGGTTCGGGCTGAGCATCGTGCTCGCGGGCGCGGCCACCATGGTGCTCGCGGCGGCGCCGCACCTGGCGGTGGGGGCGTTCAGCGCGCTGCTGGTGGGTTCAGGCGCCGGAATGGCTTTCCTCGCCGGGGTGACGCTGCTCGGCGTCGAGGTCCCAGACGAGGTACGCGGCCGGGTCTTCGCCTTCGTGAACACATCCGCGCGCGCGGTGTTGATGCTGGTGATCTCGGTCTCCGGGGTGCTGGTCGGGTTCGGGTCATCGCGTCATCTCCAGATTGGTCCCATCGGCTTCGACGTCAGCACCACCCGGGTGCTGCTGCTGGTGGCAGGCGTGGTCGGCATCCTGACCGGGATGGCGGCGTTCCGGCAGATGGACGACAAGCCCGGAGTCGGGGTGCTCGCCGACGTCTGGGCGTCGATAAGAGGGCGGCCGCTGGGGCTGCCGGAGAGCCGCGGCGCGGGCGGCCTGTTCGTGGTCTTCGAAGGCGGCGAGGGGTCCGGCAAGTCGACCCAGGCGGTCAAGCTTTCCGCATGGCTGCAGGTGCGGGAACGTCAGACCGTGCTGACCCGCGAACCCGGCGCCACCGAGGTCGGGGCCCGGATCCGCTCCATGCTGCTGGACCGCGACTCGTTCCCTGTGGGTGACGGTCTCACCCCCCGAGCAGAAGCCCTGTTGTACGCGGCTGACCGCGCCCACCACGTGGCGACTGTGGTGCGTCCCGCCCTGAACCGGGGCGCCATCGTGATCAGCGACCGGTACGTCGACTCGTCGCTGGCGTACCAGGGCGCGGGGCGGGTGCTGCCGGTGGAAGAGGTCGCCTGGTTGTCTCAGTGGGCGACCGGCAGCCTCAAGCCCGACCTGGTGGTGCTGCTTGACGTGGCGCCCGAAGTGGGCCTGGCCCGGGTCAAGCAGCGAGGCGCCGCCGACCGGCTGGAGACCGAGTCGCTGGCGTTCCACGAGCGGGTGCGGTACGCCTTCCTCGACCTCGCCGCCGCGGAGCCACGCCGCTACCTGGTGGTCGACGGCGCCGCCGACCCGGAGCAGATCGCGTCGCAGGTACGGGAGCGCGTCCTCACCTTGCTCCCGCCCGGCCAGCTCGCCCGTCAGACGAGCCAGGCCGGCCCCGATGGCAGCGCCCAGCGGGCCGCCGACGCGGAGCAGTCCGGACGCGATGACAGCGACGACCACCCTGACCCAGCCGGCCACACGGGCGCTGACAGCCAGCCCGACGGGATCGACCGCGCCAACCACAGCGGCGCGTCGGCCCCGGACCGGATCGAAGATGCCACAATCGAGGCCGCCGCTACGGGCGCGGAGTCAACCAGCCCCGCCAACCCCAGCCTGAAACCCGCTGCCAACCGGAAGCTCGCCCCAGAGGATGGCCAGCCGCACGTGGAAGCCACACCCGGCGCCTGAGGTGCTCATTGAGCGACGTTTTTACGCGTAGTAGCGCGTCCACAGTCTTCGCTGATCTGGTCGGTCAGGAGCAGGCGGTTGCCACACTGCGGCGCGCCGTCGAGTCCGCCGACCGGCTGACACGCGTCGCGGCGAGGTCGGCGGCGGAGCGCGACCGCCTCGCCGCGTCTGGCGGCTCGGCCGGGGCAGCTCCAGACCGCGGGGCGATGACCCACGCCTGGCTGTTCACCGGGCCCGCGGGGTCGGGGAGGTCGGTGGCGGCCCGCGCGTTCGCCGCCGCGTTGCAGTGTCCCCGGCTCGGTTGCGGGGAATGTCAGGACTGCCACACCACGCTCGCGGGCACCCACGCTGACGTCCGGTTCGTGGTGCCGGAAGGCCTCACCATCGGCGTCGCCGAGATGCGTGCGCTGGTGCTACGGGCGGCGGGAGCCCCCACCCAGGGCCGGTGGCAGGTGCTCATGGTGGAAGACGCTGACCGCCTGACCGAGGCGGCGAGCAACGCGTTGCTGAAAGCGGTGGAGGAACCACCACCGCGTACGGTTTTCCTGCTGTGCACCCCGTCCACGCACCCGGACGACATCTCGGTGACCATCCGCTCTCGCTGCCGTACGGTCACGCTGCGCCAGCCACCCGCTGACGCCGTCGCCCACGTGCTGGTCAGTCGGGACGGGATCGACCCGGACATGGCCGCCTGGTCCGCCGGGGCGGCTCAAGGGCACGTCGGCCGGGCCCGCCGGCTGGCCCGTGACCCGCAGGCGCGGGCCACTCGCGAGGCCGTGCTGGGGATCCCGCGCAGGCTCTCCGGAATCGGCCACTGCTTCGACGCCGCGCAAGCGTTGATCAGCGCCGCCGAAGCCGAGGCTGAGGCCGTGACCGCCGACCGCGCCGTACGAGAAAAGGAAGAGCTCAGAACCGCCCTGGGAGCGGGAGGCACCGGACGCGGCGCGGCCAACGCGGCCCGAGGCTCAGCCGGGCAGCTCAAAGACCTGGAGCGACGACAGAAGGCCCGAGCCACCCGGGCGCAGCGGGACGCCCTCGACCGGGCGCTGGTCGACCTCGCGGGCTTCTACCGAGACGTGCTGATGACCCGGCTGTCTGCTCCAGTGGCGCTGGTGCACCAGGACATCGCGACGATGACCCGGGCCGCCGCTGAGAAATGGACCCCCGACCAGACCCTCCGCCGCATCGAAGCCATCCTGGCGTGCCGCGAAGCCATCGACGCCAACGTCAAGCCACGGATAGCCGTGGAATCCATGATGCTCACCCTCTGGTCCCCATGACCGCTCAGCCCCATGCTGGCGGCGTTCTCCGCGCCTTGTGTGACGGCCCTGGGGATGGCCGATTTCCAGATTGTGGACGTTATGTCGTAGCGTCCCTTCCCGGGAGAGCGCTGGCACAGATGGTGAGGAGCCCCGATGCCTCGCGAGGTCGACGAAGCCTTCATCGAGGAGGCGATCGAGCGGTATCGCAAGATTGACGCGCTACGGGAAGAGTTCGAGAAGGCCGTCGCAGAGACGGAAGTGACCGTCCGCTCGCCCGATGGGTCGGTCGCGATCGTGGTGACCGGAGCTGGGGAATTCCGGGAAGTCACGATCTCGCAGGGCGACTCCCGGGACGACAACCGGGAACTTGCCAAGGCGGTCCTGGAAGCCTGCAAAGCGGCTTCCCGCGCTCGCGAGTGGGCCCGCCAGAAGCTCTATCAGGAGAGTTTCAGCGACTACCGGCCGCTGGCCTAGCTGTCTGGAGTCAGGAGCGAGCAGATGACTGACGCGGCGCGCGCGCAAGAAGTCGGAGGCCTGGTGGACTTCGCCGGCAAGGTCCTGCGCACCGGCGACATGCTGGTCACCGCCTCATCCGTGATCCAGGGGTACGACCCCGGCGCTGAGGCTTTCGGCGCCGACGGGGTCGGTGGATTCGGGGAGTTGTGCCGGGTGTTGCACGGGCAGTGGAGCAGCGCGCTCGAGGCCCGCGCCGGCGAGGCGGCTCAGCACGGCGCCCGATTGCTGGACACCGCGACGCTGCTGGGCAAGGTGGCGGCGCACTACGCCGACACCGACGTCACCCTCTCCACCTCGATCGCCCGCGTGGACGGTGACACCGGGCCGAGCGCGACGTTGCTCGCCAACGCGCCTGGGGCGCCCGGCCCGCGCGAGCTGACCATCCGGCCGGGGGAGGGGTGATGGGCACTTCTGCGCGCTGCGATCCGGGTGGGTTCGCGGTGGTGGACGACCTCTTGGACCTGATCGCGGTGGACGCGACGGACCTGCTGGGGCGGGTGGACCTGGTGATTGAGCATCTCGGCATGCCCGTGAGCCACCCGGTGCACACGCTGCTGCGGACCTTGCGGGCGCGCCCCGGCGAGGTGTTGCGGATGCTGCTGGCCACGCCTCCGGGTCGGCTGATGCAGTCCGTTGCGCAGCTGCGGTCGCTGGCTGACACGTACCACGACGGGTTGGCGGCGCCGCTTGATCGCGCCGCGGCTGAGCTGGGCTGGGGCGGGTCCGGGCACCAGGCGTTCACCGCTCACTGGGCGGAGCAGATGCGTCATCTCTCGTCCGAGGCCGAAGCCGATTCGATGGCCGGCCGGCTGCGGGTGACGGCTGATTTCGTGGAGTCCGTGGCGGGCTGGTTCTCGCAGGCCAGGCAGGCATTGGCGGAGGAGTTGGCCCCGGCGTTCAGCTCGGCGGAAGCCGTGGTCTTGAAGTCGTGCGAGCACCTGCGAGGTGACGGGGAGCTGTTGCGCGAGGCCACGGTGACCGGCCAGCTGGGTGACGTGGACGGGTTGGTCACCGCGGCGGCCGAGGTGGGGCGGCTGGCGCTGCGAGCCGTCGCCCAGTGGTACGAGAAAGGCATGGAGACCTTTGTCGCGGGCCCTGACGGGTTGGCCGCAGGCGGCTGGTCGGATCGGTTGTCGGGATTGCCCGGCGCCGGCTCTGGTGGCCGGTTGGGCGCCACCTCGCGATGGGCGCCGGTTCCCGGGGATCACGCCGATGGGGTGTGGGTGCGGTGGTGAGCCGGCCCAGCGGCGCGTGATAGGGCCCCGACATAGGCCAGCGGCGCCGGAGCTAAGCGCGCCCGCAAATGCTTCGCGCTTTCAAACTCCGACGCCGCGGCTCCCTGCACCCCCCGCAGGTCTTTGAAGAGGTTCTGCCCGGTTCCCCGTGGCTCCTCTCACACCAACAGATAACCCTGATCAGCGGGCCAAGTAACGCGTAGCTTGAATATTCACTCGTCTGAGCGAAGCCCGTTACACATCGTCATACCAGCACTTCAGAGTGTGTGTTGGTGCCTCTATTTAATACGTCTGACGGCCATGTACCCCGCCTCTATGGGGCCAAACCCAACCCTGGAACCGGTTCCGCCAGGCGCCTGGTGAGGCGTTGCTGACGCAGCGACCTGGCTTGGCGATGCAGCGGGCCCGGAGCCGGCGGGGAGGGGCTCCGGGCCCGCCTTTGACCACTCGCGCCCGCCTGGAGGTAGGCGGTCCCGGAGAGGGTGGATCTCCCCAACGGCGCGGTGTGTCGGCGTGACGCTTGTGAGTCTGAGTGGGAACTACGAGTTCTGCATGTCTCGATGAACTCAACGACGTCGTCGGGAACTTAGTTACGGAACATGTCCCGTACGGTCGTCCTGTCGTCATTCGAACGGTCCGTTCCATAACAAGTGCCTCTAATACCACAAGTTACGTATTTCGTATATATGCCCAAGGGCGACACGGATCCCGCAAGGGAAGCCGTGAGGGTCGGCGGGGCGTCAAGCACCGCGTAGGGTCTCGGGCATGGGCATGCTGTGCGCGGTCAGCTTTAACCGGTACGGCCGGCTGTACTACCTCGATCCGGGCGAGTACTCACCGCAGGTGGGCGACCGGGTGTTGGTGCCGACAGATGACGGACCCGAGGTCGCGGAGTGCGTGTGGGCAGCCCAGTGGGTGTCTGAGGACACCGAAGGGTTCCCCAAGCTGGCCGGTGTCGCGGGGAAGGCGGACCTGGAACGGGACGCGTTGATCCGTCGCCGCAAGGCGGAGGCGAAGGTCGCCGCCAAGCGGCTGATCCGCGAGCACGAGCTGCCCATGAAAGTGGTTGCGGTTGACCATGTGTCAGATGCCGACGGGCAGCGCGCCACGATCTACTTCACAGCGCCGCAGCGGGTGGACTTTCGCTCGCTCGTACGTGATCTTGGCGCCACTCTGAAGTGCCGGGTCGAGTTGCGGCAGCTCTCCGCGCGGGACTCGGCTCGAGTTCAGGGCGGGATCGGGTCCTGCGGCCGTGATCTGTGCTGTGCCACGTTCCTGACCGACTTCGAGCCGGTGACCATCCGGATGGCCAAAGATCAGGATCTGCCGTTGAATCCGCTGCGGATCTCCGGGGCCTGCGGTCGTCTGATGTGCTGCCTGAAGTATGAGCATCCGCTGTACCAGAAGTTTCACGCCTCCGCCCCGGCCCTGGGAGAGCGGGTCGACACCGACAGCGGCGCCGGCAAGGTGGTGGGGCACAACGTGCCCTCAGACAACGTGGTGGTACGCCTTGACTCCGACGGCTCGCGTTGCTCATGCAGCCGAGCCAGTGTGTGTGGCTCCCGGGCCGCCTACCAGGAGCGCTACTCCGAATAGCCCGCCGTGTCGCACTGGCGCCGATGGCGCGCCGCCCTAGCTCTGGGCAACCGGCGTTTCCTGGACGATCGCTGACGCCACCGTCACCGGCGGCTCGGACAGGCGTGGCCGTAACGGCTGCTCGGGCGCGATCCAGGGCGCGTTTACCGCGTCGTGCGGCGCGGCACGCCAGTGCCGGCACACCTGGTCCAACGCCACCGGGTACACGGTGAGCGAGCCGTCCTGCCCGATCCGCAGCCGCAGGAAGCACTTGGAGTCTTCGATGCCCTGACCAGCGAACAGCTCGTTCACGTTGACCCCGAAGCGATGCGCCACCAGCAGGTAGCCACACACCAGCAAACTCCCGGCCACACCCGCCAACGGCGCGTAAATCACCACGGCGATCAGCAGTTGGAACAGGGTCGGCAAGGTGTCGACGTGAGTCCAGTGCCATAGCCAGGCGCCGCCCAGACCGAGGCCGAGATGGGCCAATCCGTGCACCGCTCCGAGGATCAGCTGCCGGGGCCGCAACGGTCCCTTGCGGTCGACGGTGGAGAACCCGAGACACGACGCCAGCACCACAGCGCTCATGCCCAACGCGGGCACCGTGAACCAGGGCACGCTTGCGGATTCGTCGGCGGACACGTACGCGGCGAGCAGCAACGTGTGCAGCACCGCGAGTAGCGTCCCGAACCCGGAGTTGCGCCACGGCAGCCGATAGAACACCCCCCACGAATACCGGCGAGACTGCTCCGCGGACGGGTACCGAGCCCGCAGCTGGTAGTGCTTGCGGGGCCGGGCTTCCCGCATCAGGGACTTTTCGGGAGGCACTGCGATGGACTCTGGCAACGTGTGCGTGGCTGCCAGATACGCGCCGCCGCCCCCGCAGGTGATGAGCTGCGCGGCGGCCCCCGCGGCTGCGGCGCCGGCCCACGCGGCCGGTTCGTGATCCGAGCCTGGCGGGGGTGGCTGGCGGTCCGGGTG
>JBOGDL010000126.1:0-7065 GCA_050701815.1 Micromonosporaceae bacterium | reverse complement strand
GGCGTGGCGGCGGCGGTGTGCCTGTGGTGGCTGTACTTCGATGTGGTGTCGGTGGCAGGCGAACGCCGGTTCGCGGAACTGCCGGAGGCCGCTCGGGCGAACACGGCCCTTGAGGCGTACACCTTCGGGCACTTCCCGATCGTGGCCGGCGTGGTGCTGGTGGCGCTGGGCATCGAGGGAGTGCTGGAGCATGCTGCTGAGCTGAAACCCCTGGGAGGTTTCTACGCCGCCGCGTTGTTCGGCGGGTTCCTCGCCTACCTCTTCGGGCACCTGGTGTTCAAGTACCGGATGCACCGGGATGTCAGTGTTCCCCGGTTGGTCGCGATGCTGGTGCTGCTGCTGGCTCTGCCGGCGGGGGCGTTCGCGCCACCGCTGGTCGCGCTCACGATGGCGGTGCTGATCGTCGCGGTCCTGGCGGGGTACGAGGCGCACCATTACGCGCCGCTGCGGCGCCAGCTTCACCACGCCTGAGCAGACCGCTGACCTGCTGACCAGCTGACCTGCTGCGCCCGCTGACCTGGGCTGCTGACCAGTTTTTCGGCTGCGGCCCGCGACGGCGGGTCGCAGGTCAGGCTGGCGACATGGACCGTGAACGAGTGGGCGAATGGGTCGCGGCGTACGAGCGGGCCTGGCGGACCCCAGGCACGGACGTGCTCGCGGGGCTCTTCAGCGTCGGGGCCAGCTACCGGCAGACCCCGTACGCCGAGCCGGTGGTCGGGCTGGGCGAGATCACCCGGATGTGGGGCGCGGAACGGGCCGGCCCGGACGAGGCGTTCCAGATGAGCAGCGACATCATCGCGGTGGACGGCGACCAAGCCGTGGTACGGGTGCTCGTCCGGTACGGCGACCCGGTCGCTGCGGAGTACCGGGACCTGTGGGTGTTGCGGTTCGGCGGCGACGGGCTCTGTCACAGCTTCGAAGAGTGGCCGTTCTCGCCAGAGCCGTCCGAAGCGGGCGGGGGTGCTCGTGGAGTTCGCTGAGGTCGCGGCGGTGGCCGGAACGTCGCTCGACGCGGTCGGTGTGGCGGTGATTGTGGTGGGCGCCCTGATCGCCGTCGGCGTCTTTGGCTATCGGGTGCTACGCGGGCAGGCGACGCTGGCGACGTACGGGCTGTTCCGGCAGGGGCTTGGCCGCTCGATCCTGCTCGGCTTGGAGTTCCTGGTGGCCGGCGACATCATCCGCACGGTGGCGGTGTCGCCGACCTTCCGAACCGTGGGTGTGCTGGCGTTGATCGTGCTGGTGCGTACGCTTCTCAGCTTCTCGCTGCAGGTGGAGCTGGAAGGCCGCTGGCCGTGGCAGCCGCGCCGCGATCGCTAGCTCAGCTCGCCGGGCCAGCTTGGATCGGGCTGAACTCGGGCGGGGACCGGCTCGCCTGATCCGGCGCCACCTCTTGCGAGGCCGCCCCCATCCGTCAGCGCCGCGGCTCCGTATTACTGCCATCAGGTCGACGAGGACGCGGGTGCTGAGTCCGGCGATTTAGGGCATAGCACCTGAATTCTCCGTTTGGCGCATCAACGCGGAGGGTAGTCATGCGATCGCGAAAAGTTTGCTCGTGTCGCGTGCACACCACGAGGGAGGCAAGAGATGGGAAGCGCGTACAGCAGCCCCGCCGGGTACGTCCACGGCCGCAGCTTGGCGCAGATGCTGGCTCTCATTGTCGGGGCAGTGTTCCTGCTGGTCGGGATCCTCGGGTTCATCCCGGGCGTCACCACCGAGTACTACGAGTTGCGGTTCGCAGGTCATCACAGCGAAGCCTTGCTTCTCGGCCTGTTCCAGGTGTCGATCCTGCACAACATCGTCCACCTCGCGTTCGGGGTCGCCGGACTGCTGCTGGCGCGTACCGCTGGGTTGGCCCGGCTGTACCTGGTCGGCGGCGGTGTGATCTACCTGATTCTCTGGTTGTACGGGTTGATCGTGCCGTTCGAAACCGGCGCCAACTTCGTCCCACTGAACACCGCGGACAACTGGCTGCACCTGGCGCTGGGGGTCGGCATGATCGCTCTCGGCCTGGTGAGCGGACGGGGTCTCGGCAGCAGCCGCTGACACCGCCGCGGCGAGGCCTCGTCAACGCACATCGGATTGGCGTGTGCCATCTGCGCTAGGCCGCATCTCCACCGTCACCCGGCGCTCCGAGGCGCCAGCATTCCGGCGGGGTGCAGGATGGTGGGATGCGTCTGGTGTCGTTGCTGCCTTCCGCCACCGAGATCGTGTACGCCCTCGGGCTCGGTGACGAGCTTGTCGGGGTGACGTTCGAGTGTGATGAGCCCGCCTCCGCGCGGGTCGACAAGGCTGTGGTGGTAGGCGGCCGGGACACCAGGAGGATGAGCCCACGAGAGATCGACGATTACGTGCGGGCGCGCAAGGCGTCCGGCGGCGACCTGTACACCTTGCACGCCGACGCTCTGGCGGGTCTGGATCCAGAGCTGATCCTCACCCAGGACTTGTGTCGAGTGTGCGCGCTGCCGTCGGGTCAGGTCTCCGAAGCGCTGGCGTACCTGGGTTGCACGGCGGAGGTGTTGTCGCTGGACCCGTACACCTTGGAAGAGGTCCTCGACACCATCCTGGCGGTCGGCGCCCGCGCCGGCGCCGCGGACCGGGCCGAGAAACTGGTGACGGACCTGCGGGCCCGGCTGGCCTTGGTCGCCGCTGCCGTCAAGGGTCGCCCCCGGCGCCGGGTCGTGATCGTGGAGTGGGTCGAGCCGCCGTTCCCCGCCGGGCACTGGGCGCCCGACCTGGTGGCCGCCGCCGGCGGCGAGCCGGTGGCTGCCCGTCCCGGCGCGCGTTCCGCCCCGACGGACTGGCGGGAGCTCACCGCAGCGGCCCCGGACATCGTGCTGGTCTCACCGTGCGGCTTTCACCTGGACGGCGCCGCGCGACAGGCACTCGCGGTGGCGCCCCGATTCCCCGATGCGCAGGTGTGGGCGATTGACGCGGACAGCCTGGTGGTGCGCCCCGGCCCCCGGCTCGTCAACGGGGTGGAGGCGATCGCCTCGATCCTGCACCCGGATGCCGTCCCGCCCCCGGCGCAAGGGGCAGTCGCCCGTATCGCGTGACCAGCGACGCACGGCGACCTCTGCGCACGCCCCCTTGGCGCTGACGGCCTCGGTGCCGCGCCGAGATGCCAGCCGCCCGTGGGCCAGCCGTTTGGGCGCCGGTCAGCTGAACGGGGTCCGGGGGCGTTCCTGCAACACTTCGTCCACATACAGGTCGACGCGCTCGTTGTAGAAGCTGGCGAGGCCGATGATCTTCTGGCTCTCCGGCGTGGGGGAGCGGTAACACCAGACCAGGTCCTCGTGCACCGCGTCGCCTGCCACCACGCTCCAGTACGTCGCCGTCCCCTTGTACGGGCACTGAGTCTGCCGCGTAGACGGTCGCAGCAGCTCCATCCGCACGTCAGTCAACGGCAGGTAGTAGCGGGGCGGAAGACCAGTCTCGAACAGGATCCGCGGCTGGCGGGATTCTGCCACCACGACCCCGTCGACCTCCATCACGATGTGGCGGGAGCTGGCGAGGATGTCCACCCGCTTGTACGGGTCGCGCGGGTGCACGTACACCGGCTCGTCCTCCTCGAACCACTCGTCCATGTCGGCCCAGTTCAGCCTGACCAGGTCCCGCAGCTCCGCCACCGGGGAATCCGTGAACCGGGACGCCGCGCGGACCGCGGTGTGGTTCGGTGTTGACACGTCGTAGACCTCGGCTTCGCCCCGGCTGGTGGAGTGGATGGTCTCGCCTGTTGGCGCCAGCTTCGCGTGCACGTCGGCCACCGGAAAGTAGTACGTCGGGTAGTACGGCTTCTCCCATACCAGCATCGGTGTGGTGGTGTCGGCGACGATGTCGGCGCCCAGGTGGACGCGCACCCGCTTGGGGCTCTGCTCGATCCGTACCCGAGCGCGTGGAATGTCTGTCATGTTGTGCGCCCTCCCTGCCGTAGTTCAAGACGCTGTTCTCGGGAGCAAAATGCAGTTCCACTTCACTTCTGTGCCCGAAACAGCGATCTTGAGGGACGGTGAGGGTCACTCGCCAGTCGGGGGCTGGTTGACCCGCAGCCTCTCGGGTTCGTCGCCTCCGGCGTCGAGCCGGAACGGCGGGTACCGGTCGGTCATCAAGGTCACGTACGCGGCGACCCGCAACGCCCACCGGTTCATCCCTAGCACGAAGTCGAAGATCGTGCGCGGGTAGTTGCCGGTGAACAGCAGCGCGATCGCGGCGAACAGCACCAGCAGGCCGATCAGCCCCGGAGTGTTGTACTGCACCCACTGGCCGGCCTGGTACACGTAATAGCCGGTGCCGAGAAAGATCCCCAACACCAGGTAGTGCGGCAGCGCCAGCAGCCACCACTTCACCAGCACCAGGCCGCGGGAGAGCCGCCCAGGGTAATCCACGTGCAGCTTCGCGGGGTAGTCAACGTCCTCCGACAGGCTGAACGGCGGGTACTTGTCGGTGCCCAGGGCGCTGTACCCGTAGTACGCCACCCGCCAGCTCCAGCGCAGCACGCCCACGTTGAAGTCGAACAGGGGGCGTGGATACCTGCCGGTGAACAGGATCGCGAAGAAGGCCACGATGCTCACCACCGCGAACGCTATCCACAGGAAGAACAGCACGACATAGTGCGGGATCAGCAAGAGCCACTTCACCAGCCAGAGCCAACGGCTCAACCCCGGCTGAATATGACCCTCAACCTGGACCGGGTACGCACCCGGCGTCGGCATCGCCACACCCATGTCAAACCCCCCATTTCGGCCAGGCCTTCACACACGTGACTACTCCGACCGTCCCGCCTATTGGGAGAGGTACCCAGAGCCACGGGACCTTAGTCCTGAGGCCCTTTGGCCGGGCGTCGCTGAAGGCTTCCGGCGTACCAGCCGGCGTTACGCCAGGGACCAGATTCCGTAGCCGAAACCGTCCAGCTCGACCTTGTCGTCACGTACCCGGGCGCCTTGGCGCAGCTTCGCCTCGACGGCGCCGAGGGCGCGCAGCGCCGCGGCTGCGGGCTCACGACGCGGGTTGACCGCCACCAGGAACCGCTGGTCGGCGTGGCTGCGCAGGTAGACCAGCGGGTACGCCTGTTCGCGTCCGGCCAGCACGTCCACCGTGCCGCGAGCCCCGAGCGCGGGGTGTTCCCGGCGCAGCGCGATCAGCTGACGGGTCAGGTGCAGCAGCGAGTCGGGGTCGCCGCGTTGCGCCGCGACGGTGGGACGGTCGGGGTCCGGGTCGATCGGCAGGTAAAGGTCGCCGGGCGCGGCCGTGGAGAAGCCGGCGTTGGCGGAGTCGTCCCACTGCATCGGCGTACGCGAGCCGGCCCGGTTGTACGTGTCTGCGAGCGAGCTGCCTTCGGTGACGGGCAGCCCGGGCACGTGCCGCATGCCGATTTCATCGCCGTAGTAGATCGTCGGCGCGGTGGGCCAGGTGAGCATCATGACCAGAGCGGACCGGAGTTGCTCGTGGTCGCGTTCGCCGCAGGCCAGCCGCGGGAAGTCGTGGTTGGACGTGGGCAGGCCCACCAGCCCGGCATCGCCCATGGCGGCGGTTTCCGCTTCCCACTGGTCGATGAACTCGGTCGCGGCGCCGCGACCCGCTGGATCGAAGAAGCAGGGCCCGGGCGCCCAGTCCGGGACCTGCACCCCGTCCCCGTTGTCGACCAGCGACCGGAAGGCTCGACCCTGGAACTGCAGGAAGTGGTCGAGGTGGAAGCCCGCGGACACGGCTTTCGCGGGCTCCCCCCACTCGGACATCAGCGCTGCTTCGGGGTGGTGCTTGTCGAGCCAGCCGCGGATCCCGCGCCACAGCTCTCTGGTGTGGACGCCGTCCCGGTCCTCCTTGATCAACGACGCCGCCATGTCGACCCGGAACCCATCGGCCCCCCGGTCGAGCCAGTACGCCATGATCTCGCGCAGCGCGGCGCGGTTGGCGCTGGGTCCGGGCGCGTCCGGGGGCTGACGCCACGGCTCGTCGGGGTGTGGCGTGGCGTACCCGAAATTCAGCGCGGGCTGCGAGACGAAGAAGTTGGGCAGGTAGCAGCCGTCCCGCGGCCCGGGTGAGGGTTGGAACCCGGGTGGCCGCACATCCCGGCTGGGGGTCCAGATGTAGCGGTCGGGGTGCTCGCCGTCGGCGCTGGCGGCGGAGTCGCGAAACCACGCGTGCTGGTGGGACGTGTGGCCGGCGACCAGGTCGAGCAGCACCCGGATTCCGAGCCGGTGAGCGTCGTCGATCAGGGCGACCAGATCGTCGTTGCTGCCGTACCGGAGGGCCACCTGCAGGTAGTCGGCCACGTCGTACCCGGCGTCGGTGAACGGGGAGGCGAAGCAGGGGTTGAGCCAGATCGTGGTCACGCCGAGCCACTTGAGGTGGTCAAGGCGTTGCCTGATCCCGGCGAGATCACCGATCCCGTCGCCGTTGCTGTCGGCGAAGCTCTGCGGATAGATCTGGTACGACACCGCGTCGGCAAGCCACTGCGGGGGCGGGTTCGGGGTCATTCGGCGGCTGGCTCCTCTGGCTGAATGGTGTAAGCCCTTACTGCACTGTGCGAACGAGCGCCTGTGCGTACGGCGTTGGCGCCGTCTCGGTGCGTAGTTCCACTGTGGTCGCAGCGCCCCTTCGGTCCTGGCGTGGGTTGGCCCCTGACCACTTTCGTGGTGATCCGTCCCCGACACAAGACCCACGCGGCAGCGTGAAGGCAGGGACTTTGCGCCAGTTTGGTCTTGACAGTGAAGCCGATGGTCGATTGGGTGTTGCAAGCGCTTCCAATCCTCGTGGACCAATGCCGTTCGCGGCGCCCCGCGAGGCCCCAGGATCTGCTAACCGGAGGTGACTCGATGAGTGGATGGATGCGGCCGGCGGTCGCAGTTGGTCTGGCCGCTGCGCTGGTGTTGACCGGATGCGGCCGTGAGGAGGGCGGCGCAGCGGAATCAGGCAAGGGGATCAGCGGGGGGAAAGCCAAGGGCGAGATCACCGTCTGGGCCATGGGTGCTGAGGGCGAGAAGCTGTCCGAGCTGGCGAAGGGGTTCATGGAAGAGAACCCTGACGCGAAAGTGAAGGTGACCCCGATCCCGTGGGACAGCGCCCACG
>JBOGDL010000125.1:0-10763 GCA_050701815.1 Micromonosporaceae bacterium | reverse complement strand
TGCCACCACAGGTAGTCCTCCCAGGCGTTCTCGTCCCAGATCAGGATCACTCAGCGAGGTCCCGTCGGACTCCCTCGCCTGCCTCGAGGCGCTCAATCGCTGACACCAGCCGTCGGGCATTCTCAGGGCTCCTGAGCAGGTACGCGGTCTCCTTCAGAGACTCGTAGTCGGCGAGTGAGACGATCACCACTGGCTCGTGGCCGGCACGGGTGATGACAACCTCTTCCCGGTCGTTGACAACTGAGTCAAGAGTCTCGGCATACCTGGCCCGCGACTGTGAGTACGTCATGGTCTTCATCGGGTCCCCCTCGGGATAGGTACAAGAAATTGTACGTCGGTGCCGAGGTTCGTGCCAAGAAGAGCGCCCGCACTCAGGCGTACGGCAGCGGGTGGGATGTTGGCAGGAGCCGCCGCATGCGCTGCTAGCATGTGCGGATACCCCTCGTCACTTCGGTGACGAGGTGCGAGGCCTCACTTCGGTGAGGCCTCTGCTTTTTGGTGCCACCCGTCACCAGGCCCTGGGCTTGGTGATCTTTCCGCGGCCGTCGGCGAGTGTGGCGGGGAACTGGCTACGGGCCAGCGCGGAGCGACGGATCTGCTTGAAGAATGCGGGCTTGCAGCTGAGCAACGCACGGCTCCTCATGCGAGGCGAATGCGGGTTGATGACGCCGACGGCGCAACCCAGTTCGTGCTGCACGATTCGGATCGGCTCCTTGAGATCCGAGTCGTTGGTGATCACCACGTACGCCTCCGCGTCCTTACGGAAGGCGTCGACCAGGAGACAGGTCGCGAGATTGACGTCCGACCCCTTCTCCTCGGTCTTCAGCACCTCGACCGTTCTTGGTCCGCCGGCCGGTGGTGAGGCGAGGATCATCCGGGTGGGCTTGGTCAGGAAATGGCCACGGTGGACTGTGACCTTCGAGGAGGTCCGCAGCGCGCGTAGGTAGGCCTGCTGACGTGCTGGCCCCTGGGCATCGCCCCTGCCGCTGACATGGGCGGTGAAGTACCTGATTCGACCGATCTGGTGTTTCGGAAGAAGCCGACGGCACAGCGCTTCAAGGTCGAGCCACTTGTACGGCGAGTCCTTGAGACACCCGTAGTAGAGGTTGAAGCCGTCAACATAGACGTTGGTGCGCACCAATCAGAGGTTAGGCCAACGATCCGCCGCTCCGCCGATCCAAGGTTGCCGGATAGCCGTCTCAGCCGACCCGCTGGGCCACGTGCTGCAGGGTTGCCTGACGCTCTGCGTACGACATCTGGGGTCTCAGGTTCAGTTCAGAGATCCGCTGCAGGGACTCGGCAGCGTTGGCGTACGTGGCGCCGGTGAGCCAGTTGTCGATGCGGCGGACCTCCTCCCCGGAGAAGCCGATCCGGGCCAGGGAGCGGGTCAGGTCCTCGTACGCGACCAGGTTCACCCGGGACAGGTAGTCGGCGCCGAGGAATGAGCCCTCGATGTGCTCCGAGGTGCGGAACAGGCAGGTCAGCAGCGGCAACGGGTACCGGTACATCCGGCGCGGCCGCTCGGTCAACAGCAGCGCGTGCATCCCCCACTGCTCGATCTGGCGGGAGAGGGTGCGGATGTCTCGGCTGGCCCGGTGATCACGATGCGGTCGCGGCAACCGGGTGATGTCGTCCCAGATCGAGGCGTACTCGGAGGCGAGGCGCCGATCGATCGCCTCCCAGTCCGCCGGTGGCGCCTCCCACGCGCCCTTCGCGATCCGCTCCAGGCTGTCGGTGGAGATGTCGCGCAGCACCTGCCACACCCCCAACGGCGGGGCGGCCATGGGAAGCGGACGCCGGAGCCAGCGGCGGATGGAACGGCCGTCGTAGAGCGCGCGGAACCGCCACGACCCCAACTTGCCGATCAGCGTGGTACGCGAGAGCACCACACTCCCCACACCGATCAGCAGCACGCCCATCAGCCAGCTGGCCAGCACCGTGAACTGACCCCACACCACGGGCCCGCCGAACAGGGTCACGGTCTCGCCACCCTCGGGCGGCTTCATCTGCACCGTGGCGTCGAGCACGGTGACCACACCGACTGAGCCCAACGCGGCGCCCAGCAGGAAGTTGAACTTCTGCAGCACGTCGAACTCGCGCACCCGCCGCTCGTCGAACGCGTGCGCGATGGCGCCGAGCAGGTCCTCGTACGCGATCTTGACTCGGGAGGCCTGGGTCGCGATCTCACCGGCCTCCCGTTTCACGTGGGCGCACAGGCCGGTTTCGGTGAGCGCGGTGACCAGCCCGGTGTCGCGGGTGTGGCGGCGTTCGGTGATCTTCGCGTTGTACTGGTCGGCCACGTCGTCCGCGACCTCGTGCACCTTCGCGGTGTCCTGCCTGATCAGCGTCGTGATGTGCCCGAGGTCGGCGACGCCCTGCAGCAGCATCTGGTGCAGCAGTTCCACGGCGCGGTGGGCCTTGCCGAGTCGTACGCCCCGGCGGATCGGCAGGTGCGTGGAGACCGCGTCCCACAGGAACGCGGCCCGCTCCACCACCGCGTCGTACACACCCAGGTGGTTGCGCCAGATCTCGAGGTCGAACTTGGCCGCGAGCAACCGGCTGGCGCTTTCGGCTTCCAGATCGGACAGCGTGGTGATCGTGGTCGCGATCTCGTGCTCCAACACCTCGGGACTTTCCTGGTACGCCGCCGGCGGCCCTCCCGGGATCATCAGGTAGCGCGGCACCGCGAAGCGAGCCTCGTGCAGCTCCGGCCGGCGCAACGTCAGCAAGGTGCCGTTGAGGACGCTGTGCGAGACCACGTAATCGCGCACGTCCCCCACCTTCAGGAAGATCTGCGCCAGGTGGTTGGTGGTGCGGTGCAGCAACGTGTTCTGCTTCAGGTAGTCCATCGGGTCCAGGCAGCGGTCGTCCGGCAACACCACCCAGAACACCGGCAGCCCCTGCACGCCGTCGCCGACGGCGCCGTCCACGGGTGTCAGGCCGTGCTTCGCCAGCAGCGTCTCCGCGGCGTCCGCCACCCCGTCAAACAGCTGTCGGTACGCGTCGACATCCGCCGCGAGCATCTGCGGAGTCTCGTCAGCCAGCTCGTCCGGACGGTGCATCGGGTGGCGCGGCACCGCGCTCCACACCGCCACGCTGACGTGGCACCGAAGCTGCTCCAGCAGGTGGAAGAAGCGCAGGTCAAGCACCACGTAATAGGTGAGATCGGCAGCGCCTTGCGGACGTGGGCAGGCGCCGTCGAGCAAAGCGGTGAAGCGTGTGGACTCCAGGAAAACCCGATGCCGCAGCTCGGTCAGCTCAATCTCTTTGCGGGGACGCGGTGGCTGGGTCCGGCTGGTCGCGGTTCGGCTTCGAGTCTGCAGCCACTTAACCGTGAACTCCCGGTCGATCTCGTCGATCGAGGCCGCCAGCGCGGAACCGTCGTCCGGGTGGCCGCACCAGCCGATGGGGGCTGACGGCTCGTCTGAGGCCCGGCACAGCCATGCCCGGCCTGGAAGACCTTCGGCGGTGATGGCTTCGAGTAGAGGGCGCAACACCAGCTGCTCGGCGCCGGTGGGACTGTCCGGACCCGGCTTGTCGGCGATCGGGAACGCGGGACCTTCGTCACGGGAAAGCAGCCAGGCTGAGGTCTTCACCAGCACCATACGGCCGATCTCGTACGACTGGATGACCCCGCCGTCCACGCAGAACCCCCCAAGGCATCGGATTCGGTCAATGCCTAGCGTAAAGGTCCTCCCCCGGAGCGTGAGCAAGTGGCTGTGGAGGCGGGCAGCGCAGGCAGTCTGGGGTCACCCGCCGGCGAAGGGTGGCAACACGTCCACAGTGGCGTCGTACGGGAGAGCCGCGTCACGGTCCCGCCAGGACACCCCGTCCACCAGGTACGACGCGGTGGACAGCACCCGAGTCAAGCGTTCGCCATGCGACTGGGACAACAGCGTCAGCAGCTCGCCGAGGGTGCCGGCGTCAAGTTTCTCCTCCGGGCGCCCCGCCGCGGCCCGAGCGCCCGCGAAATAGCGAATCGTCAGCATGTCACCCGCCGATCGCTGACATCGGCCGCATCGGCTGCAGGAACTTCGGATCGTCGATGCCGTGCCCGGCGCGCTTGCCCCACATCGCCACCCGCCACTGTTCGGCTAGCTCGTCGTCTGCGACGCCGGCGCGGAGCGCGCCACGCAGGTCGGACTCCTCGGTGCTGAACAGGCACGCGCGCACCTGCCCGTCGGCGGTGAGCCGGGTACGGTCGCAGGCGCCGCAGAACGGACGCGTCACCGAGCCGATGATGCCCACCTTCACCGGGCCGCCATCCACCAACCAGGTCTCCGCCGGGGCGCTGCCCCGGTGCTCGGGGTCGGGTGTGAGCTCGTACCGCTGGGAGAGTTTTTCGAAAATCTCATCGGCGGTGACCATCTGGTCCCGGGTCCAGTTGTGCTGGGCGTCGAGCGGCATCTGCTCGATGAAACGCAGCTCGTAGTCGTGCTCGCGGGCCCACTCCAGCAGCCGCGCCGGGTCGGCGTCGTTGACTCCTCGGATCAGCACCGCGTTCAGCTTCACCGGGGTCAGCCCGGCGGCCGCCGCGGCGTGGATGCCGGCCAGGGTGTCCTTGAGCCGACGCCGGTACGCCAGCCGCTTGAACTCCTCCTCGTCGAGGGTGTCGATCGAGATGTTGACCCGATCCAGCCCCGCGGCGGCGAGCGGCTCAGCCAGCCGGGTCAACCCGATCGCGTTGGTGGTGAGGCTGACCTTGGGTCGGGGGCGCAGCGCCGCCGTGCCTTCGACGATCTTGACTAGACCCGGGCGCAGCAACGGCTCGCCGCCGGTGAAGCGGATCTCGTCCACCCCGAGCTGCTCCACCGCGACCCGCACCAGCCGCAGCACCTCGGCGTCCGAGAGCACGTCCGTTGATGCCAGCCACGGCAGGCCTTCGGGGGGCATGCAGTACGTGCACCGCAGGTTGCACCGGTCGGTGAGCGAGACCCTGAGGTCGGTCGCCACCCGGCCGTGCTGGTCAACCAGCGCGGTCTCGGCGCTGGGGCGTGCGGGCGGGCTGGTCATCTTTCGACGTTAGCCGGTGAGCCTGACAAACACAGCCATGCCCGGCATGCTTCACAACCGAGCAGCGGCGCTGAGCACGGCGGATCGGTAGCCGCTGCCGAACAATGCGGTGTGAACCAGCAGCAAATGCAGCTGATGCAGGGGGGTCCGGTCCCGCCAGCCGTCGGCCAAAGGCGAGATTTCCTGGTACGCCGAGAGGATCGTCTCAAGGTGCGGCGCGCCGCCGAACAGCGTCAGCGTCGCGAGGTCGGTCTCCCGGTGCCCACCGTGCGCGGCGGGATCTATCAGCCAGACCCCGCCGGCCGCCCAGTGGACGTTGCCCGGCCACAGGTCGCCGTGCAGCCGGCTGGGCGGCTCCTCCGGGCCCGCGAACCGATCCACGCGGTCGATCACCTGTCCGACGGCAGCGGCTGCTGCCGGGTCCAGCGCGCCGTTGTCCACGGACAACTTCAGGTACGGCGCGAGCCGGTGCTCTGCGTACCAGCTCGACCACGTTCCGTTCGATTGAGCGTTGGGCAACGGCAGGGCGCCGATGTAGCCGCCCCACGGGGCGCCGAACTGATTCGCGCCCGAGTCATGCAGGTCGGCCAGGAGGCGCCCCAGTGTCTCGGCGCGCTGGCGGGTGGGCTGGCCAGGCTCGATCCAGGGCAGCACCAGCATCTCGTCGGTGGCGACGATCACCTCAGGGATCAGCTCGGGGCAGCCTGCGCGTAGCCACCGCAGCCCTGCCGCCTCGGCGGCGAAGAAGCCCTCAGACGGGTCGTCAATGCTCTTCAGGAACAGGTCGGAACCGTCGTCGAGGGTGAGCCGCTCGGCGTGGCAGATGGAGCCGCCGGAGACCGGCGTGGTCCGAATGCGCTGATGCTTGAGGAACATCGGCAGCTGTTCCGGATGAGCGCGCAGGTACGCAAGGTCCACGCCGGGACGTTAGCAACACCGAGAGTGCCCCGAGGCTCCCGCGCGGGGCGGGCGGGGCGCCCAATGGTGCCAAGTACGGTGCAGGAGTGGGCAAGTGTGAGTGGGAACGTCCCAAATGCGGTATGCATGGTTCATGGTTGACACCGCGCCAGGAACCGACGTGGCTGTGACAATCCGCCCGTACCGGCCCAGCGATCACCAGGCTTGCCGCGCTCTGTGGGCAGAGTTCGCAGAGGATCATCGGCGGCTCTACTCGGATCCGTCGCTGGGAGGGGACGACCCCGGAGCCGCGTTCGAGGAGTACCTCACCCGGCTTGATCTTTCCGGGATGTGGGTGGCTGAGCACGCCGAGGCGGGCGTGGTCGGATTCGTCGGGCTCGTGCTCGGCAAACAAGCTGGCGAGGGCGAAGTGGTGCCACTCGTGGTCAGCGAAGCGTACCGGCGCCACGGGATCGGCCGGGCGCTGTTGAGCCGCGTCGCCGAAGCCGCACGACGTCGGCAAATGAGCCACCTGACCGTCACCGCGGCGAGTCGCAACGTGGACGCCATCAGGAGCCTGCACGGGGTTGGCTACACCGCGCTCTCCTCGGTCACCCTGACTCAGGACCTCAGTCAGCGAAGCCACGAGTGGCAGGACGGCCTGGACCTGCACGAGTTGCGCTTCCGCTACTGAGTGACCCGCTCGTGTCCCGGTGAGCCAGCCTGTGACGCATAGCCGTCACTTCTTGTGGAAAACGCAGCTACTTCCTGTGGACAACCCCGCGTGTCGTCCACAGGGCTCGGGATCGTCCTGGTGTCGTCGCGCTCACCTGCCGCAGCCTCTCGGCATGTCTCAGAACAGCTCCCGCGACCCCAGCGATCTGGTGCCTCTACAGCTGCGTTCGCCCGCTGACGTGCTGGTGGCGGTGCCGTACCTGATCGGGTTTCACCCAGATCACAGTCTGGTTCTGGTCGGGTTCGACGGTCCGGAACTGGTGCTCACCGCCCGGGCTGACCTGCCGCCGGTGGGGAGAAGGTCGCGCGGGGGGCGCGTCGAGCTCGTGCCCGGTCCGGGTGAGCAACTCCTGGCGACCCTCACTCCCGATCACCACGTTGACGAGGTGGTGCTCGTGGCGTACGGGTCAAGCAGCGTCGCCGATCCCGTGATGGAGGCGGCGGTGAGTGTCTTCGATGCGGCCAACCTGGTGGTGCGGGACGCGCTGCGGGTTGCTGAGCACCGGTTCTGGTCGTACCTCTGCCAAGGGCCCGAGTGCTGTCCAGCCGAGGGCACTGCTCTGGACATCGCATCCAGCCCAGTGGCTGCCGCGGCGACGGTCGCGGGCCTGGTGGCCCTGCCGGACCGGGCCAGCCTGGAGAGCCAGCTCGAACCGGCGACCGGCGCCGCGCGGAGGGCGATGGCCCGCGCCACCGACCGCGCCGAACGGCGCCTCTGTGCGGCGTTCGAGTCGGGCGACTTGAGCACGGTGCGGCGGCAGCTGATACGCCAGGGCAAGCGGCTGCTCAACCTCGCGGTGCGCAGACATCGTCGAGGTGACGCGCTGGGTGACGACGACATCGCGTGGTTCTCGGTGCTGCTGCTGTTTCCGGAGCTGGCCGACGCCGCCTGGCGCCTGATGGCGAGCCGCCCTGACGACGCGTACGTGGGGATGTGGGCTGACATGGTCCGTCGGGTGGAGCCAGAGCTGTCCGCGCCTCCGGCCAGCTTGCTGGCGTTCGCCGCCTGGCAAGCCGGAGATGGGGCGTTGGCGGGGATAGCGGCACAGCGGGCACTGCAGGTGGCGCCGGACTATCAGCCGGCCCAGCTGATGTCCGCAGCTGTCACCACCGGACGTCGGCCTTATCGAACGGATCAGCCGTCGAGTTCGACGCGCTCGGGGCAGGCGTAGATGTTCATCCGGCCCGGGCGAAGGAAGCCGATCAGGGTCATGCCCACCTCCGCCGCCAAGTCGACGGCGAGGGTGCTCGGAGCCGACACCGCCGCCAACATCGGGATCCCCGCCATCGACGCCTTCTGGGTGAGCTCAAAGCTGGCCCGTCCGCTCACCAGCAGCACCAGGCCGGCGAGCGGCAGTCGCTCCCCGCGTACCGCGTCTCCGATCACCTTGTCGACCGCGTTGTGTCGCCCGACGTCCTCCCGTAGACACACCAGCTCGCCGTCCGTCGTGAACAGGCCGGCGGCGTGCAAGCCGCCGGTGCGGTCGAACACGCGTTGCGAGGTGCGCAGCCGGTCCGGCAGTTCCGCCAGCACAGGCGCGGCGACCCGCAACGGATCGTCGGCCAATGCGTAGCGGGAGGTGGTGCGGACGGCGTCGATGCTCGCCTTGCCGCAGACGCCGCACGAACTTGTGGTGTAGAAGTTCCGGGTCGGGTCCACGTCCGGGGGCGGCACGTGCGGCGCCAGCGTCACGTCCAGCACGTTGTACGCGCCCGACGGCTCGGTGTCGGAGCTGGCGCAGTGCCGGGCGGTCACCACGTCCTTGGAGTTCGCGATGATCCCCTCGGTGAGCAAAAAGCCGTGCGCCAGGTCCACGTCGTCGCCGGGGGTGCGCATGGTGACGGCCAACGGCTTGCCGTTGACCCGGATCTCCAACGGGTCTTCGACGACCAGGGTGTCGGGCCGGCGGGTCTGGTGCCCGTTGGCGACACGTACCACCAGTCGTCGGTCGGTCACAGTGCCCATTAAGGAAGGCTAGCGCTCCGTGCGCCTTGCTTGCCCCAGCTGACGGATCGCAGATCGACAGCACGGACGGTAGCCAGGCCAGACGCTGCCGCACCTCGCCGCCCACTGTGAAAGTGTGATCACTTAGAGGAGTTGCTCGCAGTCCTGGAGGTTCTGCTGCGTGGGTCCAGTTCGAGCAGGCTCCCACGACCACACGGGCAGGTTCGCGCCTTGGCGGATGTTCGCCCACGGCACGAGGTAGACGACGGGCTGGGGCTGCTCCTCTGCCCAGTCACGCACCGCCAGGAGCAACCCGTCCGGGGTTGCGTGCCGGCAAGCGAAGTCGTGAAGGGAGTTCCACTGCGGCAGCCCGAACTGTCCTCCCCGCACGACCACATCGTGCTGGCCAGGTGAGCGACTCACCTTGAACAGCTGGTCGGTTGGTGAGCCATCCGTCCACATCTGGTCCGGCGGCACGCTCAGGACCGAGTTCGAGGCTGTCCCCATGACGCCGCCCACGGTGGTCAGCGACATCTGGTTGGCCCAGTAGGGGTTCAGGCCACCGGTACCCCAGACTCCGTCGAGGCCCTGGTGCACGCCCATCTTCTCGGTGACCTTGCCGCCCTTGGTGATGAACAGGACGTGCACCAGCCCCGCGTCGACGTCACCACCCAGGTCTTCCTCGGGCGCGCCGACAGCCACCAGTGAGCCTGGCGCCGCGTTGGCAGGCTTGTACGCGACCGCGTCCACGGTGGCGCCGAAGTGATCGAACTCCTCCCGGCCGCCAGTCACGCCGGCACTGTCTTGATCGAAGTTGCCCATCGGCTCGGGCAGACCGTCGACAATCGTGTGCCCGAAGACGCTGATCGCGCCGTACTCAGAAATGCCCATCTCCGGCACGCCGACAATCAGGTGGTACGGCGTGGAGGTCAGCTCGCTACCGAAGTTCTGATCGGGGTGCGGGGCGCCGGGAACGCCGGGCTTGGCGTAGTGGATCACTCTGGCTTTGCCGCCGCGCACGTAGTAGACGACACCGCGGCCCCAGGTGTCACCGCCAATACTGTCGTTGTAGTGGTCGAGGGGCGCGCCGGCAGCCCAGAACGGCTGCCCGGCCGCGGTGCGGCCCGCGGTGAGCGAATCCCCGAACCCGTCCCCAGACTCCACAGCTCCGGGGAAACCGGCCGAGTCCTGGGTGTACGTCTTGGCCGCTGAGAAGTCGAACCCGCCCACCGCCCCCGGAATGATCCACACCTGTCCGGCCCCGTTCTTGCTTCCCAGGTCCTCGTATGGCGCAGAGACGAGAAGGTCCGCGCACCCGTCGGAGTTCTGGTCGAAGGATGCGACCCTCATCCCGAAATGATCGGAATCCTCCGATGCCCCAGGCACGCCCGGCGACGACTGGCTGACCTGGAGCCCGGACCCGCTGGAACTGAGTCGCACCACGACCAGGCCCGCTTTCTGGGTGCCGTTCACCGTCGCGTACGGGTCGGCGTAGACGACGTCGGCTTTCCCGTCGCAGTCGAAGTCGTTGGTCACCGCGTACGCGGCCTGCGCCGGAGCGGGCGCGAGCAACAGGAATGCCGCGCTGAGCACAGCGGAAGCGGACAGCGCGAGGGGGCGCTTGGGCACGGGTCACCTCGGGATCAAACACAGTGGACGGTGTCGCCGCGCGAATCGTGAGGAGCGAGCGGCCGAGGGTGATCAGCGTACACAGGCAACAAACAGCAGGTGGTCGCTGAGTCGACAATGAGTAGGGCGCCGCAGGGGAAGTTCGCGGGCGAACCTCGGCCCCTCGATTGCCGTTGGCGCTCCGACTGAGGGCCCCCGACACGTGAAGGCCCCGCGAAACGGCCGGTCGGGGGTCCGATCGCATCGCGGGGCTCTACCGGGTGCATCGTCCGGGTTCGGCTGCGCGTTACAGGTCTTTTGATGACATCCCGCGAACGTGCCCCAAGCGGCCGACGGTCAGAGAGCGCCCCGGCAGCGGGGCGAGCCGAGTCTGGCGAGTGCTCGCCGGTGCGAACCCCGGCATGCGAATTGATCTTGGGGTTGCCCATAGGCGTACTGTCGGGGTGTGGCAGCGGAGGGCGCGGGGTACGCGGCGGTGGTGCTCGCGGGTGGCTTCTCTCATCGCCTCGGCGGCGTGGACAAGCCGGCGCTGGACATCGGTGGA
>JBOGDL010000124.1:0-6054 GCA_050701815.1 Micromonosporaceae bacterium | reverse complement strand
GACCCGATCGGAGTCGACTTGGTGATCTTGCCGACTTCAGACGTGGGCGAGTACTGGCCCTTCGTCAGCCCGTAGATCCGGTTGTTGAACAACAAGATCTTGAGATTGACGTTACGCCGCAGCGCGTGAATCAGGTGGTTGCCGCCGATCGAAAGCGCGTCGCCGTCCCCGGTCACCACCCACACCGACAGGTCCGGACGTGACACCGACAGGCCGGTCGCGATCGCGGGAGCCCGCCCGTGGATCGAGTGCATCCCGTACGTGTTCAAGTAGTACGGGAACCGCGAGGAGCAACCGATCCCGGAGACGAAGCAGATGTTCTCCCGACGCAGACCCAGCTCGGGAAGGAACGACTGCACCGCGGCGAGGATCGCGTAGTCACCGCAACCGGGGCACCAACGCACCTCCTGGTCGCTCTTGAACTCCTTCATGGTCTGCTTGGCGTCGGTCGTCGGCACCAGCTTCAACGCTGAGCGTCCGTTGCCGAGGGCCGTGGCCGCGGCGGCGCCGTCGCCGCCGGCTGCGTGGGGGATTGGGGTGCCGGCCGGGTCAGACATTCTTGACCACCTCCTCGAGGGCTTGCTCCAGCTCCGCTGCGGTGAACGGCAGACCGCGCACCTTGTTGTAGCCGATCGCGTCGATCAGGAATTTCGAGCGCACCAGCATCGACAACTGGCCCAGGTTCATCTCCGGGATCAGCACCTTGTCGTACTGGCGCAGCACTTCCTCGGTGTTCGGGGGGAACGGCGCCAGGTGCCGCAGGTGCGCCTGCGCGATCTTCACCCCGCGCTGCCGGAGCCTCCGGCAGGCGGCGCCGATCGGCCCGTACGTGGAGCCCCAACCGAGCACCAGCACCCGCGCCGGTGAGCCGGACGCCGCGTCCGGGTCGTCCACCTGCAACGGCGGCACCTCGATCGCCTCGATCCGGGCGGCACGGATCCGCACCATGGCGTCGTGGTTCGCGGGATCGTACGAGATGTCACCGGTGACGTCGGCCTTCTCCAAGCCGCCGATGCGGTGCTCCAGTCCCTTCACGCCCGGCGGCGCCCAGGGCCGTGTCAGGGTCTCGGGGTCCCGCAGGTACGGCAGGAACTGCCCGTCCGGGCCGTTGGGTTCGGATGCGAACTCCACCGACAGGTCCGGCAGCTCGGAAACCTCAGGCAGCAGCCACGGCTCGGAGCCGTTCGCCAGGTAGCCGTCCGAAAGCAGCAACACCGGGGTGCGGTGCTGCACCGCGATCCGGCAGGCCTCCAGCGCGGCGTAGAAGCAGTCCGACGGTGACTGCGGCGCCACCACCGCCACCGGCGCCTCGCCGTGCCGGCCGTACAGGGCCATCAACAGGTCCGCTTGTTCAGTCTTGGTGGGCATCCCGGTGGACGGACCGGCGCGCTGGATGTCGCAGATCACCAGCGGCAACTCCAACGCCACCGCGAGGCTGATGGTCTCGCTCTTCAGCGCCACACCCGGGCCGCTGCTGCTGGACACCCCGATCGCGCCGCCGTACGAGGCGCCCAACGCGGCCCCCGCCGCGGCGATCTCATCCTCGGCCTGGAACGTGGTGACGCCGAACCGCTTGTGCTTGGACAGCTCATGCAGGATGTCGCTGGCCGGCGTGATCGGGTACGCCCCGAGGAACACCGGCAGCCCGCTGCGCACCCCGGCCGCGACCAACCCGTACGCCAGCGCCGCGTTGCCCGTGATGTTGCGGTACGTGCCCGCCGGCAGCTTGGCCGGCTTCACCTCGTACTGGACTGCGAAGTCTTCGGTGGTCTCGCCGTAGTTCCAACCGGCCTTGAGGGCGGCGATGTTCGCGTCCGCGATCTCCGGACGGGCGGCGAACTTGCGCTGTAGGAACTGCGCGGTGCCTTCGATGGGCCGGTGGTACATCCAGGAGACCAGGCCCAGAGCGAACATGTTCTTGGCTCGTTCGGCCTCCTTCTTGGAAAGCGCGAACTCAGCCAGCGCGCCCACGGTCATGCTGGTCAGGGCCACCTCGCGGACCTGATACCCGTCCAGGGAACCGTCTTCGAGCGGGTTCTCGGCGTAGCCGACCTTCGTCAGGGCGCGTTTCGTGAATTCGTCCGTGTTCACGATGATCTCGGCGCCACGGGGCAGGTCGCTCAGGTTTGACTTGAGCGCCGCCGGGTTCATCGCGACCAGCACATCCGGCGCGTCGCCGGGAGTGAGGATGTCGGTGTCGGCGAAGTGCACCTGGAAGCTGGAAACGCCGGGAAGGGTGCCCGCGGGCGCCCGGATCTCAGCGGGGAAGTTCGGCAGCGTCGACAGGTCGTTGCCCAGCTGCGCGGTCTCTGAGGTGAATCGATCGCCGGTGAGTTGCATGCCGTCGCCAGAGTCGCCAGCGAACCGGATGACCACCCGCTCCAACTGCCGGGTCTGCTTGGTCACGTACGAGGCCTCCTCCATATTGCCCCCGTCCGAGGGGCAGCTCGATCGGCTCGATACGGGCGGTTTGGGGGATACGATCCGGCCAGCCGATCGCCACCCAGCCGATGCTACGTCGCCACCAGCTGGTCGACCGAGAGGGAGCCGGCCCATTGATCCCACATCGCCGCCTTACCCATACCCGATTTGCGGCGGAGCATGACCCTAGGTGAATCTCCGCTACAAGGAGATCACTCTAAGTGCCGCGATCAGTGCATGGCGATCACTGTGCGTCAGTGTATCCGGATTGTCCTTATCGCGGTGCGCTGTGTCTCACGTCGTGGCATGCGCCACGCGGCGGCCGGCGGTCACTCCCCGGACTCCTCCGCTCCCTGAGGTGACGGGGACGGCGAGGAAGGGTCCGGGTCAGGCCCAGGCCCAGAGGGGTGGGCGCCGGGGTCAGGGAACACGCTCGGTCCGCTCACCTGCACGAACGCCTTCGCCGAAGCGGTCCAGCGATAACTGCGGGTCTGCTGCTGCGGCGTCCCCGGGCTCGACGAGCTGTCCTGAAGGCCCACTGAGATCAACCCGTCCATGGTCACCGAGATGCCTTGCACCGACTGAGCTGAGTTCTTGCAGGTCATCACGTACCCCATTGACGGCAACGGGGTCGCTGGGTCGCGGGAAGGGACCTGCAGCGCGATCACGCCGACGGTGTGCTCGGTGTTCGGTTGGCCCGATCCAATCGTGGTGATGACCTCGGCGCCGGGAGTCCCGTCCAGATTGGTGTGCCGGACAGCCCCGCTGGCGATCTGCCAGACACACCCGCCCGGGTCGCTGGCGTGGCCTTCGGAGAACTCCAGGGTGCCGCCCGCGCAGCCGTTGGCGCTCATCCCCGGGACCTGGACCGTGGCGTTGCGGACGTCTCTGACGCCGACGCCTGCCGGGTTGGGGCGGCCCGGCTTGGGCGACTTCCGGACCCGCGGAGCCCGCGACGGGTCAGCGGAGGGCGACAGCGCGCTGGTGGCGTTCTTGGCGCCTTCGCCCGCGGTGGGGTGGTCGTCACCCAACCCGCCAAAGTTCATCAATGTCGCGCTGCCGACCACCAGCGCCAGCGCGGCAGCGGCGGCGAACCCGTTCAGGATCATCCGTCGGTGCTGGCGGCGCTGCGCGATCGCGTACACATTGCCGAGGTCTGGTGGGTGGAAGACCCCGTGCTGGGCGGTGCGGAACGTGCCGAAAGCCGCTGAGAGCCGCTCTGCGACCTCCGCGTCCGAAAGGGACTGAGTCGCAGACTGCTCTGGCTGGTCCATGGGGTGCTGGGAGGGCTCCGGCTGGTCCGTGGGTTGCTGGCTCGAGTAGTCAGACATCGTGGCTCACCTGACCAGTGTTGCTCGGGAAGGTAGTGACATGGGCGGTTTGGTCGGATGCTGAAGCCTCGGTCAAGTACTTCGCCAGCTCGGCCCGGCCCCGGTGCAACCAGGACTTGACCGTCCCGAGGGCCACTCCGGTGTCGGCGGCGATGTCAGCCACCGACATGTCCGCCAGGTAGTGCATCACGACCGCCTGTCGTTGCCGCTGGGGAATCTTGCGGAGCGCTGCCACCAGCGCGACATGATCCGGGCTGGCATCCGGGTGCGGCTCGGGCGGGCCGGAGCGGGCCAGAAAGCGCCGCGCCACTTTCAGTCTGCGGTGTCGACTGGTGGCGAGATTCCAGGCGACGCGGCGCACCCACGCCACTGGATCGTCGTACTCACCCACCTTGTGCCAGCGTTGCCAGGCCCGTACGAAAGCCTCCTGCACCAAGTCCTGAGCCTCTGTGCGATCCCCGATGTAGGCGAACAACTGCGCGGCAAGATCATTGAAACGGGCCTGATAAAGGGCGGCGAATTCCGCCTCAGACCGCATCGACTCCCCTTTGTCTCGCCCGGCGACGCGAGGCTCATCCCGCACGTCAACGCGGAACATAATGGCAGGAGCAGACACGGAATGTGTCATCGCGGCACCGCCTCGGTGAAAGTGCCCAGGTCAACGGGTCGGAATAACGGCTTTGACACAGACACGTCCCACGTCGGCAGCCAGTTGCAGCCCGGACGTGAGTGATTAGGCTTCCGCCCATGGACGGCGCTCACCTCAACAGTTACGCCACCCTTGGGCTGCTACTGGTGGTGGGCGTCGGCTTCTTCGGCGTCGCGTTCGCCGCGAACCGCGCGCTGCGGCCGCACCGGCCCAACCCCGGGAAGCTGAGCACGTACGAGTGTGGCTTGGACCCGGTGGGCGGTGACTGGGCGCAGAGCCAGATCCGCTACTACGTCTACGCGTACTTGTACGTGCTGTTCGCGGTGGAGAGCGTGTTCCTGTTTCCGTGGGCGCTGATCTTCGATCGGCCCGGTTTTGGCGCCGTGACCATTGTGGAAATGGCGATCTTCATCGGGGTGCTGTTGCTGGGCCTGCTGTACGCCTGGCGCAAGCGGGTGCTCGTCTGGCACTGAACGCCCCCGCTCCAGGCCGTTTCGCCTAAGGCCATAGCGATTGGCAGCCAGCGTCAGATGCTGACACTGGCTGCCAATCTCACGTCGTGGAGCCGCTCGACGCGGCGGCTCCTTTCTCATCAGGCGGAGGATCCAGCGCCTTTCTTGGTGGCCATGAAGGCGACGGCGCCTGCGCCCACGAGAGCCAGAACGACCTGGACGGCGCCTTCCTTCCACCCGAAGGCGGGGTCTTGGCCAAAGAGGGCCGCGAGGATCGACGCCAGGACAGCGCCGACCACGCCGGCTACCGGAGCCAGCCAAATCGCGTTGGGCTGCTTACCCCGCACAGCCAAGCCAGCGATCAGGCCAATCACGCCGCCAATGACCACGGCGATGATGAAGTTCGTCATTGCTTCTCGAAGCCTCTCTACGGGACCAGGGATGTTGGGGTATTCGGGGGCCGCACGATGTGTGGGGCACCACAGACTTTGTCAGCGCTGAGATGTGTGTCAAGGCCGGGTCGGCCGAAAGTGGACTTGTCGGAATCATGAAGTTCGCTGGAGCAAACTCAGTGCGGCCGTCCTAGCCCGTACCGCAACGAATTCTCAGGTCAACTCACTCACTGTTGGTCAGCTGCGTCGAACGGTGACCAACCTCTTCGCAACCAGCCGCAGCGGGCCGGACGGCGCGGCGAGGATCCCGGAACTGGATAGGCTGGCGGGGTGAGTGAGCTACCAGCAGCCCCGGCGCAGCGTTTCGCTGGTGTGGCAGGGGTGCTTGGCGAGCCCATCCGTTTCGTTCTCAACTGGGGCCGGCGCTACTCGCTGTGGGTCTTCAACTTCGGCCTCGCCTGCTGCGCGATTGAGTTCATCGCGACTTCCATGGGTCGCCACGACTTCATCCGGCTGGGCGTGATCCCGTTCGCGCACGGTCCGCGACAGGCTGACCTGATGGTGGTCTCCGGGACGGTCACCGACAAGATGGCTCCTGCCATCAAGCGGCTGTACGACCAGATGCCCGAGCCGAAGTACGTGATCTCGTTCGGCGCCTGTTCAAACTGCGGTGGGCCGTACTGGGATTCCTACTCGGTCACCAAGGGCGTTGATCAGTTGATCCCCGTTGACGTGTACGTGCCGGGGTGCCCTCCGCGTCCGGAGGCGTTGCTGCACGGCATCCTGCGGCTGCAGGAGAAGATCGCCGG
>JBOGDL010000123.1:0-13243 GCA_050701815.1 Micromonosporaceae bacterium | reverse complement strand
GAAGTACGTGGCCGCGCTGCGGGGGCAGCGGGCGCGCGCCGTCATCCTGGCCGGCAGCCGGGTCGACGACGACCACCTGCAACGGCGGCTTCGAGCCGAGCTGGACGCCTTCGAGTCGTCCGGCGGACGTGCCGTGACGATCAGCCAGAACAAGCTCTCCACCGACACCGTGGTGGTGGAGAACCGGGCCGGCGCGCGAGCGCTCGCCGGAGCTCTTGCCGGCCTGGGGCATCGCCGGTTCGCGGTGCTGGCCGGGCCACGGGGTGTGTTGGCCGCCCGCGACCGGTTGCTCGGATTCCGGGAGGGCCTGGCCCGCGCCGGGGTGCGGCTGCCGGCTGAGAGCGTGTGGCACGGCGAGTTCACCCGCGAGGGCGGGCGGGAGGCGATGTCCCGGCTGCTGGCCACGGGGCTCGACGCGACCTGCGTCTTCGCGGTGAACGACGTGATGGCGCTCGGCGCCATGTGCACGTTGCGGGAGGCCGGGGTGGCGGTGCCCGGCGAGGTGGCGATCGCGGGCTTCGACGACATCAACACCCTGCTGGACGTCACGCCGTCTTTGACCACCGTCACGCTTCCGTTGGAGCAGTTGGGGGCCTCCGCGGTGGACCTGCTGGCGCAGCCGCCGGCGCCACGACCCCGGCTTCGCCGGGTGAAAGGCGAAGTGGCACTACGGGAGAGCACACCGCCGTTGTAGCCGGCCCCGGCCCCGGCGGTCATGCCATCCGGTCGAGATCCTCCAGCCGCACCGGGGCGGCGAAGGGCTGCCGTGCCGCGTGCCGCTCGACCTCGTCCACCGCCCACTCGCCAAGCCGGCCCAGCTCGTTCCCCAGCGCCCCGGCGAGGTGCGGGGTGAGCATCACGTTCGGCAGCGTGTGCAGCGGCGACCGCGGCGGCAACGGCTCGGGCTCGGTCACGTCCAGCACCGCGTCAAGCCGCCCGGAGGTCAGCTCGGCGATCAGGGCGTCGTGGTCGACCAGAGCGCCCCGCGCGGTGTTGATGAGGGTGGCGCCGTCCGGCATTGACGCCAGCCTCCCCGCGTCGATCAGATGCCGGGTCTGCGGCAGCGCCGGCGCGTGCAGGCTCACCACGTCCGCCCAGCCCAGCATCGCGTCCAGGTCCATCAGCGTGGCGCCCAGTTCCGCTGCGGTCTCCTGATCGAGGTACGGGTCAGCCACCGCGACCCGCACCTCGTACGACCGCAGCAGCCGCAGCACCCGACGCCCGATCCGGGAACCGCCGACGATGCCGACCCGACGCCCGCGGTTGCCGATCCGCGGGTGCTCGGTCAGCAGGTCGACCGGGGACCGGCGCTGCTGATACCGCCGGGACGCCGCGAAGGCGGCCTTTCCCGTCAACACGATCATCGCCACGGTGAACTCGGCGACCGGCGCCGCGTTCGCGTCCGCGGCCGTGGAGATCGCGAGCCCACGCTCCCAGCAGGCCCGGTCGAGGTGCCCCTTCACGGAACCGGCCGCGTGCACCACCGCTTCCAGCCGGGGGGCCCGCACCAGCGCCGCCGCGTCAAGACGGGGAGCCTCCCAGCCGGTGAGCAGCAGCTCGGCACGGGCCAGCGCCGCTGTCGCGGGCGTACTGTCGAACTCGGTCAGGCAGCGTTGGAAATCGACGTTTGCGATCGCGTGCAACCGGGCTCGGCTCGGCTCGTCGAACAGTCGGTCAGGGAGGTCTGGCCGCATCGCCAGCACCACGTTGACCCGGCTCACGTACCGGCGCCTTCGGCTTCCTCGATCAGCTGGTTCAGCATCGTGGCCTCCCTGGGGAGCAGGCCCGGGTCGTCATGTGGGACGAACTCCAGCAGCGCGTCCATCACACCGGCGCGGCCGGCGACGCTCGACAGCGCCTGCGCCCAGAGATCACGCCGATCCAGCAGGCGCAGGCGCTGGGTCCCCGGCCACCACGAGTACACGTGCAGCCCGCACACCCGTTCCCCCAGGGCGGTCAAGGAGGCGATCGCGTCCTCAGTCGAGACCCCCACCGGCGGCTGCCAGTACGTGGAGAGGTTCGGACGGTCCACCGCATGCAACAGCCGAAGCGTGGACTCCGCGGAGTCGGTCAAGGTGTTGGCGTGGAATTCCAGCCCCACTTCGACTCCGAAGTCAGCTGCCCACCGGGCAGCGGCCTGCAGCTCGGCGACCACACTGTCCACCTGGGAGACGGTGGCTCGTTCCGAGCCGACGTCGCCAGCCCACACCCTGATCCTCGGCGCCCCGAGTGCCACCGCCGCAGCCAGCACCGGGGCGAACTCCTCGGCGCCCTGCGGCCCGGCTTTGAAGTACGAACCGTACGAGGCGACCACCAACCCGTTTTCCAGCGTCACGTCGCGCAGCGCGGCGAGCCGGTCGGCGTCACCGGGTGGGGCATGGATGTCAGCGCCCCACTCAATCGCGCGCAGCCCGCTGTCAGCGGCCAACCTCGCCACCGCCTCAGCGGGCAACGCCCGGTACGTCACTGAGCAGAGCCCTGACCGCAGGGTTGTGTCCGGCACGTTTACCTCCGCACTCATCCCCCCAGGGCAAGTGCTCGCCCGTTACAGCCTAATTGGGACAGACGGACACAGCCAAGGCGTAACCCGCGCGGCGTGACCTTGCCCCCAGTAAGCCGCAGCCGACCCGGTCCGGCGGCGTCGTGACAATCACGGCGCCTCCCGCTTTTCCCGCAGTTCGCGTTCGAGTTGCTGCTTTCGTTCCTGGAAGTCCTGTGTGGAGTCCTGTTTCAGCTCGCGGAACTCTTGCCTGGCTTCCTGCATCAGTTGGTGAAATTCCCGTGCCGCTTCCTGCTTCAATTCCCGCAGTTCGGCAAGCAGCTCAACCAGCTTATGAGAGAAGCCGGGCTGGCTGGTGTCAGCGCCGATCTGCGCCGCCAGCGCGCACACCCCCACCAGGACAGTCGAGAGGATCGCGATCGCCGCAGGCGCCCAGCTGCCGGTCACCGCGTACCAGATGAACGAGGTCGCTGACGTGACCACCGACGCCAGGCCGACCAGAACTCCCCACCGTTGCCACCGGTGCACCAGGCGCAGGCAGCGCCACGGCGACGGTCCGGGTGGGATCAGCAGCCGGAGGGCTACGCCGACCACCCACGTAGCCGCGACCACGGCGGCGACCCTGCCGGCGACGTTGACGTGGCTCGGCCAGAATCCCGGTGTGGCGAGCAGTATCAGGGCGGCGAACACCAACAGCCGCCAGCGCAACCAGATCAGCAGCGCGACCAGCGGCGCCATGGACGCCACGTCTGGCTGGGTGTTCCGCTTCTGCAAGCCCGCAGCCAGGTCACTCAGACGGCTTCCCATAACCGATTATGAGTACGGTAACGCGATCACAATAGACGCTGAGTGCTGCCAACTTCACTGTCCGGAGCAAGGATGAGACACGGCGGGCATGAGACATGACATCAGGTGAGCTGTCCCGACTGTCCCTGAACCAGAAGACGATCAACCAGTGGTCGGCGCTTCAGGCGATCGATGGCTGCGTGCGCGCCGGGGTGCCCGCGATCGGGCTGTGGCGGGAACCGGTGCGCGAACTCGGCGTCGCCGCCACTGCCCGCGCCGTGGCCGACTCCGGGTTGCGCGTCTCGTCGCTGTGTCGCGGCGGTTTCCTCACCGGGACCGAGCAGGCGGCACGCGAGAGCCTTGACGACAACCGGCGCGCCATTGACGAGGCGGCCGAGCTCGGCACGGACTGCCTGGTGCTGGTGGTGGGCGGCCTGCCGGCCGGCTCCCGCGATCTGGACGCCGCCCGGGCGCAAGTGCGCGACGGCGTCGGTTCGCTCGCCCCGTACGCGCAGGCGTGCGGGGTACGCCTCGCGCTGGAGCCGATGCACCCGATCTACTGCGCCGACCGGGGGGTGCTGTCCACCTTGGCGCAGGCGCTCGACATCGCCGAGCAGTTCCCCGCCTCGCAGGTCGGAGTGGTGGTGGACACGTTCCACGTCTGGTGGGATCCGGACGTGCACCGCCAGATCGCCCGCGCCGGCGCTCGGATCGCGAGCTTCCAGGTGGGCGACTGGATCACGCCGCTGCCCCCGGACTCGCTGCTCGCCCGAGGCATGATGGGGGACGGCCACATCGACTTCGCGGGGCTGAAGGCCAGCGTGGACGCCGCCGGTTACACCGGGGACATCGAGGTCGAGATCTTCAACGCGGACCTGTGGGCGTCCGATCCTGGCCAGGCGCTCGCCACGGTGATCGATCGCTACCGCGCGCACCTGAGCAGCCCTGCCAGCCCGACCGGCGCCTGATAGCCGGCGCCGGCCGCACGCTCTGCCGCTAACAGGTCACTTGGGTTGGGTGGCCGCCTCGCGTACCCGGTCGACGATCTCGGCCAGCGGGACGCTCACCGTCTCCTTGGTCGCCCGCCCGGTCAGCTCGACCGATCCTTCCGCGAGACCGCGCTTGCCTACCGTGACCCGCAGCGGGATCCCCACCAGCTCCACGTCCCGGAACTTCACCCCGGCACGTTCCGCCCGGTCGTCGATGATCACGTCCACACCGGCGGCCCGCAGCTCCTGGTAGATCCGCTCGCCGGCTGCCGCGGTGTCGGGGTCGTTGGACTGCGCCACCACCACGGCCACATCGAACGGCGCCACCGAGGCGGGCCAGACAATGCCGGACTCGTCGTGGTGGCACTCGATGATCGCGGCCATCGCGCGCTCCACCCCGATGCCGTAGCTACCCATGATCACCTTGGTACGGGCGCCATCCGCCCCCAGCACGGCCAGGCCCAGCGTGTCGGCGTACGTGTAACCGAGTTTGAAAATGTGGCCGACCTCGATCGCCCGCTGCACCTGCAGTGGCTCGCCGCAGGTGGGGCACGGCTCCCCCGCCACCGCCTCGCGCAGGTCAGCCCACGTGCCCACCGCGATGTCCCGGTCCACGTCGACCCCGCGCAGGTGCACGTCGTCGGTGTTGGCGCCGGTGAACATGTCCCGCCGACCCCGCAGCGCCTCGTCGGCGATCACCGGGATCTCGGTCACGCCGACCGCGCCCAGGCTGCCCGGGGAGGCGCCCAGCGCTTCCTTGATCTCCTCCGCATGTGCCGGACGCAGCGTGGCCGCGCCGGTGGCGTCGCTGAGCTTCTGCTCCACCAGCGCGTGGTCGCCCCGCAGCAGCACCAGGGTGAGCTTGTCGTCGACCACGTAAACGAGAGTTTTGACCTGTCGGTCGGCGGGCGCGTCGTACTTCACGGCGAGGTCGTCGATTGTGCGGGCGCCCGGGGTGTCGAACCGCTGCGGGGTGGCGAGCCCCTCGCCATCGGACATCGGGACCAGCCGCGAGGTGGCCTTCTCCACGTTGGCGGCGTAACCGCAAGGCGGGCAGTGCACCACGTGGTCCTCGCCGGTGTCCGACGGGCACATGAACTCGGTGGAGTCCGATCCGCCCATGCTGCCGCTGGAGGCCTCCACCGGAATCGACGGGATGCCGAGCCGCTCGAAGATCCGCACGTACGCCTCGTGGTGCAGGTCGAAGGAGCGGTCCAGACCCGCGGCGTCAAGATCGAAGCTGTACGAGTCCTTCATGGTGAACTCGCGGGTGCGCATCAGCCCGGCCTTCGGGCGGGGCTCGTCCCGGAACTTGGTCTGGAACTGGTACCACATCTGGGGCAGATCCCGGTACGAGTGCAGCTCCAGCGCGGTGGTCGTGAAGATCTCCTCGTGCGTCATCCCCAACGCCAGGTCCGCGCCCTTGCGGTCCTTGAGCCGGAACATCTCCTGGCCCATCGCCTCCCAGCGCCCGGTGCGCCGCCAGATCTCCGCCGGGTGCATCGTCGGCAACAGGAACTCCTGCGCCCCGATCCGGGCCATTTCCTCCCGGATCACCTCGATCACCTTGGTCCGCACCCGGATCGCGAGCGGGAGCAGCGAATAGTGCCCCGCCATCAACTGCCGGATGTAGCCGGCGCGCAGCAACAGCCGATGGCTGGGGGCGTCCGCCTCCGCCGGATCCTCTCGCAGGGTCGGGATGTGCATCTGAGACCAACGCATGAAACGACACTCACTCTTTGCTCGCTGGGGGACGGTGGACGCGCTTCTACGCGAAGAAGACGGTGGACGCGCTTCTACGCGAAAACTACCCAGGGGGTCCGGGACTGCTGTGGGAACCCTAGTTCAACACGGCCAGTAACCGGGCGTCATTCGGCGTCGACTTGCGCCGGGGGCTCTCACGCCGCCGCAGGCCCGTGATCCCGCTGGCTGCCGGCCCGTGATCCCGCTGGCTGCTAGCCGGCGCCGCGCTCCACCCAGTCCAGGCTGCGCTGCACCGCCTTCTTCCAGCTGCGGTATTCACCGTCGCGCACCGACGCGTCCATGTCCGGCGTCCAGCTGTTCGCCTCACGCCAGTTCGCACGCAGCGTGTCGGTGTCCGGCCAGTAGCCGACCGCCAGCCCCGCCGCGTACGCCGCGCCCAGGCAGGTGGTCTCGGCGACCTCCGGCAGCACCACCGGCACGTCCAGCACGTCGGAGAGGAACTGCATCAAGGTGTTGTTCGCGGTCATCCCGCCGTCGACCTTCAGCTCGGTGAGCGGGACCCCGGACTCGGCGTTCATCGCGTCCACCACCTCACGGGTCTGCCAGGCGGTCGCCTCCAGCGCCGCCCGGGCGATGTGCGCCTTGGTGATGTAGCCGGTGAGCCCGGTGATCACCCCGCGCGCGTCGCCGCGCCAGTGCGGCGCGAACAAGCCCGAGAACGCCGGCACCACGTAACAACCGCCGTTGTCTTCGACGCTGGTCGCCAGCGCCTCGATCTCGGACGCGCTGTTGAAGAAGCCCAGGTTGTCCCGCAGCCACTGCACCAACGCGCCGGTGACCGCGATCGCGCCTTCCAGCGCGTACGCCGCGGGCTGATCGCCGATCTTGTACCCCACGGTGGTCAGCGAGCCTTTGGCGGACATCACCGGCTCGGCGCCGGTGTTGAGCAGCAGGAACGTGCCGGTGCCGTACGTGCTCTTGGCTTCGCCCACGGAGAAGCAGGTCTGGCCGAACAGCGCCGCCTGCTGGTCACCCAGCGCGGACGCGACCGGGACGCCTTCGAGGAACCCGGCGGCGGCGCCGTACACCTCGGCGGAGGAGCGGATCGGCGGCAGCATCGCGGCCGGGATCCCCATCTCGGACAGGATCCCCTCGTCCCAGTCCAGGGTCTTCAGGTTCATCAGCATGGTGCGGCTGGCGTTGGTGACGTCGATCGCGTGCACCCCGCCGGTGAGGTTCCAGATCACCCAGCTGTCCATGGTGCCGAACAGCACTTCGCCGCGTTCGGCGCGCTCGCGCAGCCCGGCCACGTTGTCGAGCAGCCACCGGATCTTCGGGCCGGAGAAGTACGTGGCCAGCGGCAGCCCGCAGCGTTCCCGGAACCGTTCCTGGCCGACCACGCCACCCAGCTCCTGGCACAACGCGTCGGTACGGGTGTCCTGCCACACGATCGCGTGGTGGACGGGTTCGCCGGTGGCCTTGTCCCACACCAGCGTGGTCTCGCGTTGGTTGGTGATCCCGATCGCGGCGATCTGGTCCTTGCCGATGCCGCCCTGCTCCAGGGCGCCGCGCACCACGTCCTGCACGTTGGCCCAGATCTCCGCCGCGTCGTGCTCCACCCAGCCCGGCTTCGGGAAGATCTGCCGGTGCTCTTTCTGGTCCACGGAGACGATCGCGCCGTCGCGGTCGAAGACGATGCAGCGACTGGACGACGTGCCCTGGTCGATCGCGGCGATGTAGCTGGGTGAGGTCATGTTCTCAGCCCTCCCGGTCTGGGTCTGCGCCGTAGATCTTGGTCGAGCGGGCGCCCGGAGGCCAAGATCACGCCGCCCCGAAGCCGATGCTATTCCAGGTGACGGCGGCCCGGGTGACGGCGGCCCCGGGTGTCGGCGGCTACGACGCTGCCTGCTCGTGCTGCCGCGGGAACCCACTCGCACACCGCGGCCCCGACGTCTGGCTGACGCCGGGGCCACGTGATCGCACCTGGTCACTTCACGCTGACGCCATACGCGGCGAGCACCTCAGTCACCGGCTGAAAGTACGACGTGCAGCTCGGGGGGCTGCCGCTGCCACCGGACAGCAGGCCGACAGCGACATTGCCGGCGAACAGCGGGGCGCCGCTCTCCCCCGGGTACGAGCACAGGTTGGTGCGGATCAGACCGCTCACCGTGCCCTGCGGGTAGTTGACAGTGGTGTTGAGCGAGATCACGGACCCGCATCGCAGCCCGCCCACCGGGCCGCTCATGCACACCGTCTGGCCCACCTGAGGGTTGCCCGCCGAGGTGATGTCGCGGAACGTGCCGTTGTAGAGGAAGACATCGCCCGGACGGGTCACCGGGCAGGTGTAGCGGACGATCCCGTAGTCATTGCTGGGGAACGACGTCCCTGACCTCGTGCCGAGACAGCTCGTCATCCCGGAGTCGCCGTACCAGGTGCTTGCCACGTTGGTGCAGTGCCCAGCGGTCAGGAAGTAGTCCGTGGCTCCGGACGCCACGTTGAACCCGAGGGTGCAGCGGGCGCCGCCACTGCCGTAGATCGACTGCCCACCGGAGATGTGAGTGTCCAGCCGGCCCTTGATCGATTCCAGCCGGACCGTGTCGCCGAGCCGCCGCGCCACGGCGTTGAGCTGGGCTTTCTCCTCGCCGGTGACTGTGCGGTCGTACGTGACCACGACCTTGCCGGCGGCGTGGTCGATCGCCCACGCCGTGCCGGTGATGTGCAGCTGTCTGTCGAGCGTCTGGTACGCCTGCTGCGGCGTCACGGACGGCGCCGCCGCAGCTGGTGAAACTGCGAACGCGACACTTGCGACCACCGCGGCCGCGGTGATGACCATCCGCGCTGCTGAGGATCTGGTGATTCTCATACGGACCTCCCGATGGCTGGCCCGACGGGGGTGTCGGGCGGGGAGGCGAACACAGGCGGCCGCCCCCGCGTGGAGGGCTGAGGATCCGCCAGAGCCGGGCCGGGCGGGCGCCGCCGGCCGCCAGTCGGTCGAAAACCGAATACTCTTCGCCTCTGTCCGGGAAGTATCCTCCCGAATGTCGGGAACGGGAATCCCTGTGCGCTCAAAACCTGACGTTGCGCACCCTTGTAAAAGCTACGGGTAACCGCCGCCACGCCGTTGACGACAGCCTCACCGCAGCGCGTTAGCCGCTAGCCTGCAGCGGATGGACAGCGTACGCAGGGCAACCGTCGCTGACGTCGCGGAGCTGGTACGGCTGCGCGGGGTGCTGCTGGCCAGCATCGCGGGAGGCGCGCCGGTCGACGACGCGTGGCGGCAGACCGCGACCAAGACGCTGCGGACCAGGCTGGACGATCCTGATCTCAGGTGGGTCGGCTTCGTGGTGGAGCAACCCGGCCGCCCCGGCGCGCTGGCCGCGTGCGCCATCGGCGTGGTCGAACAGCGACTCGGCTGGCCGGATGACCCGACCGGGGAGATCGGCTACATATTCAACGTGGCGACCGATCCGGCGCACCGCCGTAGGGGCCACTCGCGGCGCTGCATGACAGCGCTGCTCGACTGGTACCGGGCCCGCGGAATCAAGGGCATTTTCTTGAACGCGTCCAGGGAAGGCGAGAAGCTCTACCGCGAGCTGGGCTTCACCTTCACCTCCGAACCCGCGATGGGGCTGGTGCTCGCGGAGCCCGACCCGGGGAGCTGAGCACGACGCGCATCGGGGCCTGCGGTCCACCGGCGGCGGCTGGGGCGGCTGACGAGCAAGCCTGCGGTAGCCAGCACCGCGACGAGGGCGGTGATCCCGATCCACCCGCACAGTTCGTACAGCCAGGCGCCCGACCAGGAGCCGACGCTTCCGGCAACGAAGGCGCAGGTCATGTAGGCGGTGTTCATGGTGCTGCGGGTGGACGTCTCAATCCGGTAGAAGCGGGTCACGTTGGCGACCATCCCCGACTACATGGCCACGTCCAGCAGGAGAACACCGGCGACCAGAGCGACCAGTCCGGGAAGGCCGCCGAACAGCTGGCCGGTCATCAGCAGGGCCGCGGCGAGCGTGGCGCCCAGGGACCACGTGCTGACCCGGTCCGGACCCAGGCGATCGACCAGTTGCCCGGTCCAAGGGACGGTGACCATCGCGGCCAAAGCCACGAGCGCGACCCAGCCGACAGCCCCCGCGGAAAGTCGAAGGTCGTTGGTGAGGACCGGCCCGATGCTGGTCCAGGTGGCAGTGAATCCAGCGAACGTGCACATCTGCAGCACGGCTGACCTGCGCAGCGGCGGACGCCGACGGAGTTCTGCCAGCGGCGCCCGCAGGTAGCTCGGGAAACTCACCGGGTTCCCACGAGGCGTCGCGGGGACCCTGGTGTGGACCAGCCAGGCACACGCCAGGGCGCAGACGGCGGTCAGCGCGTACGCCCCGCGCCATGACAGCCACCCGGAGATCAGGGCTGCCCCCGCCCGGGAGCCGATCATGCCGGCGATGCTGGCGCCGAGCAGGAGCCCGCTGACCCACCCCATGCGGTCTCGACCGGCGGTTGCCGCCGCGAGCGGGCCGATCACCGGCGATGCCACCGTGGCGACACCCATCACGAACGACGCCACCACCAGGGCGGGAAGCGACGGCGCGGCGGCAGCGACGGCGGCAGCGGCCGCCACGGCGGAGAACATCACCGTCAGCAGGCGCCGGTGCCCTCCCGAGTCGCCGAGGGGAACCAGGGTGAGGATCCCGAAGGCGTACCCCAGCTGCGGGGCGGTCGCTACCAGAGAGGTCGCGGACACCGACGCCTCGTACTGTTCGCCGACGTCCACCAGCAGAGCCTGCGGGAAGTAGATGGCGCCCACGCCCACGGCGGAGCAGACGGCGAGCACGCCCAGCGGCGCGGCCGGCTGTCGCGTCATGGCGGATGGGTTCAACACGCGCTCCATAGAAGGGGTCGGAACTGCTGCCACCAGCACCATGAGGCCGACCGCCCGGCGGTCCGCAACGATTTAGGCTGTGCCTACATCGAAGGGCGCGGTGTGCTGACCTACGAGCTTTCCTCCGAGGACCTGGTCGACATCAGGTTCGCCGTCTCACCCGCGGCTGAAGCGGGTCTGTCGATGCGCGCCCTGCGCAACCCCGGACGCTTCCCGTTGCAGTTGCCGTGGGTACGGCGGGTGCAGCCGAGGCTGGAGCAGCTGGACTGGGACGTGTTGGACTGCCTCCTCAACGACCGGATGGCAAGCCCGGACTTCCTCGCCCCGCATCCCGAATCACCCCTGACCAGGTTCGAGGACGAGCTGGAGGCGATCGCGTCGACGAACCGGGAAACGTTCGAACGCCAGCTGGTCGCCATCAACGGGCAGCTCCCCCCGGCGCTGGCGGATCGCGGCGCCGTGGGCCGGGTCGCCGAGGCCCTGCGCGAGTACTGGACGCTGCTGATCCAGCCCTACTGGCCCCGGATGCGGGCGGTGCTGTCCGGTGACATCAGCTACCGCGGCTACGTGCTCGCCCAGCGCGGCACCGCCGCCATGCTCAACGACCTGGCGCCGGTCATCACGTACGAGGACGGGCTGTTACGCGTCGACCGGGTCAGCGATCCGAGCCGCCGCGAGCGGGTCGGTGGACGCGGCCTCACGTTGCTGCCCACCATGTTCGGCCCGTACGCCGTGATCCCGTTCGACATCGGCGCGCCACCCCTCGTCGGCTACCCGCCGCGAGGCCAGGGCTTGTTGTGGATGAGCGCGGAGCCGGCGACACCCGATGACCTCGCCAGGCTGCTCGGCGCCCCCAAGGCTCAGATCCTCACCCTGGTCGCCGAGCGCCCCCGCACCACCAGGGATCTGTCACTTGAACTGGGCGTCACGCCGTCCGCCGTGAGCCAACACCTGCAGGTGCTGCGACGCAACGGCCTGGTCGAGCCGTACCGGGTCGGCAAGCTCGTCCACTACCAGGGCACCGACCTCACCGCGCTGCTCGTCGGGCGATGAACTCGTCGGCCGATGAGTCAGCGCACCCCGCGCGGACGGAACTGGATGCTGATACGCGGGCCGACCGGCTTGCTCGTCTTCGGGACGGCATGCTCCCAGGTCCGCTGGCAGGAGCCGCCCATCACGATCAGATCGCCGTGCCCCAGCGCGCGCCGGATCACACCCTGAGCGCGGTCCGGGTCGGGACGCCCGGGCCCGCGGGCGCCGTGGCGGGCACGAGGACGCAGCAGCAACGGTCGCGGGGCGCCCACCGAGATGATCGCCACCATGGTGTCCTCCACGCTGCCCCGCCCGATGGTGTCGCCGTGCCACGCCACGCTGTCATGGCCGTCGCGGTAGTAGCACAATCCGGCGGTGCGGAACGGCTCGCCCAACTCATCGGCGTAATGGGCGTTCAGCGCGGCCAAGGCGTCGTCGAGGATCGGGGCGGGCAGCGGGTCGCCCTCCTCGTAGAAGGCCAACAGCCGCGGCACGTCGACCACGCGCTCGTACATCTGGCGGCGCTCGGCGCGCCACGTGGCCAACCCGGCCAGCTGCTCGTACAGCGCGTCGGCGCCGGTCAGCCACCCCGGCAGCAGATCGATCCAGGCCCCGTGGCTGAGCCTGGTACGCCGCAGCCCACTCAGCGACGCCAGCGCTGTCGTCTCGACCTGGTTGAACAGCGAGCCCTGTAACGCCACAGCCATCGCCCGAGCGTACCGCGGATAGAACATGTGTTCGAGGCGGTTCGCCCCGGCCGCGGGCTGATGCGCTTCGCCCATACTGCTTGCAAACCACCACCGCTCGGGCTAGCGTCTCGACAAGCGGTTGCAAATCACAAGCGGAAGGAGTCACTGTGCTGACGCATCTCGCGGAGGGTGTGCTGGTCCACCAGAGCGAGTTACTCCGGAACAACGCCGTTGTCGCGCAGGGCCGGGCCGGCGTGTTGCTCATCGACCCCGGGATTACGGGCGACGAAATGGTCTGCCTCGCGAACGACCTTCGTGAGTTGGGCCAACCCGTTGTGGCGGGCTGAGCACCTCAGTGGCATGCGGCGCGATCTGGCCCATGTCTTGGCTCAGGCGACCCGCTGGAGGAGTGCCTCGCAACGACTCGCTACGCTCGAGCCAGACTCGCGGCGTGGCCACAGGTGGTAAGGTCCGGCTGTCGGCGGCTGGCGCCTCATGGCAGATTCACGCCCAGCTTAGTCGCCGCGTTGCGTGGATCGGAGGTGCCCCAAATGACGCTCGTTTCCCAGTCGCAGCTTCGGGTCCTCGTCGAACAGCCCACGAGGGGCAAGCGCTGGGTCGCCGTTGCGGCGGACTGGCCGGGCCTCGAACGCGGCGGCAAGACGGAGGA
>JBOGDL010000122.1:0-6981 GCA_050701815.1 Micromonosporaceae bacterium | reverse complement strand
CGAAGCGCCGCACGGCGCTTCGGGCCCCTTCCTCGCACATGTTCAGCAGGGCCAGCCCGAGACGATCGCCCCTGGCGATGACGTCAGCCGGCCGGGCGGGACTCAGCCCACTCGGTGCACCCAACCGTGGCTGTCTTCGACTCGAGCATGCTGGATGTCCAACAGCCTGGCGCGCAGCTTCGCAGTCACCTCACCGGTGCCGCCGTCAGCCACCGTGAACTCGCCCGCCTCGGACTTCACCGTTCCGATCGGGGTGATCACGGCTGCGGTGCCGCAGGCGAAGACTTCCCGCAGCCGTCCGGAGGCCGCTCCCTCGCGCCACTCCTGCAACGAGCATGGGCGCTCCACCACCTCGTGACCGGCCTCCCGAGCCAACGTGATCACCGATTCCCGGGTGATTCCCGCCAGGATTGAATCGGTGAGAGCGGGTGTCGCGATGGTTCCGTCGTCGTACACATAGAACACGTTCATGCCGCCCAGCTCATCGACCCAGCGGCGCTCGACCGCGTCCAGGAACACCACCTGATCGCAACCAGCCTCGATCGCCTCCGCCTGGGCAGCCAGGCTAGCGGCGTAGTTGCCGCCGCACTTGGCGCCGCCGGTGCCTCCGGGCGCCGCTCGGACGTATCGCTCGGAAACCCACACGCTCACCGGCTTGACGCCACCCGAGAAGTAGGGGCCCACCGGGGAGGCGATCACCAGGTAGAGATACTCGTACGCTGGGCGCACGCCAAGGAACGCCTCGCTGGCGAACATGAAGGGCCGCACGTACAAGCTGGCCTCTTCCTGGGTGGGCACCCAGGCCCGATCAATCTCGATCAGCTGCTCCAGGGAAGCCAGGAACAACTCCTCAGGCAGCTGGGGCATCGACATCCTGGCTGCGGAGCGCTGGAACCGGCGCGCGTTGGACAGCGGCCGGAACAGGCTCACCCCGCCATCCGCGCAGTGGTACGCCTTAAGCCCCTCGAATATCTCCTGCGCGTAATGCAGCACAGCGGTCGACGGTGGCAGCGGTATCGGACCGTACGGCTCGATGCGGGCGTCGTGCCAACCCTTCCCCTTGGTGTGCCGCACCACTGCCATGTGGTCGGTGAACACCTGCCCGAATCCGGGCTGGGCGAGCAACGCCGCCCGCTCCACATCCGGTACCGGGGAAGAGGTCAGATGGGTCTCGAATTTGAGGCTGTCACCGCCGTCCATGCCCCGGGCCTCCTGTCGTCTGCGGACTTTGACTTGCCCAGGAACTTACCCGAACCTTCGTTCAGGCGACGTGGGGGTGACGGCCCTGGCGCCCGATCAGTCGCCCTTGAGCTGTCGGGCGGCCACGTTGGGCCTGTGCCGGTCAGTCCTCAACCATCGCCTGAGTGACGTGCACCTTGATGTCAGAGGCCATCTGGTTCACGTCGTCCAGGTTCTTGGTGCGGCGCCCGTCGGTGTAGAGCGAGATCGACACCAGCAGGTACCGGTGGAACGTCTTGAAGCTGGCGTACCAGGTGGCGGGGTTGTCGGCCTTGCGCTTGCACTGGTCGGCGCCGGGTTGCCCGGTGCTGGGGCAGTAGTACGTCAGCGCGTTGATGTGCTCCTGCTTGTCCTCGATGATCTCGCCCTCCACCGCTTCCGCCTCGTCGGCGTCGCTGAACGGGATCACCAGCAGACCTGAGAACAACTTCTCGTCAGAGTTGAGGTAGACGCCGACCACCATGCGGTCGCAGTCGTGCCGCTTCATCAGCTCTTTGACCACCCCGCTGCCCACACCGGCGCACGCGTCCGTCTCCAGCGTCCCCGCCAACGAGTACTCGTCGCCGTTGCTGCCGGTGAACGTCGAGTCGGGGAACATCTGCGAGGTGCGCAGCGGGGTCTCGTCGGTCTCCTCGTCGTCGAGCGAGGCCGGGTCGATGCCAGACGGGCTGGGCGAAGGGGACGGGCTCTCCGAGGCGCTGGCCGCGGGCGACGGATCCGCGACCGGAGGCTGTTTCCGCTCCCCCATCAGATAGATCCCGCCGATCGTCAGCAGGACCAGCAACACCAGCACGCCGCCGACCAGGCCCAGGATCAGCCCGGTGTGTGACTTTGGGGGCGGTGGCGGTTGATACCCGCCAGGCGCCGACCATCCCGCTGGGGCGCCCCCAGGCGCGCCCCAGGGATCCGGCGAAGCGTACGGCGGCGGAGGCTGCGGCGGCCCGGCCGGAGCGCCCCAGCCTGCTGGCTGCGGGGCTGACCCTGGCCAACCGCCCGGTTCAGGGGCAGACGGCTGAGGTTGTTGTCCCCATGGATCCGCAGCAGGGGGCTGTCCCCATTGGGGCTGCCCCCCGAATTCGGGGTTGTGGTACGGGTTCCCCGGCTGACCCATCGCGCCTCCCTGAAAGACCGCGGCCATTCCCCAACACCACGGACCGAACGCAGCAAGCATATGAAGCGCTTTCCAGGGTCATCGCCTCAAGTGCCAGCTTCGTGAGATTTGTCGATGCTTCGCGACGAAACCGTGACGCGGATGTCCACACACCGCCCAACCGGACACCACCGAGAACCGGCCCGCACGCTGCGCCCGCACCAAGCGGACGCCCGGGAATTGGCGCCGCCCGCCACATCGGGGCAAGCCGGCTACGCCGGAACTAGTGGGGCGTCAGGCGGCGCCGGCCACCTTCGCGGCCAGCCGGTCGCCCACCTCGTCAGTGCGCACCCCGGCCCCAGGGCTGCGTGCCGCCAGCTCGCCGGCCACCGCTCCGGCCACGCGCTCGGCCATCTCGGGGTGCCCGAGGTGGTCCAGCAGCAGCCCGGCGGAGAGCACCGCCGCGACCGGGTCGGCCAGGCCCTTGCCAGCGATGTCGGGCGCCGAGCCGTGCACCGGCTCGAACATCGACGGGAAGCTGCCGGTCGGGTTCACGCTGCCGCTGGCGGCGAGCCCGATCCCACCGGTCACCGCGGCGGCGATGTCGGTGAAGATGTCGCCGAAGAGGTTGTCGGTGACCACCACGTCAAACCGCTGCGGGTTGCTCACCAGGAACATCGCCGCGGCGTCCACATGCAGGTACTCGGTGGTCACGGTCGGATGCTCGGCCGCCACCTGCTCGAACACCCGCGACCACAGGCCGCCCGCGTGCACCAGCACGTTGCTCTTGTGCACCAGGGAGACCTTGCGGCGGGGACGCTGCTCGGCCCGCGCGAAGGCGTCCCGGACCACCCGCTCCACGCCGTGCCGGGTGTTCAGGCTCTCCTCGGTCGCCACCTCGGCTGGGGTGCCTCGGTACAGCGCGCCGCCGGCGCCCGCGTACATGCCTTCGGTGCCTTCCCGCACCACCACCAGATCGATCTCGCCTGGTTTCACCGCCGCCAACGGGCTGCTCACGCCGGGCCACAGCCGGGACGGGCGCAGGTTCACGTACTGGTCGAAATCGAACCGCAGCCGCAGCAGCAGCCCACGCTCCAGCACCCCCGGCGGCACGGACGGGTCGCCGACGGCGCCGAGCAGGATCGCGTCGTGCTCAGCGAGCTCGGCCAGCACGCTGTCGGGCAGCGTCTCTCCGGTGCGCTGGTAGCGGCGGGCGCCCAGGTCGTATTCGGTGCAAGAAATCCCGTCGAGCGCCGCGTCCAGCACCTTCCGGGCCTGGGCGATCACCTCGGGGCCGATGCCGTCGCCCGGCACCACCGCGATCCGCGTCACTCTTCGACCTCCCGACGAGACTGCTCAGCCATGGCTTCAGGGTACCCACGGCCTCTCAGCCATCGGTACGTGACTCCCGCTATCTGGACACGCCAGGACGCAAACCGACGACGGGCCGCGCCAAGGCACGGCCCGTCGTCGCTCGCAGCGTTCCTATTCCTCGGTGAGATCGACGGTCGAGGCGCTCACGGCGCCCACCGCCTGCGCCACCTGCTCCAGCAGCTCGGGCGAGATCGGCGAGTCCAGCTCCACCACCATCAGAGCCTCCCCGCCGGCCTGCATTCGGGACACCTGCATCGCCGCGATGTTGATGCCGTCCTGGCCCAACGTGCTACCGAGGGTCCCCACCACGCCGGGACGATCGGCGTAGCGCAGGAAGAGCAGGTTGCCGCCCAGCGGGATCTCGATGTCGAAGCCGTCCACCTCGGTCAACTTCGCCATCTCGCGCGGGCCGGCGGTCAGGGTCCCCGAGACGCTGATGCTGCGTCCGTCCGGCATCGCGCCCCGCACCGTGATCAGGCTGTGGTAGTCGGGGCTTTCGAGAGTGGTCACCAAGGTCACGTCCACCCCGCGCTCCTTGGCCAGCAACGGCGCGTTCACGTACGTGACCTGCTCCTCGATCACGCTGAGGAACACTCCCTTGGTGGCGGCCAGCTGTAGCACCGACACGTCGTTGTCGACGACCTCGCCGAGCACCTCCACCGTGATCGACGCGGCGCCGCCGCCGGTGACCGCGGTGAACACCCGGCCCAGCCGCTCGGCCAGCGGCAGCAGCGGACGCACGTCCTCGGCCACCACACCACCGGCCTGCACGTTCACAGCGTCCGGCACGAACTCGCCCTGCAGCGCCAGCTTGACGCTCTTGGCCACCGCGGCGCCCGCCTTGTCCTGGGCTTCCGTGGTGGACGCCCCGAGGTGCGGGGTGGCGACCACGTTCTCGAAGCCGAACAACGGGGAGTCGACGCAGGGCTCACTGGCGTACACGTCGATTCCGGCGCCGGCGACCCGGCCCTCCGCGATCGCCTTGGCCAGCGCGTCCTCGTCCACCAGGCCGCCGCGGGCGGCGTTCACGATCCGGACGCTGGGCTTGACCAGCCGCAGCTCCCGGTCCCCGATCAGACCCTGGGTCTCCGGGGTCTTCGGCAGGTGAATCGAGATGAAGTCGCTCTCGGCGAGCAGCTCCTCCAACCCGACCAGGCGCACTCCGAGCTGGGCGGCGCGAGCCGGTTGCACATAGGGGTCGTACGCGATCAGCCGGGTGCCGAAGGAGATCATCCGCTGTGCGAACAACACTCCGATCCGACCCAGCCCGACGATACCCACCGTCTTGCCGGCCAGTTCGACCCCGGTGTACTTGGAGCGCTTCCACTCCCCCTGCTTCAGGGCGGCGTTGGCGGGGGCGAGATTGCGCGCGCAGGCCAGCAACAACGCGACTGCCTGCTCGGCCGCGCTGACGATGTTCGAAGTCGGCGCGTTGACCACCATCACGCCGCGGGCGGTCGCCGCGGGCACGTCGACGTTGTCCAGCCCCACTCCCGCACGCGCCACCACCTTGAGCCGGGTTCCGGCGGCGAGCACCTCCTCGGTGACCTGGGTGGCGCTGCGCACCAGCAACGCATCGGCGTCCCTGATGGCGGCGAGCAGCGCTTCGCGGTCGGCGCCGTCTGTCTGGCGCACGTCGAAGTCGTGGGCCAGCACGTCGATGGCAGACGGCGCCAGCGGCTCCGCCACGAGGACCACCGGCTGCGCCGGGGTCTGGTCGCGGTCGGCTCCGCGAGCGGCGGCTAGGGACTGTGAGGCATCAGTTGACATGCGTTCCTCGCGGACGAAGTGATGTTCCGTCGATTGCGTTGTGTGACGGTGTCGGGTTGTGGACGGCGTTCGCTTCCGGATGCTGAAGTGGGCCGGCTACGCCTCGGTGCGCTGCCGGACGGGAACCGAATGACCGGGCGCCTGAAGCTGGGGCCCAGTGACCTGGTGGCGCGTGCCCATCGGCTCATCTGCGGCGACAAGCGGCACTTTGATCGTAGGGCCAGACTCACGCCACCTGCCCGCCGAATCACGGTGAGCGTCCTCACCCGCTTCGTGGTGCTCTTCACACATTTGCGGGTTACCATCCTTAGGAGAGCCCAACGGTAGGGAGCGCCGTCATGACTCAGAGTGACGCAGCTAACGTCCGGGCCGACATAGCTCCATCCGGAGCCGCGCCGCCCGCTCCCCACCCGCAATGGCTCCCCCCGTCATACGAAATCACAGACTTCGAACCGGGCCACGCCGAGCACGACGTCGATGTCGACATCCTCCCTCCCGAGCCACTGGCGTGGGACGATCCCGCCGCCTGGGAAGCAGACCCCGACGACGCGCCGGAGCCGGATCCGCGGCCGGCGCCGAAGCAGCCGAAGCAGAAGTTCACAGCCCGCCCGAAGGCCGCCCTCGGCAGACCCGGACGGATTGTTGTCGCCGCGTTGCTCAGCGGCGCGCTGGCGGTGCCGATGGTCGCCGGCGCGGGTTCGCTGGCGGCCCGTGCGGTCGCCGGGGCCGAGGCGGCGTCCGCGCTCCTGGCGGCATTCGCCATCGCCATGATGGCCACGGCGGCGGTGAACGTTCTAGGGGCGTTCCGGTTGGCGGAGCGGGGCTCACCGCGAACCGCGCGGGTGGGCGGCTACCTCTCACTCGCCCTCACGGCCGCGTCGCTTGCCGTGGTGCTGACAAGCGCCCCGAGCCTGGTTGCCGCCGCCCTGACACCCGTCCTCCTGGCGCCAGCGATCACCATGTTGGCGTTGCTTGCCAGCCGGCCCGCACGGCGGTGGCTGGCAGCCCGCGATCGGCGTGCCGCCCGGCATCGCGACTGACGCCAGCCATCGCGACTGCCGCCGGGCATCGCGACTGCCGCCGGGCATCGGGCTGACGCCAGCACCCGACTGCCAGGGCCGGGGCTTGGCGCCGTTCCTGCCGGATCACCAAACCCCAGCCAGCGAGCTCACCTCGTGCTCGGCCTGTCGACCCAGCTCATCATGTCCCGCAGCTTCTTCCCGACCTCTTCAATCGGATGCTGCGCGCCCTGTTCCCGCAACTTGCTGAAGTTGGGACGCCCGGCGTCGTCCTCAGCCACCCATTCCCGCGCGAACTCACCGCTCTGCACCTCGGACAGGATCCGCTTCATCTCTTCCTTGACACGGCCGTCGATCACCCGGGGGCCGCGGGTCACGTCGCCGTACTCGGCGGTGTCGGAGATCGAATAGCGCATCCCCGCGACGCCGCCCTCGTACATCAGGTCGACGATCAACTTCAGCTCGTGCAGGCACTCGAAGTACGCGATC
>JBOGDL010000121.1:0-15089 GCA_050701815.1 Micromonosporaceae bacterium | reverse complement strand
CCCAGTCAGGCGCCTGTGGATGGCTCAGTCGGCAGGGAACGGCTCGGATCAGGTGCGTGAAGCGTCTCCGCCCGCAGTGGCTCCGGCGTGGGCCGGCTGCTTCGCGGAATCGTCAGCAGGTTGGTCCGGCGACTCGGTTGGCTCCTCTGATGTCTTGCTCGCGTTGGCCGGCTCGGTGGCGTCGGCCGAGCCGCCGCTGGCGAGCACATCGGTGTCAGTTCTTTCCAGGTCGGAGAACGTGTCGAGAGTCTCGACCTTCGGCGCGGCCCGCCACCGGCTGCCGTTGGCGACGGCGGTCAGCAGCGCGACCGTGATCAGCAGGGCCAGACCCGTGTACGCCGGCATCGCGGTCGCGTACCAGGCGGGGACCTCCAGCACCTGGAACGGCAGCGCCTCCTTCAGCGCGGCGGGGTCCAGCTCTCCCGAGGTGCGGCGCCAGCCGAGCACCGCCATGCCGGCGCCGAAGACCAGCCCCGCCGTCACCGGCGCGGTGGGGGAAAGCCGGGTGGCGGCGACGAGACCGATGGCTGCTCCGCCGACGACGAGCAGCGCGGTGGCCTGAGCGATCTGCATGGGTTGCGGGGCGTTGTCCCAACCGAGCTCGCTGATTCCCTGCCCGAGGCCGAACAGCGGCCACGCTGCCGCCCCGACCAGGAGCCCCACGAGCACACCCCAGACATGCCTCGCCGCGGACGCCGGAGCGGCCTCGCCCTGTGGAACCGGCCCAGCGGCGCGCCACCGGCCACGGCTGAACAAAGCCATCAGCATGATGGCGGCGAGGAACAGCAACGCCCCGTTCCAGTGCACGACAGAAACCTCGCGGGGTTCCATGCCTGGGACTGTGATGAGTTGCAGCGGGTCTGCGGCGCCGGACAGGAACAGGAAAGCGCCGCCAAACAGCGCCAGCGCTGCTGCCGTCGGGCCGAGCGGAGAGATCCGCGTGGTGGAGATGGCGCCGATGATCAGCCCGGCGCAGATCAACGCTCCGGTGTTGGTGATGGACTCTGGGAACGAGAGGCTGGCCATCCCCCCGTACGTGGCGACGTGCAGTCCGACTAAGAACCACACCACAGGCGCCGCGATTAGACCAGCCAGGAGACTCCATACGTGCCGCACGATTACGCCCTTCCTAGGGGGTCGGTCAGTTCGGCACCGTACCGCTCCCGTACGGCTTGAGAAAGCCGGTGACGGGCTGCGGAGCAGGCGGATCCGGAGCGTGGTGGATCTGTGGCTCGACATCGGTGTGGCCCCACCGGCTGTCGCTGAACAAAGCGGTCAACAGCGCTGCCCCGGCGACCAACGTCAGGTTGTGTGTGGCGGGCGCCGCCGTCACGGCGGGGTCGTCGAACAGCAGGCTCGCCCATCCCGGGAAGCTGCCCGCCAGGTCCGGGTACCAGACAAACACTGACTGTCCAAGTAGGAACAGGAGCCCAGCTGCGGCGGGCCCTGCCGGCGAGATCCTGGTGGTTGCCACCAAGCCGATCACCAGGCCGCCTGCCGCCAACAGCGCGTACCCGAAGAACAGCTCGCTCAACTGCACGCCACCAGCCCTGGGGTTGGTGTCCAGGTGGGTGTGGGGTTGCGCCAGGCCGTGTTGCAGGATGGCCCACGCCGCCAGGGCCACCAGCAGCCCCGCGGCCAGGCTCAGGGTGGCGCGCAGCGGTCTCAGCCCCGCCGACCGTGGGCCGCGACGTGACATCGCGATCGGTTCCTCGGCGGGCGCGGCCTTCCGCCCGGCGGCCAGCGCTGGCGGCTCGAGGGCGCGGGGCCGCCACCTGCCGACGCTGATCAGCGCCGTCAACAACATCGTGCCCAGCACCAGTCCCATCCCGAGCGCGGCAGGCACGGGTAGCAGGGACCACGCCATCGTCAGGGTCTGGTACGGCATCACCACGTACAGCAGGTGCCCGGTGAAGAAGATCACTCCGGCGACCGCCGGGCCCACCGGAGATATCGCGGTGGTGGCGATCAACCCCAACAGCGCGCCTGCTGCGATCGGCAGCAGGACCGAGAGCACCGTGCCGGGCCAGCCCGGCGCCGTCCAGGAAGGCTCCGGTCGGGCGCCCGCCAATCCGAGCAGCGTCCAAGCGACAGGCGCGATGATCAGGCCGGCGGCGAGGCTGTAGATATGCCGCACAAGTCCCCCTTCTGGATAGTTTCGCCTGGCACCGTAACCCGTTCGCCTGAGCAAGATCTGCATCAAGGGGGTCTCGGGAGAGCGCACTTTGTCACTGTTGCCGTTTCATGACCTGACCTGTGGTCTGGTGCAGACTGTGGGCTGTCGGCAGTGTGGAGGGAGAAGTCGATGACTGCCCAGGATGTGCTGTGGAAGCCACCTGACAACGTGCTGGACAGCTCCCGTATCGGCGGCTACCTGCGCTGGCTGTCCGAGCATCGCGGGCTGACCTTCCAGGACTACTCGGAGCTGTGGCGATGGTCGGTGGACGACCTGGCCGGGTTCTGGTCGTCGATCTGGGACTACTTCGACGTGATCGCCGATGCCCGCGGCGACCAGGTGTTGAGCGGCCAGATGCCGACGGTGCGTTGGTTCGCCGGGGCGCGGTTGAACTACGCCGAGAACATGCTGCGGATGCCGGGCGTGGCCGACGACGAGGTGATGGTGATCGCCCGATCCCAGACCCGTGAGCCGGTCGAGCTCACCGCGGCGCAGCTACGGGATCAGGTGGCCCGCGCCCGCGCTGGGCTGCGGCAGTTGGGGGTGAGCCAGGGGGACCGGGTCGCGGCGTACCTGCCGAACATCCCGGAGGCCCTGGTGCTGATGTTGGCGACTGCCAGCCTGGGCGCGGTCTTCTCCTCGTGCGCCCCGGAGTTCGGGGTCCGCAGCGTCTGCGACCGGTGGCGCCAGATCGCGCCGAAGGTGCTGGTCACGGTGGACGGCTACCGCTACGGCGAGAAGCCGATCAACCGACTCGCCGAGGTGGCTGAGATCCGCGCCGAACTGCCCAGCCTCGAACATGTGGTGTCGCTGCCGTACCTGGGTGAGGGTGTTCCGGGCGCGCTCCCGTGGTCAGAGCTGCTCGACACCGAGCCGGCGCCGCGGCTGGAGTTTGAGCCGGTGCCGTTCCACCACCCGCTGTACGTGCTCTACTCCTCCGGCACCACCGGGCTCCCGAAGCCGATCACCCACGGCCACGGCGGGATCCTGCTGGAGCACCTCAAAGCGCTCGGGTTGCAGATGGACCTGGGCCCCGGCGACAGGTTCTTCTGGTTCACCACCACCGGCTGGATGATGTGGAACTATCTGGTGTCCGGGCTGGCGGTGGGCAGCGCGATCGTGCTGTTCGACGGCGACCCCGGCAAGCCGGACCTGGGCGCGCTGTGGCGGATGGCCTCCGAGGCCGGAGTCACGTACTTCGGCACCTCGGCGCCGTACCTGCTGGCGTGCCGCAAAGCCGGGCTGGTTCCGTCGCAGCAGGCCGACCTCTCCGCGCTGCGCGGAGTCGGGTCGACCGGCGCGCCACTGCCGCCCGAAGGGTTTCATTGGGTGTACGAGACCGTCGCGCCCGAGGTGCAGCTGATGTCGTTTTCCGGGGGCACCGATCTGTGCACCGGATTCGTCGGCGGCGCCCCGCTGCTGCCGGTGCGCGCCGGCGAGATTTCCGGGCCGTGCCTCGGCGCCAAGGTGGAGGCGTACTCCGCGCAGGGCACACCGGTGATCGGCGAGCTGGGCGAGTTGGTCATCAGCGCGCCGATGCCGTCCATGCCGGTCGGGTTCTGGGGGGATGAGAGCGGCGAGCGGTATCGCCAGGCGTACTTCGAGGTGTTTCCCGGGGTGTGGCGGCACGGTGACTGGATCACCATTTCTCCGACCGGGACTTGCGTGATCACCGGCCGTTCGGACGCGACCCTGAACCGGGGCGGGGTGCGGCTCGGCACCGCCGAGTTCTACTCGGTGGTGGAGGGCCTGGACGAAGTGGCTGACTCGCTGGTGGTGCACCTGGAAGGTGACGACGGCGGGGCCGGGGAGCTACTGCTGTTCGTGGTGCTGGCCGAGGGTGTGCGGTGGGACGACGCGCTGCGCCGCCGGATCGCCGCCGAGTTGCGGAGCAACCTCTCTCCCCGCCACGTGCCTGATCAGCTGCACCAGGTCTCAGGGGTGCCGCGGACGCTGTCGGGCAAGAAGCTCGAGGTGCCGGTGAAGAAGATCCTCACCGGCACGCCCGCAGATTCGGCTGCGGCCAAGGGCGCGTTGGCGAACCCGGAGACGCTGGCGGCCTTCGAGCGGCTGGCTCAGGAACGGGCGGCGTCGCTGTCCTGAGCGGCCTCAGCGCTGGGCTGGCGGCGTGGGGTTCGCGTCGTCCTGGAGTTCCCACTCGGCTCGGGTCAGGGCGTACTCCACCTCCCCGTGCTCGGCGCCGGATATCGGGTCGTCGAACTCCTCGTGGAAGGTCCGCCGGCACGTGAGCCCCGCTCGTTCCATCACCCGCCGGGAACGGGTGTTCACGGCCATGGTCTGCGCATGCACCCGGTGCAGGCCGGATTCGGTGAACGCCTGCCGAATCAGCGCCCGGGAGGCCTCGGTCGCGTACCCCTTGCCCCACGCTGATCGGCGCAGCCGGTACCCCAGCTCGCCGTCGTCAGCGGCCGGGTCGTCAGCGCGGTGGGACCTGGGAGGGGTGATGCAGAACCACCCGAGGAAGTTTCCGGTCAGCCGTTCGACGGCGCCCCAGTAGCCGAACTCTCCTGGCCATTCGTACAGGCTGAGGATCCGTGGCAGCGCCACGTCGCGGATCTCTTCTCGTGGCGTCGGCTCCCCTCCGGTGAGAAACCGCATCACCTCAGGATCGCTGTCCAGATCGCACAGGTTGTCGACGTCCGACTCGGTCAGCCGCCGCAGCAGCAGCCGGTCGGTTTTCAGGAAGATCTGCATCGTCCAGAGACGATAGGGGTCTAGGGCTGTTCCTGGAGCGTGACGGTGACGCGTTCCTGCTCGGCGCGGGCGGAGAGTTTCTCGGGGTCGGGGTTGCGGCACAGCACCACCGAGGCGCCCGCGGCCAGCGGCGCCAGCAACCAGTCCAGCGGGCGGGCAGGCGTCCCGGGAGTGTCGACCGCCAGCAGTCGGCTGCCTTTAGACAGGCCCAGCTCCGCCGCGCGGGACGTGGCGGCGCTGTGCAGCGCCCGGTGGCTGAGCGGGCGCCGGGCGGCGCCGAGCAACGCTTCGCCGTCCGGGTCCGTCGGCTGGTGCGGGGTGAACCGGTCACCGTGCTGGCGTGACTCTGTCACGTAGTCGCCGAACCCTTCTGGGACCACGCGCAGCGGCGCGGCCAGCGGGGCGAGTGCGAGCGCGTACCGCTCGTCGGCGGGCCAGGTGCGGGCGTCGTCGACTCGGTCGGCGGCGCTGAAAATCACGTCCACCGGCTGCGGCTGATCGGAATCGCCGGCGTGGGCGATCGCCAGCCCGGCCCGCCAGCACCCCAGCAGCACCGCGGCGGTCTGCCAGTGCGCGGGCAGCAACGCGGCGGCACGATCGCCTGGCGCCAGTCCGCAGCCGTCGATCAGCAGGTTGGCAGTCTTGGCCACCCAGTTGTCCAGAGTGGCGGTGGACAGTTCAGCGCGGTCGCCGAGCGCGTCGTCGTAGTACGTGATGAAGGGTCGCGCCGGATCGTCGGCCACTGCGGCTGTGAGCAGCTCCGCCAGGGCGCCGGTTGGTGATGCCATGCCGCCAGTCTTCCCGATCGACGCCGGTGCGGGAGAGCGAGCCTCGCCGGCCCGGCAGTGACCGCTTCAAGTGACTACGGTCAGTGACATCCCGACTCGCCTGGAGGTGATTCACGCTGGCGTGATGGGCGGCCTAAATGTAGCCTTGTGCGACCGCCAAGGGCGGCGCGCTGGGCAGTGTTCCGGTTTCGGGGAACAGCTGATGACGCTTCAGCAACTTCTCGGCGTGTGCTCCCGCCCGGTGGAGCGCGAGGCGACAGGGTCGCAGCGTACGCTTGGTGGGCGTGTGGAAGAGCACAAAGTGAATCATGCGCAACCTGTCTGAGGACGGCTCTAGCAGGGCGGCGAGAATCAGCGAGGAGTGGGACGTGACCGGCGGCAGTCTGCCCCGAGTGGTCGTCGATGCGACCAGTGTCCCGGCCGACCGAGGCGGCGTCGGCCGCTATGTGGATGGCCTGCTGGGCGCCCTGGGGCGTGAAGGCGCCGAAGATCGTCTGGTGGTGGTGTGCCAGCGCACCGACGCCGAGCGGTACGCGCGCATCCTGCCGCAGGCGCGGGTGGAGGCGGCGCCCAGCGCGGTGTCGCATCGCCCCGCGCGGCTGGCCTGGGAGCAGACCGGCCTGCCGCTGTTCGCTCAGCATGTGGGCGCCGAGGTGATTCACTCTCCGTATTACACCTGTCCGTTGCGGGCTGGTTGTCCCGTCACCGTGACGGTGCACGACGCGACGTTCTTCACCGAGCCGGAGCACTACGACAAGGCTCGAGGCACCTTCTTCCGCTCCGCGATCAAGACCTCGTTGCGCCGCGCCGTGCGGGTGGTGGTGCCGAGCAAGGCCACCCGTGACGAGTTGGTCCGGCTGCTCGACGCCGACCCGACCAAGATCGACGTGGCGTACCACGGCGTCGACCCGGACGCGTTCCACGTCCCCTCAGACGCGGAGAAGGCGCGGGTCCGCGCTCGGCTGGGCCTGACCGGGAACAACTACATCGCGTTTCTCGGGGCGAAGGAGCCGCGCAAGAACGTGCCGAACCTGATCCGCGGCTGGGCGGCCGCCGTCGGCGATTGGGACGAGCCTCCGGCGCTGGTGATCGCGGGCGGGGCCGGGCATGACGATGACATTGACAAGGCGGTCGCGGAGCTGCCGGTGCATCTGCGGCTGCTGCGTCCGGGGTACCTGCGGTACGCGGATCTCCCCGGCTACCTGGGCGGCGCCATGGTGGCGGCGTACCCGAGCCACGGCGAAGGCTTCGGGCTGCCGATCCTGGAGGCCATGGCGTGTGGCACCCCGGTGCTCACCACGCCCCGACTGTCGCTGCCGGAAGTGGGTGGCGACGCCGTGGCGTACACCGGAGAGACCGCTGAGGAGATCGCCCGCGACATTGGCGCCCTGCTGGAGGACGGGAAGCGTCGGGCGGACCTGAGCAAACGCGCGGTGGAGCGTGCCAAGGAGTTCACGTGGCACTCCAGCGCGGAGGCGCATCTGCACGCCTGGTCACGAGCAGCTGCCCAGCGTGAGGGTTGATGAGCGCCGATTCTCATCCGGCTGAGGCCTCAGGCGAGACCGCTGGGTCCGCCTTGCCGCCGCCGGTGCACGTGGTGATCCCAGCTGGCGGCAGCGGCACCCGGTTGTGGCCGCTGTCCCGAGCCAGCCGTCCCAAGTTCCTGCATCCGCTCACCGGGACCGGACGCACGCTGCTGCAAGCGACGGTGGACCGACTCGCTGAAATCGCGCCGGAATCCCGCGTGCACGTGGTCACCGGGACGCCGCACGTGGCCGCGGTGGCGCGGCAACTGCCGGCCGTACCAGAGGCGAATCTGCTGGTCGAGCCTTCCCCACGGGACTCCTGCGCCGCGATCGCGCTGGCCGCGGCGGTGATCGCGGAACGGGAGCCGCAAGCCCTGATGGGGGCGTTCCCCGCGGACCACCTGATCGCCGACGTGCCGAGCTTCGTCGCGGTGGTGCGCCAGGCGATCCAGGTGGCCGCCGCCGGCTACCTCACCACCATCGGCATCTCACCCACCCGTCCAGAGCCTGGATATGGCTACCTGCACGCGGCAGGGCCGGCGCCCGGCGTGCCGGGGGCGCTGCGGGTGGCGGAATTCAAAGAGAAGCCGTCGTACGACGTGGCGGTGGAGTACCTGAAGTCCGGCGACTACCTGTGGAACGCGGGAATGTTCCTGTGGCGGGTCGACGTGTTTCTCGAGGAGTTGGCCCGACAGCGGCCGGCGATCCACACCGGGGTGCGGAGGATCGCCGCCGCCTGGGAGACCGAGGCTCGCCAGACCGTGCTGGCCGAGGAGTGGCCCCGGCTGGAGAAGATCTCCGTGGACTACGCGGTGATGGAGGGGGCGGCTGCTGTGGGCCGCGTGGCGGCCGCGCCCGGGGACTTCGGCTGGAGCGACGTGGGTGACTTCCGGGCCCTCGGCGAGGTGCTGCCCCCCGACGCCGCCGGCAACGTGGTGCTCAACGCAGCGGCTGGCGACGGCGCCGTCGCGGACATCGTTGAGGTGGTCGACGGCGAAACAGCCGGCGCGGCAGGTCAGCCACGGGCGGGCGTGCTGCTACGGGACGCTGAGCACAACGTGGTGGCGCCGGCCGGCGGTCGGTTGGTGGCCGCCCTGGGTGTGCGCGACCTGGTGATCGTGGACACCGAGGACGCGGTTCTGGTGTGCCACCGGGACCGCGCTCAAGACGTCAAGCAGCTGGTGGACGCGCTGCGTGAACACGGCGAGATCGGCTTGACCTAGGCCTCTCGCTGCCCTATTCCTGGCGGTCGCGGAGTGCTTCAGCGCGCCCCTCGGCGCGCGCCTCCGCGGCCCCGAGTGAAAACAGATCCTCCTCGGCGGGGCGCACCAGCGCCTGGGCGCCGGGTCCGTCGAATTCGGGGCCGTCATCAGCTGCTGGCGTCATGCCGTCCTGGCGTGGGTCGCCGTGGCGGTCCGCTCCGGAGAGGCCCCGCACCACCGCGATCGGGATGCCGTTGAGTTTGCCCTTCACCAGCTCTCCGGCGGCGGCCAGCTCATCGACGATCGCGTGCTGGGTGAGGCGCAGCTCGTTGCCGTACGGGTCTTTCTCGCCTCGGTGGTCCCGCAACGGCGCCAGGCCAGCGGCTCCGATCGCCACGTCCACCAGCCCCAACCGCCACGGGCGCCCCATCGTGTCGGTGATCACCACCGCGACGTCGATCCCCAACTCGGCCCGCAGGCCGGCGCGCAGCCGCCGAGCCGACGCATCGGGATCCACGGGCAACAACACCAGCCAGCCGGGTTCCACGTTGGACGCGTCGATCCCCGCGGACGCGAGCACCAGGCCGTGCCGGGTCTGCACGATCCGGGTGGGGCCGCGGCGGGCCACCTCACGTACGGATTCGGCGTCGATCGCGGCCTGTCGGGCCCGCTCGGCGGCGTCAGGGTCATCGGCCGGCGTCTCCACCAGCCGGCCCTCGGCCTTGCTCACGATCTTGCTGGTCACCACGAGGGTGTCGCCGTCGCGGAGCCAGGGCGCCGCCCGCGCGACAATCGCCACCAGGTCGTCTCCCGGACGCACCTCGCCGATCCCGGTCACCGGCCAGACGCTCAGCCCGCCCTCGGGCGGCGCCGTCATCGCGGCCCCCCGCCCAGGTTCGCGGCGTCGGCGACCATCGCCGCTGTCTCCTCGACGGAGGCCATCAGCAGCGGCCGTGCCCGCACCGCCACGCCAGGCACGGTGACGGCCGCGTCGGTGGAGTCGACCAGCCAGCCGTCAAGCAAACCTTCCGAGTCGGTACGCGCCCCGTACAGCCGCCCCACCCCCTCGGCAGAGACATCCACGTCGACCGCGGCCAGGCACTTGTCGGCCATCCCGCGCACCGGCGCCCCGCCGATGATGGGGGACAGGCCGACCACCGGCGCGCGGGTGTCCCGGACCGCGTCCCGGATCCCCGGCACCGCCAGGATGGGCGCGATGCTGACCACGGGATTGCTGGGCGCGATCAGCACCAGATCCGCGGTGGCGATCGCGTCGAGCACGCCGGGGGCCGGTTTGGCTTCTTCAGCGCCGACGAAGACGAACCGCTGCGCCGGCAGCGCGCCCCGGTGACGGATCCACCATTCCTGGAAGTGAAGCGCCGCGGTCGAGCCGTCGACCTCGGCGACCACGTGCGTCTCCACCCGGTCGTCGGTGGCGGGCAGCAGCCGCACCCCGGGTTGCCAGCGCGCGCAGAGCGCCTCCACCACCGCCGACAGCGGGTACCCGGCGTCCAGCATCCGGGTGCGCACCAAATGGGTGGCGGTGTCGCGATCGCCCAGCCCGAACCACGTCGGCTCGGCGCCGTACGCCGCCAGCTCCTGCTTCACCGTCCAGGTCTCGTCCCGGCGGCCCCACCCTCGCTCCGGGTCGGCGCCGCCACCCAGGGTGTACATCACGCTGTCGAGATCGGGGCAGATCCGCAGCCCGTGCAGCGTGACATCGTCACCGGTGTTGACCACGGCGGTCACCTCGGCGCCGGCCGCGGCTGCCCAGGCGCGTACGCCCAGCAGGAACCGCGCCCCACCGATGCCGCCCGCGAGCACTGCAATCCGCATCCGACCATCCTCGCCTAGGGGCGCCCTCCGAGGCCCCGGTGGGGTACGGCGGCTCGCGGCGCGGCCCGCTAGGCTCGGGTGCGAGTCAAACGGATGCCGAGTAGGCGAGGGGGAGTCGTGACCACACCCACGACGGCCGATAAACAGACCGCTAGCGATCACATCAAGCCGTATCGGTCTCTCATCGCCTTCGTGCTGCTTGCGGTGGCCGGGCTCGACCTGCTGCTGAGCGTGGTGAATTGGTTCGAGCCGCTGAACGCGGACGAGATCGCCGCCAACGCCGGCGGGGCGTTCTTCGGTTTCGCCAACCTGCTGTCGGTGGGTCTGCCGCTGGTCGCGGTGCTGATCGTCACACAGATCGCCCCGGTTCCGGGCTCGGCCAAGTCGGTGGCCCTGGTGGCGCTGATCGAGTACGGGGCGATGGCGCTGTTCGCTCTGGCCGCTGCGGTGATGGGCCTGATCGAGGGGTCCGCGGCGGGGCTCTGGCCGGTCGTCTACGACTTCCTGACGATGGTGGTCTGGCTGACCTTGTTGGGGTTGGCGCTGTTCGTGGCGCTGCGCACGTTCCTGGGCCTGTCCAGCCGGCCCGCGGTCGCGCCCGCGTACGCCGGGTACGGCCAGCAGCAGTTCAGCGGGCAGCAGTACCAGCCGGGGTACGCGCAGCCGCAGACCGCGGTGGCGCCGGCCACCCACACCGCCGCCGCCGGGGCGACAGCGACCGCCACCGCCACCCAAGCTGGATATGCCCAGCAGGCTGGCTACGCCCAGCAGCCCGGCTACGCGCAGCACAGTGGCTACGCCCAGCAGCCCGGGTACGCGCAGCAGCCCGGGTACGCGCAGCAGGGCTACCAGCAACCGGCACAGGCCACCGAACAGCAGGGCTACCAGCAGCCGGCACAGGCCACCGAACAGCAGGGCTACCAGCAGCCGGCACAAGCCGCGGACCAGCAGGGCGCCGCGGCTGCCACCAACTACCAGCAGCCGGTCCCCGCCAGCGGCTACCAGCAAGCGGGTTATGGGTCCGCCGCCCCCACGTCGGCGGCGCCAGCGTCCTCGCCGCCCACCTCCGGCGTGCCCGCCTCGTCGCCGCCCAGCTGGGCGCAGGCGCCGCAGCAGCAAGCCCCCGCGGTCCCCGAGCAAGCGGCGGGTTGGCCGCCGCCGGCGCCTAGCTCAGCGCAGTGGCCACCCACGCCCACAGCGAGGCCGCAGGCGACGGAGTCGACTGAAGAGGTGCAACACACTCAGCTGCTGCGCCAGGAGAACAACCGGGGCAACAGCACCACGTGATCGTGGCGACCGCGCGGTGTCCGAGGCGCTGATCTGTCCGGTATGTGCGCCACAGGCCCAGCGTCCGAAGCATCGTCGCAGGTGTTTCGTAGGCTGACCTGATGTCAGACCGTCCGGGAGTATCTCGCAATGGGTCGCCGTCACCGCCCGCTGGGCTAGGTCGGGCCCTCCGTCGGGCAGGCGATGGCCGGTCGTTGAACGCAGACGAGGCCGCGGTGTTGTTGGCGGCCCGCGGCGGTGCCCTCGAAACGTTGTGCGAGGCCGCGGCCCGGGTACGTGATGCCGGGCTGGCCGCGGCTGGCCGGACCGGGGTGATCACGTACTCGCGGAAGGTCTTTGTTCCACTCACCCGGCTGTGCCGGGACCGGTGTCATTACTGCGCCTTCGCCACCGTGCCGGGGCGTGTGCCGGCGGCGTATCTGGAGCGCGACGAGGTGCTGGACATCGCGCGTCGGGGCGCGGAGGCCGGCTGCAAGGAAGCCCTGTTCACGCTGGGCGACCGCCCGGAGGACCGCTGGGACGCCGCCCGGGAGTGGCTGGAGCAGCGCGGGTACGACTCGACTGTGGACTACCTGCGGGCGTGCGCGATCGCGGTGCTGGAGGAGACCGGCCTGCTGCCGCACCTCAACCCGGGGGTGCTGAGCTGGCAGGAGTTGCAGCGGCTCAAGCCGGTGGCGCCCAGCATGGGGATGATGCTGGAGACCACCGCGGAGCGTCTCTGGTCGAGTCCTGGCGGGCCGCACTACGGCTCGCCGGACAAGGCGCCAGCGGTCCGGTTGCGGGCGCTGGCTGATGCGGGCCGGGTCGGGGTGCCGTTCACCACCGGGATCCTGATCGGGATCGGCGAGACCCTGCAGGAGCGGGCTGAGTCGCTGTTCGCGATCCGGAAGTCGGCCCGGGAGTACGGCCACATCCAGGAAGTGATCGTGCAGAACTTCCTGGCCAAGCCGGACACCGCGATGCGTGACGTGCCGGACGCCACCCGGCAGGACCTGGCCGCGACTATCGCGGTGGCCCGACTGGTGTTGGGGCCCGGCGTGCGGATCCAGGCGCCGCCCAACCTGATCGACGACCCCGCCGAATCGGAGCGGCCGCGAGGCGGCGCCGCCGGCCAGGACCCGTTCGAACTGATGCTGCGGGCCGGCATCGACGACTGGGGCGGCGTGTCACCGGTCACCGCCGACCACGTGAACCCGGAGCGTCCGTGGCCCGCGATCGATCAACTGGCGGCACGTACCGCGGCGGCGGGGTTCCGGCTGGCGGAGCGCCTGACGGTGTATCCGGAGTACGTGACGGCGTCCGGCCCCTGGATCGACGCCAGGGTGGCGGGTCACGTGACCGCGCTGGCTGACCCTGAGACCGGGCTGGCCCGGGAAGGCGCGATGCCGACCGGGCAGAGCTGGCAGGAGCCCGACGGTGGCTTCGACTCGTCCGGGCGGGTCGACCTGCACGCCGACATCGACCACGCCGGCCGGAGCAGCGACCGGCGCGGTGACTTCGACACCGTGTACGGAGACTGGGACGCCGTCCGGGACGCGGTGGCGCCGGTGCCCTCCGGCGGCTCCGAGTCCCTGGTGCGCGAGGCGTTGCGGATCGCCGCCGACAACCCGTCCAGCCTGCTCGATGTTGAACGTGAGCCACAGGCGCTCGCGCTCTTCCACGCGGACGGGGAAGCCCTGGAGCAGTTGACGGTTTTGGCTGACGAGGTGCGCGCGGCGACCGTGGGCGATGACATCACGTACGTGGTGAACCGCAACATCAACTTCAGCAACGTGTGTTACGTGGGATGTCGGTTCTGCGCGTTCGCGCAGCGGGAGCGGGACGCCGACGCGTACCGGCTCTCGATCGCCGAGGTGGCGGACCGGGCCGAGGAGGCGCACCACGCGGGGGCGACCGAGGTCTGCATGCAGGGCGGGATCGACCCCCAGTTTCCGGTCTCCGGGTACGCCGACATGGTCCGCGCGATCAAGCAGCGGGTCCCTCGGATGCACGTGCACGCGTACAGCCCGATGGAGATCGTGACCGCCGCCGCCAAGGCCGGGATGTCGATTCGGGACTGGCTGCAGATGCTCAAGGACGCCGGGTTGGACACCATCCCTGGCACCGCGGCCGAGATCCTGGACGACGAGGTGCGCTGGGTGCTGACGAAAGGCAAGCTGCCGGCGGCGACCTGGGTCGAGGTGATCACCACCGCGCACGAGCTCGGGATCCGCAGCTCGTGCACCATGATGTACGGCCATGTGGATCACCCGGCGCACTGGTTGGCGCACCTGCGCACGCTGACGTCGGTGCAGGACCGCACCGGCGGGTTCACCGAGTTCGTGCCGTTGCCATTCGTGCACAACAACGCGCCCATCTACCTGGCCGGCGTGGCCCGTCCCGGCCCCACGATGCGGGACAACCGCGCGGTGCATGCGATGGCCAGGCTGCTGCTGCACGGCAGGATCGCCAACATCCAGTGCTCGTGGGTGAAGTTGGGCGACGAGGGGACGGTGTCGATGCTGCAGGGCGGAGCGAACGACCTGGGCGGCACCCTGATGGAGGAGACCATCAGCAGGATGGCCGGTTCGGGCCACGGTTCCGCGCGCAGCGTGGACCAGCTGATCGGGCTCGCCAGGGCTGCTGGTCGACACGCGAGGCAACGCGACACGACGTACGCCGTACCCCTGGAGCGCTAGCCGCGTTTGTTTGGGTAGGTTCCGCGGGACGTGACCGTCTCCGGGGCCGATTTGGCGTGATTTTTGCGATCGCCTTATCAGGTTCGGCTTGACGGCGCACGTATCACACGCGTGTAATTTTGTACGGGTTCCCGTTGCTACTGCTGAAAAAGCAGGGCATAACGGGCAAAAGAGCTTTGTGGCTCTGTGGGGGGCGCCGGCGGCGGGCCGGTGACAAAGAAGGGGGCGGGCGATGCACGACGAGGCAATGACGGTTGATCTTCTGGGCGATGCGCCAGAGTGGCAGGAGCGTGCGCTGTGCGCGCAAACCGACCCAGAAGCGTTCTTCCCGGAGAAGGGGGGGTCCACCCGGGAAGCGAAGCGAATCTGCTCACGATGCGAGGTCAAGGTCGAATGCCTGGAATACTCGCTCGCGCACGATGAGCGATTCGGAATCTGGGGCGGGCTGTCCGAGCGGGAGCGGCGCAAGCTCAAGAAAGCCGCCACCGCCTGATCCGCCGGGCTCAGACGCCGCCTGACCGCGTTCTCCGCGCCTCGCGTGCGCAAATCAGCACGCCGCGGTTTGTGCGACCGCAGTCATACGACGCCTGAGCCTCGGCGGGTCGGGATCATGACCCCTTTCTCCGCGCCCCGCGTGCAAGATCGGCACGCGGCGCAGCCGGGCAGCGGGGGCCTTGGCTAGCTGGGGTCGATCTCTTCGGGGTTCATGCCGAGGAGGTTGGCCACCTGCTCGACCACCACGTCGTGCACCAGCTCGGCCAGGTCGTCCCGGTTGGCGGCGCGGAACTCCAACGGGCGTCGATACACCACGATTCGTGGCGCCGGACCATCCTGGTCAGCTTGCCGGCCCGGCAGCAGCCGAGCCAGCGGCACCTCGCCGT
>JBOGDL010000120.1:0-2213 GCA_050701815.1 Micromonosporaceae bacterium | reverse complement strand
TCGGCAACTGGACCACGGTGAAGTACTCCGGCGCCCTGCCCCAGGCCCGGATCAACGAGCTCAAGGCACGCGTGGTCAAGCTGGCAGAAGCGGTGAAGGTGGCCCGCGAGAAGGCGAACAGCACCGCTGTCACCGATCAGAAGATCGGTGAACGGATCTTCGATTACCTGCTCTCGTAGGCGTGCGCTGGCGCTGTAGCATCACGGCCGGACACAACCTCAAACTCACGTTCACGCTCATCCCCCGTACCAGTGCGGGTTCGATTCCCGCCCGGGGCGCCCAGGTCCCGGTAGCCCAACTGGCAGAGGCATCGGGGTCATGCTCAAGCTCTTGTCCCAAACTCAGCATCGCCGTCCAATGCCGGTTTCATCGGACGTGCGCGGCACCCGAGGTTGGGGGTTCGAATCCCTCGGGGTCCTCCACCATGGACCCCTAGCTCAATGGCAGAGCGCGTGTGCACACGTACGGCGGACGTCCCATCTCACGCTGGCAGGTGCAAATTGCGGCAACGTCCTAGCCCAACTGGCAGAGGCGTCGGACTTCAGATCCGATCGATGCGGGTTCGAATCCCGCTGACGTTGAACGGACCCGGGCCGCAGGATACGCGACCCGGGTCCTCCCACCTCCGCCCTGAGCAAACCCGCCATGTCGCCGCCCCGGTGGCGGTCTGCGGCTTGGTCGGTGGCTTGGTCAACCTATGAGGTCGTCGACCTCATCGGCCAGCCCACGGTTGTTCTGGCGGCCACGATCGATCCACTGTTTGCCCTCAGCGGCCATGCCTTCCAGGATGTGCAACGTGTAGCCCAGCCCAGCCGCGTCGAGGGTGACTTCAGTGAGCGTCTTTGGGTCTTCGCCCGGCTCCAGTTGCCCAATGTCGGAGTCCGTGACGGGCACCTCGATGGGACGCCCGTTGACGAGAGTCAGCTCAAAAGTCTGCTGCAGGTCTCGCTTCGTGACGTGTATGGAAGCGACTGCGTCGAATCGGTAGTTGGCTCGCCTTTCGCCGTGCCAGGTGGCGTGCTCGAAGTTGAGTTGCGTGGTGAACTCGCGTACGCCGTCGGCCGTGATCAGAAACAGTCGAAGCTCGTACCGCGAGTAGCGCAGCGGCCCGCGTTGCATCCGGGCTCGCTGGTAGGGCGATGCAGGCGTTTGTAGGAACCCATGAGCGATCACGTCGCGCCACGCCAGTTTGTAGTGCCGCATTGCTCTGTCCAACAACAGTTTGCGGTCGCAATCCAGCCACCTCTCCATGTCTTCCTCGGACGGTCGGGTGGCCAGCAGTCTCCGCTCCCAGCGCTGGTAGGCGTCCCACCTGTCATCCTTGTGGCGCTCGCACTCTTCTTCATCCTCGGCATGTCGTCGGTGCTCCGAGATGATCCACAACCACCGCTTCGCCGCCATCCAGCCGGCCGGAAGCGCGACAACCGAGGCAATCAACCCTTGCAGCGGATCGGCGCGGACGGCGAGTCCGACGACCCAGATGCTTGCTGGCACGAGCATCGCTAGACCCAGAACGCAGGCCGCCTTCGTCACTGCCGGTGTCCGGTACTGGCGTCGGTAATCGAACAACGTGCCCTTCGTCCAACGTGTCTTGATGTCGTTCACCATGTGGCGGATCAGCCAACTGACCTGCTTGTCTTTGACTCGGCTCTCCCGGTAGAGCTGCACCACCTCGTCCCGTAGCGTGTTGCGGATGCTTGTGGTGTCGGCCAGCCACAGATGGCGATCCGCTCCCCTGGGCACGTACTTGTGAAAGTAGTGGTCGAAGAGTCGGTCCACCCGGTTCGCGAAACCGTCCCATGGCGCCCGGCGAGGTCTCAGGTTGCCGACGTAATCGCGATCTTTGGCTCGTAACCGCTCCACCCGATAGCGCCACTCCAGCCCGTACCGCGCGGCGAGGTAACCGCCGACAACGGCGAGCGGGAAGGCGACGACGGCCGCGACATCTGGCAGCGCCAACCAGCCGAGGCAGATGACCGCGCCGACGAAAAGGGCTGTGATCGCGCCAGCCAGCCGCCGATCGTTCACACCGGTATCCATTGGCCAAGGTCCTCGAACCCGGGGTCGGGCCGGGTCGGGATAGAAGTAGGCCCACACCCGGCCAGCCCGGTCGTTCCGTCTCTGATCTTTCTTGGCGGCGTCCCGGGTCTCGGCCCACAGCTTGTCCTTGATGGGGCCGGTGAGGAACGCGTCCAGGTGCCGTTTCACCTGTG
>JBOGDL010000119.1:0-12240 GCA_050701815.1 Micromonosporaceae bacterium | reverse complement strand
AGCAGATGCCGGTTTCGGTTGACCGGTGTCACGTCTCCGACCTCTCGTGCGTCCGGCAGTTGTTCGGCGGCACGTAGCGTGAGATCCGGCTTGCCGGAGATCAGGTCGTACTCCGCGGATTTCAGTGCGATGGTCAACGGCCCGAAGGTTGCCCAGCTCTCGTGCTCCTGACCGAGCGCCGAGGCGGCCGCCGATGACACCCGCAACAGCTCCCGCGCGCGGTCGTGCCTGTTGTTGCGTACCGCAGCGGCGCTGGCTCGGTACAGCAGGTTCCCCCACGCCGCCAACTCATCCGGACTCGCCGTGGACAGCCGTGGCTCGATCTCGTCGGCGGTGACGGTGCACAGCTCCTCGCACTCAGCCAGCCGCCCCTGCCGTGTCAGGGCCCAACCCTGGCCGTTGACGGCGATGGCGGCGAGGGTGCGATCTCCAGCACGCGCGGCATCTCGGATGGCTGCATGCAACGCTGCCAACGCGAGATCAAACTGGCGTACCTGGGTGAGATACCGACCCGCCATCTGGAGAGCGCGGGAACGAGTCTGATGCGCTGGGTTGCTGTCGAGTTCCGCGACGGCGTGGTGGGCGCGGGCCAAGATTCCTGGCAGCGCCTCCGCGACATCGTCGTACCGATCGTCCCGATAGCTCATCTCAACGTGCGTGACGGCTCTGTCGATGGTGGAGAGTTCCACCCGCGCAGTCGACGTGATGCCGACCGGTGCCCCCGCGATGCCCACGGGTGGCGCGATCACGGCTCGCAGGCTCGCCAACGCTTGGTGGTCGGGCTCGGCGGCGAGCACGGGAACATGGGCTCGGTCGGTGTAAAGCTCGTTCGTCGTGGTTCCGAGTGCACGGGCGATGGCATGCAACGTCGCGGTGTTCACCTCGCCCCGCCCAGACTCAGCCTTCTTGACCGTGGTGACCGACAACCCGGCTTCCTCGGCAAGACGCTCTTGGCTCCACCGCAACTGTCGTCGCAGGCCACGAACCCGACCCGCTCGCATCACCGCTTCATCCACATTGACCACCCAAATCAGCCTCCCCGGCTCTGCCAGCATAGTTCTGCTCCGAGGGCGATGACGCGGGCGAATGGGGCTTGGAATGGCGGCGGCCGTCAACCTCCGGCGTCGCCCGTGGAACGTCGAATCCAGTCCAGGTACGCGTCTGAGCCCGCCACAATCGGCGTTGCGACAACCTCAGGGTTCTGCCACGGATGACGCTCAATGAGAAGCGTCTCCAAGGCGGGGTATTGGTTGTGGTGCGTCTTGAGCAGCAGTTGCCACTCTTCACCAGTTCCGAACTCGCCAAGATGCCAGAACACCGAGACAACTGGCCCGCTGATCTGGGCGCCTGCCGCAAGCCGTGCCTCGACTGCCAGCCGTGCAAGTCTCACAGCCGCTTCGCGGCTCTCCGTCGCTGTCGAGACCTGAAGGAACTCCGCCATGTCGCGGAGCATGATTCCGGTGGATTCACCCGAGCCAGAGCTCGGCAAGGAGATGCCAGTGCCACGAGAACGCTGACGTCTAAACCCGGGCCGGTGTCCAGTCGGGCAGCGGTTCGCGGGCGGCGAGCCAGTCTGCGGGGATGCCGTCGACACCGGTGTACGAGGCGACGACACCGCCCACGATGGCGCCGGTGGTGTCCACATCGCCGCCGACTTCGACGCAGGCGCGAATCGCGGCGGGATAGTCAGCAAGGTATTTCGCCGCTGCCCAGAGCGTGTACGGCACGGTGTCCTGGGCTGTCACCTGGTTGCCGTTGCCCAGCTCGTACGCGGCTTCGGCGTTGGACACGTGCAACATGCGTCGAGCCTTGGCGAGGAGGCGGCGCACGCGTCCTTCCGGGGTTGACCTCAGCACCGCGTCGAGAAAGTGCCCAGGCTTGGGGCGTTGCCCGGTGAGCCGTCCGGCCACGGCGTGGCTCGCGGCGACAGCCACCGCGACCGCCCCGGCGACGCCCTCCTCGTGAGCGTGGGTGACCTTCGCTGACAACGCAGCCTCCCGTGCGGCGCGGGCGGGGGAATCCGCGAAGTACGCGCCGACCGGCGCCACCCGCATCGCGGCGCCATTGCCACACGAGCCCTCACCGTCGAACGCCTCGCCAGCCGCTTCCTGCCAGGTCGCGCCTTGCCGGATCCTGCGCAGGATGGTGAACGCGCCCACCCCGTAACCCCGGTTCGGCTCGCAACGCTCGGCGAACACCTCGGCCAGACGCTCAGGGTCCACCCGGTCCGCGTGACCGAGCATCCACACCACCGAACACGCCATCTCCGTGTCGTCGGTCCACTCCCACACCGGCGGCGGCGTCACCCCGGCGAGCAGGTCAGCAGCTCGTCGACCCACCATGAAGTACTGGGCGCCGAGGGCGTCTCCCACCGACACACCGGCAAGGCTGTCAAGCGCCAAGCCCAGCCGGGTCTTCTCGTCAAGGACAAACCTCATCGTGGCGTCGATCATCGCGTACGAGCCGGCGCACGACAACCCAGCCCAACCCGGTGGGCTGCTTGGCGGCACGTACAACTGGAAAGTTAGAAGTGAAGGGTGGCTTCTGAGCGGTGGGCCATCAGTGGTCTTGAACTTGTCAGCAGGTTCGTGGCGGCGCCGTTCGTACGCCGTCCGCTAAGCCGGCGATAAGAAAACCAGAACCCTGGGTAATTAGGTATGCGCGGAAGGTCTGGTCTATGGCGATTAGTTGCCAACCTCGCAATCCGAGCTGATCTCACGATTACGGTCCGGGCATCCGGAACGAAGCCGGTGAACGTTCGGAACAAGCCCGTACCTGGGGAGATGTTGCCTGGTTGGTGGGACGTCAATGTCGGGGGACGTGACACCTGGCTGGCTCGCCACGCTGGCCGGCGACACGAGCTGACGAAGGAGAGAGCATTGAAGCGGACGATGCTAGGCATCGGAGTCGCCGCCGCCACAGCGGCTGCGGTGACTCTGACGGTCGGCGCCGCCAATGGTGCTGAAACCGGGAATGGCGGCGGAAGCAGCCTCGCGGCGTACCAGAAGCATGAGAATTCGGTGCCGGGCTCATACCTGGTGCGACTGGACGACGGGGCGGACCCGGCCGCGGTCGCCAAGCGACTGGGCGTGAAGCCGAACCACGTGTACGACACGGTGCTCACCGGCTTCTCCGCCAAGCTCAGCGACGAGCAGCGGCAGGCTGTGCGCGACTACACCAACGTCGAGGCCGTCTCGCAGAACTACGAGATGAAGATTGACTCGCCTTCGGCTCAGGCTACGACGTCCTGGGGTCTGGACCGGATCGACCAGGAAGCGCTGCCGTTGAACGACGCGTACGACCACAGCGCCACCGGCGAGGGCGTCACCTCGTACATCATCGACACCGGGATCCAGCCCGACCACCCCGACTTCGAGGGGCGCGCCGAGGTCGGGTTCGACTCCGAAGGTGGCGACGGAGTTGACTGCAACGGCCACGGCACGCACGTGGCGGGCACCGTCGGCGGCACGACCTACGGTGTGGCGCCGGCGACCAACCTGGTCGGTGTGCGGGTGCTCGACTGCGGTGGCAGTGGCAGCTCGGCGGGCGTGATCGCCGGCATGGAGTGGGTGGCCGACAACGCGCAGGCGCCCGCGGTGGCGAACATGTCGCTGGGTGGCAGCAAGGACGCGAACCTGGACGCCGCGGCGACCGGGTTGGCCGAGCAGGGCGTGTTCCTTGCGGTGGCGGCCGGCAACGAATCCGCTGACGCGTGCGGGTCCTCGCCCGCAGGCGCCGACGGCGTCTACACCACGGCGGCCTCTGACGACAGCGACACCTCCGCTGAATTCACCAACTTCGGTGAGTGTGTCGAGGGGTACGCGCCCGGCGTGGACATCACCTCAGCGTGGCTCGACGGCGCCGAGAACACCATCAGCGGCACCTCGATGGCGAGCCCCCACGTCGCTGGCGTGGCGGCGCTGTACAAGAGCGCGAACGGTGACGTCAGCTCCAGCGAGCTGGTCACCTGGCTGGCCGACAACTCATCGCAGGGCGTTATCCAGGGTGCTCCTTCGGGCACTCCGGCGAACCTGCTCTTCACTAACGGTCTGTAATCGCGTCGGCCCCTAACCGGGTCGACCAAAGGAAGGACGACCACACTTTCGGTAATCTCCTGGTAGCGGAAATCGCCTGAACAACCCCGGTTGTTCAGGCGATTTCTTATGCCTATCTTGAGGTGCGGCTAAGGAGTACGGCCTTTCTACGGATCCATCACGCAACTACTCTGGGTTGTCACGCATTGGCTCCGGTTGGGGGACGGCAGTGGGCGTGCATTCGGAAACAGACACGGTCGACGCGGCCGTGTGCCTCGTCCTGCTGAACCGTCCGTACGCCACCCGGGCCGAACTGGCGCCCGTGGTAGCGGTGCCGGAACGCGAAGTCACACACGCGCTGAACCGGCTGCACGCGGACGGGCTGGTGCAGGTCGTCGCCAGCGATCCAGACCGGTACGCCGCCAGAGTCGCCCCGGACACGGCAGCGGAGATGCTGACTCGGCGCGCGGCGCTCCGGCAGCGGGGCAATGTCGCCCCGGCGCTGCGGGCGCTCACGCCCCGCGCTGCAGACGCCCCCGAGGTGCTGACCGGGCGGGACGAGATCCGGGGCGCCGTCGCGGCGCTGCAGCGAGGCGCCCGGCGGGAAGTGCTGGGAGTGGACCGCCCGCCGTACGTGGACAACCCGGCGCAGGACCCGATCGAGCGGGAGCAACTCCACAACGGGGTCTCGTACCGGGTGGTGTACGAGCGCACCGCGCTCAGCGTGCCCGGCCGGCTCGACGTGATCACCGAGTTGGTGGAGCTGGGCGAGCAGGCGCGCACCGCGCCGTCTGTGCCCATGAAAATGATGATCGTGGATCGCTCCGCCGCGGTGATTCCGTTGCAGGTGAGCGAGCACACCGTGGAGTTGTCGTTGCTGGTGCGGCATTCGTCCCTGCTGAACGCGTTGACCCGGGTGTTCGCGGATCTCTGGAACACAGCGGTGTCGTTCGGGGCTGGCGCCACCCCGCCGGAAAGCACGCCCACCAACGAGGAGCGCCGGATCCTGGCGTTGTTGGCATCGGGGGCCACCGATGAGACGATCGGTCGTCTGATGGGAGTCAGCCCCCGCACCGCGCACCGCCGAGTTCGAGACCTCAGCTACAAGCTGGGGGTGGAGACCCGGTTCCAAGTCGGCGTGCAGGCGGTGCGGATGGGCTGGCTCTAGGTTTCGGGGACTGGGATGACGACGATCTCGAGGAGAAGCCGACGCGATGGCTAGCACCCCCACGACCGCGCTCGGCAGGGCGCGTTCCGGATTCGACACGTACTTCGAGATCGGCGCCCGGGGCTCGACGCTCGGCCGCGAGGTACGCGGCGGGCTCGCCACGTTCTTCACGATGGCGTACATCGTGGTGTTGAATCCGTTGATTCTGGGTTCCGCCGGCGACGCCGACAACGCACGGCTGGATCAGGCGCAGCTGGCGGCGGCGACCGCGCTGGTCGCCGGCGTGATGTCGATCCTGATGGGTGTGGTGGCCCGGTTCCCGCTGGCGCTGGCCGCCGGGCTGGGCGTGAACGCGCTGGTGGCGTTCGAGATCGCGCCGCTGATGACCTGGGCGGACGCGATGGGCCTGGTGGTGATCGAAGGGCTGGTCATCCTGGTGCTGGTGCTCACCGGGCTGCGTACCTCGGTCTTCCGGGCGGTGCCCACTCAGCTGAAGACCGCGATCGGAGTCGGGATCGGGCTGTTCCTCGCCCTGATCGGGTTGGTCGACGCGGGGATCGTGCGCAGCACCCAGCTCGCCGTCCCGCCGATCGGGCTGGGCATTGAGAACCGCCTGATCGGCTGGCCCACGTTGGTGTTCGTGCTCGGGCTGCTGGGGATGCTGATCCTGGTGGCGCGGCGGGTCAAGGGCGCGATCCTGATCGGCATCGCGGGGGCCACGGTGTTGGCGATCGCGGTGGAGGCGTACGCGCACGTCGGCTCCTCGAACGGCGGCAAGAACCCCACCGGCTGGAGCTTGAACGTGCCCACCATGCCGGACCACGTGGTCGCGGCGCCTGACTTCGGGCTGCTGGGGCAGTTCAACCTGCTCGGCTCCTGGGAGCGGGTCGGTGTGCTGGTTCCCCTGCTGTTCGTCTTCACGCTGGTGTTGACCGACTTCTTCGACACCATGGGCACGATGGTGGCGGTGGGGCAGGAAGGCGGCTTGATCGACGAGCAGGGCAACCCGCCCCGCACCAGGGAGATCCTGCTGGTGGACTCGGTGGCCGCCGCGGCCGGTGGCGCCGCCAGCGTCTCCAGCAACACCGCGTACATCGAGTCGGCGGCCGGGGTGGCTGAAGGCGCCCGCACCGGGATCGCGAGCGTCGTCACCGGGGTGTTGTTCCTGATCGCCACGTTCTTCGCACCGTTGGTGACGGTGGTTCCATTCGAGGCGGCGACCACCGCTCTGGTGGTCGTCGGGTTCCTGATGATGTTGGGGGTACGCAACATCGACTGGGGCGACTACGAGATCGGCATACCGGCGTTCCTCACCATCGTGGTGATGCCGTTCACGTACTCGATCTCCAACGGCATCGGCGCCGGCGTGATCACGTACGTGCTGCTGAAGGTGGCCAAAGGCAAGGCCCGTGACGTCCACCCGCTGCTGTACGGGGTCGCCGCGCTGTTCGTCCTCTACTTCTTCCGCGGCGTGCTGGAGGGTCTCACCCCGTAGACCGGCCCATCGAAGCAGAACGCTCCGTTGGATCGCCGTCCCGCCGAGCCTGGCCGCCTGCTGCGCTTGTTCTGCGCCTCATGATGGCTGTCGCGAGTTAATTGGCAGCGGCATCGATGGGGCGCGAGGGTGGTGGCGGGTAGTCGGCGTCGAACGGGCTATGCACTGTGCTCACTGTCCTTTCGTGGCCAGGGTGTGGAGAGACCATGCCGCCACAACGGCGGAGACCACCACCCAGCCGACAGCGTTGGCCGACAACAGGCGGGCTGCGGCACGAAGGATCGGCACCTGGGCCTTGGCGGTCCGCAGGTCGACCCAGGCGCGGACGGCACGCTCGTACACCCGCCCGGTGAGGAAGCCGAGCGCCAGGGCGATGAGCGTCAAGGTCGCGAGGGAAGTCAGTCGCATGGAACGTGCTCCGCAGGGAGGTGAAGGAATGAGGGTGCATGGCGGCTTGACGTTGAAGCTCCCGCAGGGCCGTCCACGCGTTCTGTGGCGCGGTGGGCGCCGGGCGCAGAACCACCGGCTCTGCGGGTCGGTGCCGAGCTCGGGCTCGGCGCCGCGCCGTGCGGCCCTGGCGGCGTGATGGGTGGGGCAGACCGTGGGGAGGAGAGCGCCTGCCCTACGACGCGCAGCGGCGGGATCGGCGTCATGCGCTGCCACCTGGGCTGGGGACCGGATGGCTCCTCGGACGCGACGATTGACGCTGCGGGAAGCAGGTCTGGCTCGGCCAGCCGCATCCGCTCGCCGGAGCAAAACCAGGTCGTCGCCGCCCCAGCCGCGTCGAGATGGGTGAAGCCGAGCACCGTGTTGACGATCGGGTCGCGGCAGTGGCGGCACGGTTCCGGGAGTCCCAGCGGCTCCAGCTCGACCGGACGCGGTTCAGTCACCGTGATCACGACCCCACCTCGCGCCACACCGAGCGCACCTTCCCGCGCTCGTCGACCTCCAGCCGCACCCACGCGGCACGCACTAGCGCGCGGCGATCTGAAAGGTCGCACCGCTCCCACCGCCGCACCTCTTCGAGGGCCGGTTCCGGTTGGCACGCGCGGCTGCAAGCCGCCAGATCCGCACCTGCATCCCGGACACGCGTGAGGTCAGGACGCAGGATCGTGACCGCCCGCACCATCGCGGCCAGCTCGGTCCGCGACTCCAGCGGCGCGGCATCCACATCCGAACGAGGACACGGTGGGCCACACGAGTAGGCGCGCGACCCATCCACACGCGGAGCAGGCTGCATCCACCGCCGGCACATCAGGCACAGCAGGAACTTCCCGTCCAAGATGTACTCGGCATCTGGGGCGTGCCAGCGCGGCGTCACCGGCACAGCGGCCCGACCGACTGCTTTCAAACTCGTCATGGTGACCTCCTCGGTACGCGCCGCATCGACATCGCGTCTGATGTGGCGCTACCGTCGTGTCGTGTGTGGGCAGTGAGGCAGACGGCACCACTTGCGCGCCTGCCCCACGCCCGCCTCAAGAGCATTGCCGTAAGCAGGCAGAAACTCACCGTTGCGGCGTTGCCGCAACGATCGATGCCGCAACGGGCGGAGGGATCGACGTGGTCACAGGGCAGGATTTGCGGGCGGCGCGCGACGCACAGCGGGTTAGCCTCAGCAAACTTGCCTTACAGATCGACCGGGACAAGGGCCACCTCAGCCGCGTGGAGCGTGGCCTCAAAGACCGCGATGTGACTCCTGCGCTTGTGCGCGACTACGAGCGCGCCCTGGGCGTCGAGATTGAGGCGTCAGGCCACGGCGCGGCAACGGCCTACATCGAATCCTCAGATACCGTACGAGTCGGTCCTCGCGACGAAACCTCGGATTCGTCCATGTCGGGCCACGACCATTCCGGCGACGAGGAGGACACAACGGACCGGCGTGATGTTCTCAAGCTTCCGGTGATCGCCGCCATCGCCGCAGAAACGTCACGATCGATGGCACGCGCCGATCCCGACCCTCTCACCTTGGCCGACATCGAAGACGATGTAGACCGGTTCGCCAGCATCTACGCCACCACACCCCACTCTGAGTTGCTGCCAGAGGTGCAGCACCGGTGGTCACAGGTGGATCAAGCGCTGGCCAAGCGAACCAGTCTTGCCGCTCGTGACCGCCTCACCTCGGCTGCTAGCCGGTTGTCGTACTTCCTCGCCCGGCTTGGTTTCAACTGCGGCGAGAACAGAACGGCCCGCCAGCTTGCCGTTCTCGCCGAGCAGTACGCCTGGCAGGCCAATGACAGGCTCGTCCTCGGCTCAGTGGCTGGCCTGCGCTCATCGATCGCCTACTACCGGGGCCGGTACGACCTCGCTGTCTCGGTGTTCAGGGACTACCCGCCGGATCCGCCATACCTGGTCGCCCGCAACGCGGCTTACCGCGCCCGAGCACATGCCCGGCTGGGAGACGTGGGGGCCGCAAAGACAGAGTTGGATCTGATGCATCGCTCCCAGGCTGACCGGACGCCCGAGCCTGGCGATCTTCCACTCAGCGAGGAAGCATCGTGGATGTTCGCCGCCGTGACGCTGTCCTACTGCGGGGAAGGCGAACACGCCGAGCCCTTCGCCCGCCGCTCAGTCAGCGCTCATGAGACGAACGCCTCCGCCTCGCGGGAGGAGTGGGCACACGCACTGTCGGCCCTGTCGTCCGCGTTGTTGTACCGGAAGAGTCCAATCGTCGAGGAAGCGGCCACACTCGCCGCTCAGGCCATCGACGTGACCAATGGATACTCCACCCACACCGTCATCCAGCGAGTCGCAAACCTCCTCGAAGACATGACGCCGCACTACAGCGTTCCGTCCGTCGCCGCCCTGCGAGAACAGGTCACCGCCGCACGCCGGCCCACGCTGCCCCCGGGGCCCCAGTGATGGAGGCCACGACCATCACAGTCCCGTCGATCGTGACCGAACGTCTGATCCTGCGATGCTGGCAGCCAGCCGATCTGGCTCCCTACGCCGCGATGAACGAAGACCCCGAGACCATGGCCCATCTCAACGGCACGATGGACCACGCTGCAACGGAGCGGCTTGTCACGCACCTGATCGGGATGTGGCACCTGCGGGGCTTCGGCATGTGGGCCATCGAGCTTCGCCAGGACGGGTCGTTCGCCGGCCGCGCCGGGCTGTACCAGACCAGTCAGTGGCCCGACCCAGAAGTCGCGTGGTCGATCCGTCGCGACCTCTGGAGCCAGGGTCTCGCCACAGAAGCGGGCGCGGCGGTCCTGAGGTTCGGATTCACCGAATGTGGCCTTGATCGGATCATCTCACTGCCGTCACCTGATAACACGCCATCGGTGCGGGTCGCCGAAAAACTCGGCCTCAGCTTCGAGAAGATCGCCACTGTCGGGCCGTGGAAGGACTCGGCTATATACGCGGTCAGTCGCAAACTGTGGCGGGGCAAGCGCGCTTAGGGTTGGCCGGTACACCGTCGTAAGCGCAGGGTCTAGGCTGTCGCGTCGAGGCTGACGGGCTGCCGGCCGTCGTGGCCGGGTGGGAGCGCGAGGTCGTTGCGGGCCGCGGCGTAGAACTGGGCGCGGGTGGCGCGCTGGCGTTCCAGCAGGTCGCCCCAGCGTTCGGCGTCGCGGGCGTCGTCGCGGACGAACCCTTCCATGGTGGCCACGACGGCGAACCAGTCGCGTCCGGCGTTCACCACATCACGATCACCGAGCATCAGCAGCTGTTCCCAGGCCAGGTCACGTGCCTCAGAGGCGGAGTTCAAGCCTGGCGTCGCCTCGTCCAGGGTGAGTGGCCGGGGGTGGGGATCGACGTCGAGATGCGACGCGACCCGGTGGCAGAGACTCAAGATCCGTTTCTGGGCCTGTGTGTACTCGGTGTACGCCCCGAGCCGCCGCTCCTGCCACCGCACGTTCTGGTTCCGGCGGAACCGCGCCCGGTCGCCGAGCGACGTGGCGGCGTACGAGGCGACCGCGCCGACCACCACACCAATCAGGGCGGGGAGCTGCGAGAGCAAGCTGGACACCGGAGGCACCGTACTACGGGGGTCTCGGCCCAAGGTCACCGGTTGCTTCCACAGCCGTCCGTGCTGCGACTACTGATACTGGAACGATGGGCCACGCTGAGTTGCTGGTCGCGGGGCTGCTGGTGACGGTGGCGGGGCTGAGCATGCTCGCCCGGCTGCTGTCGGTGCCGTACCCGATCGTGCTCGTCGTTGGCGGCGCCTTGCTGGGGTTCGTCCCGGGGCTGCCCCATGTGAGCCTCGATCCCGAAATCGTGCTGGTCGTCTTCCTGCCGCCGCTTCTCTACCGGGCGGCCATCGTCGCGAACTTCAACGACTTTCGGGCCAACCTGCGCTCGCTGAGCTTCAACGCGGTGGGCCTGGTGCTGGCGACGATGTGCGCGGTCGCCTGGGCAGCGCACACGCTCATCCCCGGGCTGCCATGGCCGGCCGCCTTCGTGCTGGGGGCGATCGTGTCGCCCACCGATCCGCTCGCGGCCGCCACCATCATGCGGCGTCTGAACGCGCCACGGCGGCTGGTTGACAGCATCGAGGGGGAGGGCCTCTTCAACGACGCCACCGCGCTGGTGGCGTACCGGGTCGCGGTCGCCGCCGTGGTGGCGGGGAGCTTCTCGCTCGTCGAAGCCGGCGTGGAGTTCGTGCTGGGCGCTGTGGGAGGCGTGGCCGTGGGGCTGGCGGTCGCGGCTGTCGCCGCTGAGATCCGCAAGCGCACCGCTGACGTCCAGGTGAACGTCACGATCTCGCTTCTCACCGGCTACGCGGCCTTCGTGCCGGCCGACGCGCTCGGGGTCTCGGGGGTGCTGGCAACGGTCGCGGCAGGGATCTACATGGGGATTCGGGTGCCGCGGGTCATCCCCAGCCGAGCCCGCCTGGAGGGCTACATCGTCTGGGATCTGATCGGGTTCATCGTCAACGCGATCCTGTTCGTGCTGGTGGGGCTGCAGCTTCGGGCAGCCATCGACGGGTTGTCGGGATATCCGGTGATCGCGCTGACCGGCTATGCGGTGGCGGTGGCGGGAGCGGTCATCGGGGTCAGGCTGGTGTGGTTCCTGGTCCTCCCGTACGTCATCCGGGCTATCGACCGGCGTCCGGCGCAGCGAGCGAGACGGGTCGGAGCGCGGTTGCGCCTGGTGGCCGCCTGGAGCGGGATGCGTGGAGCTGTGTCCCTGGCGGTGGCGCTCGCCGTGCCTCTGACCACCGGCGCCGGCGCCAGCTTCCCGCAACGCGACCTGATCATCTTCCTCACGTTCTCGGTGATCTTCTGCACGCTGGTGCTGCAGGGACTCTCACTGCCGGCGTTGATCCGCCGTCTGGGAGTGAGCGACGACGGCTCAGACGAGGAGGAAGAGGAGATCCGGGGACGGCTCGCCGCCACCGAGGCCGCGCTCGCGCGGATCGACGATCTCGCAGCGGAAGAGTGGACCCGCGACGAGACCCTGGAACGGATGCGCAACTTGTACGAGTACCGGATGCGCCGCTTGGCGGCCCGCGCCGGCACGATCGAAGACGACGGGTACGAGGAGCGCTCGCTGGCGTACCAGCAGATGGTCCAGCTTGTGCTCGGGGCGCAGCGGGA
>JBOGDL010000118.1:0-6212 GCA_050701815.1 Micromonosporaceae bacterium | reverse complement strand
CTCAGTGTCTAGCTGGCCGCCGCCGCGACCGCTGCCGCCACCGCCGAGGCCACCCGCTCATCCAGTGGACTCGGCACGATCTGATCGGGGCGCAGGTCATCGACCACACAGTCGGCGATGGCCTGTGCCGCGGCCAACTTCATCTCCTCGGTGATCCGCGCAGCCCTGGCGTCCAGGGCGCCTCGGAAAATACCCGGGAAGGCGAGCACGTTGTTGATCTGATTCGGAAAGTCACTGCGGCCAGTGGCCACCACCGCGGCGTGCCGCAGCGCCACCTCCGGATGCACCTCAGGGTTCGGGTTCGCCAACGCGAACACGATCGCGCCCTTGGCCATGCCAGCGACCGCCGATTCCGCGATATTTCCCCCGGAGACTCCGACCAGCACGTCAGCGCCTGCCAACGCGTCGGCGACTCCGCCCGTACGGCCGGCCCGGTTGGTGATGCCCGCCAACTCCTCCTTGACCGGGCTGAGCCCGTCTCTGCCCTGGCGCACCACGCCCTTGGAGTCGCACACCACCACGTCCCCGACTCCGGCGGCGAGCAGCATCTTGGTCACCGCGACCCCCGCGGCGCCGGCGCCACTCACCACCACGCGCAGGTCGGAGAGCTTGCGGTCCACCAGCCGCGCCGCGTTCTGCAGCGCCGCCGTCACCACGATCGCGGTGCCGTGCTGGTCATCATGGAAAACCGGGATCGACACCGCCTCGTCCAACCGGCGCTCGATCTCGAAGCATCGGGGCGCGCTGATGTCCTCCAGGTTGATCCCGCCGAACGACGGAGCCAGGGCACGTACCACTGCCACGATTTCGTCCGGATCTTTGGTGTCCAGACAGATGGGCACCGCGTCCACTCCGGCGAACTGCTTGAACAGCACCGCCTTGCCCTCCATCACGGGCATCGCGGCCTTCGGGCCAATGTCGCCCAGACCCAGCACGGCGGTGCCATCGGTCACCACCGCGACCGTGTTCTGCACCCAGGTGTAGTCCGTGGCGAGCGTGGCGTCAGCGGCGATCGCCTCCGACACCCGAGCCACCCCCGGGGTGTACGCCAGAGACAGATCCTCCCGACTCCGGAGCGGGATCGTGGAGGCGACGGCTAGCTTGCCGCCACGATGCAGCGCGAACACCGGGTCGAGCGGATCAGGAGCTTGAAAGGCATCGGTCGCATGGGCAGACACGTGATCTCCAAGTGCCACGCCGGCACAGATATCGAGGTATCGGCCGCCACGCGCCGACAACGGTGAGCCGACGGGGTGGCGGGCTGTGACCCCCGGGGGTTGCCCGAGGCCGCCGAGTCTAGTGGAACCTTGAACTCCGGCACGCTGTTACGGCCCGCCGATTCGGGACGAGAACCACCCAATCCGAGATACCGGCCAGTAACGCCATAACACTCGTGCGACCACATCCGCCGTGCCGTAGCTAGCAGAGTCATCGCTTCCGTACGGATTGTCACCGGTTAGGCGCCAGCCTCCGTGCTCGGGCCGCACCGCTCGCTTCACCACCAGCAGGTCGGGGCGCGACCGGAATCGGGCCAGCACCACATCGCCCGGACGCACCTCAGGGTGGCCCACGAAGCCCCGCCACGCGACCACGAGGTCCCCGTGCCGCAGCGTCGGCGCCATCGACGGCCCCCGCACCGCCACGGCGACCATCGGCGAGCGCCACGATCGACCCGTCAACACCACTCCTGCAGGTATGAGGCGATCTGACCCCGGGTAGGGTCACGCAGAAGGATCATCGCAAGAGCGCACCTGCCCGAAAGCCCGCCGACTGGACAGCCGGTGGAGATCGTAGTGGAAGGACCTTCAGATGAGACTGGCGCGTCTATTCGCTCCGCGCATCACGGCCAGCGCCCACTGTGACCTGCCGTGCGGGGTGTACGACCCAGCGCAGGCCCGGATCGAAGCGGAGTCGGTCAAGGCCATCTGCGAGAAGTACCAAGGCAATCAGGACCCGGAGTTTCGCACCCGGGCGCTGATTATCAAGGAGCAGCGGGCGGAGCTGGTCAAACACCACCTGTGGGTGCTGTGGACCGACTACTTCAAGCCTCCGCACTTCGAGAAGTACCCGCAGCTGCACCAGCTGTTCAACGAGGCCACCAAGCTCGCGGGCGCGTCCGGGTCGAAGGGATCCACCGACCCAGCAGTGGCTGACCAGCTGCTCAGCAAGATCGATGAGATCGCCAAGATCTTCACGGCGACCAAACAGGGCTGAGCGAACGTCTTGCTTGTGGGCCCCTTCGCAACGCGAAGGGGCCCACAAGCGTGTAGCGAGCAAGTGAGCTTCCGTTAAGGCCGCGCCGTTCAACCAGCAGCAATCTGTCTTGTCCGTCCCGTGATGGCTGATACCGCACCTCCCGCCAGCAAGCAAGATTCTCGGCGCCAGACGAGACAATCGACGCAGGCATCACCCATCAGGGCAAACTAGCGTTAGGCCTGATAGGCAGTGGCTCACCGGAACCCTTAGAGTCCCTGCAAGGGGGAGGACGAGTGGCCCAGGCGCTACGACAGATACCAACGGCGGACGAAACCGATGTGGTCGTCCTCCGGGTGCCGGCTGAGAGCGCATACCTCTCGGTGCTGCGCACCGCCACCGCAGGGCTTGCCGCCCGGCTGCATTTCACGTTGGACGAGATCGAGGACCTTCGCATCGCGGTGGATGAGGCCTGCGCGATGCTGGTCGCCGACGCGTCGGGGGACGGTGACCTGGAGTGCGAGTTCTCGGTCACTGAGGCGTCCCTGAGCGTCGCGGTGAGCGTGCCTGCCGAAGGCGCCCCCCGGCTGCCCAGCGTGCACACCTTCGCGTGGAAGGTGCTCTCCACGCTCGCCGGAGAGGTGCGCGCCGAGCATTCCAACGGCAGAGCGACCATCTGGCTCAACAAGCGCCGCGCCAACCAACCGTGACCCGCCCCCGGTCGGGCCGCGTCTCACCCGTGAACCCATGGAACCGGGTCGCTCAGTAGATCCCCAACGCTTCCCGAGTGGGCCGTGACACCAGCAACCAGGCGACCACCAGCGCGTACGCGATGATCGGCAGGCCGAGCCACCACAGGGCCTCTTGGGTCATGAAGTAGCCGATCGGCAACAGGAAGAGATTGAGCACCAGCGCGGGCGTGCGGGACCACCGTTGACGACGTGCCAGTCCCCACGTCGCGACCCCGAACCCGATCCCGTACGCGATCGCGTACCACGTGACAAACGTGGCCAGGCCGGGGTTCGACGCGCCGCCCGCCAGCGTCTCGTACGCCTCATACGCCGCCGCCGCGACCACAGCCACAGTCTCGAAACCCAGTAGCCGCACCGCCCACTTCAGGGTGAGCGGCGCCACCTCGGACGCTTGCTCCGTCACGGCAGACAGGTTACGCCCCGCTAGAGTCCGGCTATGCGCGCGCTCCTCGTGGTCAACCCGAAGGCCACGACCACCAGCTCACGTGGCCAGGACGTCCTGGCCCGGGCGCTGCGCAGCGAAGTAGACCTTGAGGTGGAGTACACCCGACGACGGGGTCACGCCGCCGAGCTGGCTCGTACCGCGGTCAAAGACGGGATCGACGTCGTGGTCACCCTGGGCGGTGACGGCACCGTGAACGAGGTTGTCAACGGCCTGATGTGGGACGGGACGTCTGACATCGGCCAGGTCTCCCCCCACGCGTCCAGCCCTGGCCCGAGTTCGCCACACATCGGGGGCGCGCAGCGGCCGGCCCTGGCAGTGGTGCCTGGCGGGTCCACCAACGTGTTCGCGCGTGCGCTAGGGCTTCCTAGCGACTGGACCGAGGGCACCGGGGTGATCCTGGAGGCGATCCGGGAGGGACGGGCGCGGGCGATCGGGCTCGGACGCGCCAACCACCGCTGGTTCACGTTCTGCGCTGGCCTCGGCTTGGACGCAGAGGTGATCCGCCGCGTCGAACGGGCTCGGGTGCGGGGTCGCGTGTCCACACCGGGCCTCTACCTTCGCTCCGGGTTCGCTCAGTACTTCGCCACCCGGGACCGGCGTACGGCGCTCATCACCTTGGAGCGGGAGGGGTTTGAACCGGAACCCGGCTTGGGCACTGTGATCGTGCAGAACACAGCACCCTGGACCTATCTCGGCAGGCGAGCCGTGAACCCGAACCCCAATGCCTCATTCGACCTCGGGCTGGACGTGTTGGCGACCCGCGGTCAACAACTGCCCAGCACGTTGCGCACAGCTAGTCAGATGCTTTCCGGGCGCACCGAGCCTCATGGCCGGCGCGTGCTGCGACTGCATGATCTGAAAGGTTTCACGTTGCGGGCGCAACGTCCGTTAGCCTTTCAAGTGGACGGCGACTATCTCGGTGAACAAGAGCAGTTGCGCTTCTACGCCGAGGCAGATGTGTTGCGAGTGTTGTGCTAACTGGTGGTAAGCGAAAGAACCGGTTGGATGCGTGCTTGCATAGGCCGATCGCAACATAGTGTAAAGAAACGTCGTGATATCCCCCACAAACTCCTATGTGCGTACTACAGTGTCAAGGCGGCGTTGCGACGCCGAGAGCGTGGATCCTGGGCGAAGGGGGCGACACTCCGGTGACGCTGCTCACCGGATCAAATTTTGCCCATGGTTTGCCCTTGACATTGCTGTAGTTCGTGAAAGCATTCACAAGCGAAAGTCATAAGCCTGCTCACGCGCGCTGTCATTCGTGTTTGCGCGCGAGTGCATATCCGGAACACATCATCCGAGATTCAAGGAGTGTTGCAGTCATGGACTGGCGCCACCGTGCCGCCTGCCGCGACGAGGACCCGGAGCTCTTCTTCCCTATCGGCACCTCCGGCCCTGCGCTGCTGCAGATCGAGCAGGCCAAAGCGGTGTGCCGGCGTTGTTCGGTAGTCGATGCCTGTTTGACTTGGGCTCTCGACTCCGGCCAGGACGCTGGTGTCTGGGGCGGAATGAGCGAAGACGAGCGACGTGCTCTTAAGCGTCGCGGCGGTCTACGCGTGCAGGCTCGCACCGCCTGATCACGAGCGAAACAAAAGGCAACGCCCGGGCATCACGCCCGGGCGTTGCCTTTCTTATTTCAAGCCCGGCTGAGTCACGCCGCCTTACGGTCGAAGGCTTCGCTGGCGGACACCGCGTCGTACCGGCTCAGCACCACGTCCACCAACTCCGGCGCCGCGCCCATCGGGTCGCCCACCGCCGCCGCGCCGGCGTCCTGGGCGGCCGCGATCACGCGGTCGTGCAACAGCCCAGGGGCCAGGAAGTAGCTGGCCACCCCGATCCGCTCCGCCCCCGAGGCGCGCAGCGTCGACATCGCCTCGGCCACTGAAGGCGCCGCCGAGGCGAACCCGGCGGACACCGGCCGACCGAGCCGAACGCTGAGCGCCTGCGCCACCCCACGCACGGACGCGCGCGCGTCCGGCGCGGAAGAGCCCGCGGCGGCCAGCACCACCGCGTCCAGCTCAGCGGGGGCGATTGTGGCCGTCAGGCGACGCAGCGCGGCGTCGAGCAAGCGAGGATCCGGGCCCAGCACCCCGGCGGGGCGCGCGGCCAGCCCAGGCCACTGCTGCGCCGCCCGTTCCAGCACGCCCGGCACGTCCACCCGGCTGTGGTACGCCTCGGTCAGCAGCAGCGGCGCCACCACCACGTCCGGCGGTCCGGCAGCCGCCAGCTGCCGCAGCACCGGACCGGCCAGCGGTTGGCTCAACTCCAGGAACGCGTGCCGCACCGACAGCCAGGGCCGTGCCTCGGCGACCGCCTGAGCCAGCGCCCGGGTGGCGGCAGCCGCACGAGGGTCACGGCTGCCGTGGGCCAGCAACAGCAGCCCCGGGCCCGCGCTCGCCTTGACGCCCGCTCCCGGGCCGCCCCCCGTACTGGCGCCGTGGCCCAGGGCGCCGATCCGGAGACTCGCTCTATCGGACAGTGCGGGCACACTCGTCGCCGTGCTCACACGTGGATCCCGCACTCGGTCTTCTCAAACAGCGCCCACCGCCCGGAGCGCGAGTCGCCTCCCGGGTCCGGCCGCTTGGTGCACGGCCAGCAACCCACGGACGGGTAACCCCGCTTCACCAGATCATTCACGGGCACGTCGTGCTCAGCGATGTACGCGTCCACGTCAGCCTGGGTCCAGCGCGCCAGGGGCGCCACCTTCACCTTGCGCCGACCCGCGTCGAACGCCACCACCGGGGTGTCGGCGCGGCTGGGCGACTCGTCCCGTCGCAGCCCGGCCGCCCACGCGTCGTACGGCGCCAACCCCCGCTCCAGCG
>JBOGDL010000117.1:0-6322 GCA_050701815.1 Micromonosporaceae bacterium | reverse complement strand
GACCACGGCCAAGTGTGGGCCGGGAATGACGGCACGTCCCAAAGGCTGGTCGACACTGGGGAGGAATTGTGGGTCGACGTTCATGGCCACAGATCGTCATATTGGCCGTACTGGCGCTGCAGAGCGCGCTGTTGGTCGCCCCGACGCAGGCGAGCGACCTGGCGGCCCCGTCGGCAGTGGCGGCTGTGGAGCCCCCGCTTTACACCAACAAACGCCCCGGCGCCGTACACATGATGCGGGCATCCAGCGGGGACTACTACGCGTACGACTTCGCTGATGTCAACGGCGCGATCAAGATCAAGGTTTGGCAGTCGACGGACTCGGTGCGTTGGTCCGCGCCGACAATCATCAACGCCAACACCAAGGCGAACGGCCGCGGCTGGGGCCTCATGAAATTCTGGGCGCCGGAAGTCATCGAATCCGGCGGCAAGTTCTACATGTTCTACGCTGCGGTCTTCACCGGCACGACGAGTCACCGACTCGGGCTGGCAATCGCCGATTCGCCGCTGGGCCCGTTCAACGACATCGGGGCGCCGCTCTTCCGCGGAACCACGATCGCGGACTGGGACGTCATTGACCCGAACCCGTTCATCGACCCATTCACCAACTTCAAATATCTCTACTTCGCCCGCGACGGCGGGACGGTCGCCGCGCACCCCGACGGATCAGGCCGCACGACACGCCAGAGCAGGATCTTCGGCGTCCGCCTCGACACCAACTGGCGCACCCCGCTGACGAGTTTCCAGCTGCTGCTCAAGCCCTCTCAGAGCTGGGAATACGCCAATCACCAGTCCCCAGACGGGACTTGGCGGTTGTGGAACGAAGCGCCGACCATGATCAAAGAGAACAACCGCTTCCACCTGCTGTACTCGGCGAACTTCTGGGACAGCAACGACTACGCCTTCGGCTACGCCACCAGCGACACCCCACTCGGCACGTTCGCCAAGTACGGCCAGAACCCCCTGGCAGAAGCCATCGGGGCCTATCACAAGGCCGGGCACACCTCAGCGGTGAGATCGCCCGACGGCTCGGATTGGCACGTGTCCTATTCGGTGATGTTCGACGACGACGGTGACGGCGTCGACACCATTGGCCGGTTCGTCAGCCGCCTCGGCTGGCGCGCCGACGACTCATTGTTCGTCAACGGGCCCCACGCCGGATGGCAGGTCATGCCGAGCGGCTCTGCCAATTGGACCGATGTCGGACAGACAGCGACCCTGTCGGCGAGTTCGACAACAACCGGCCAACCGGTGGGCCGGATCGTCGACGATGAAACCGGCATATACGCGCGACTATCCAAATGGGAATGGCGCGCCGCGAATCAGCGTGCAGGCGCCTGGGTGCGGATGAACTGGGCCACGCCGCAAACAGCCACACATCTGCTCGTCTACGACAGCGCGGAGCCTTCCCGCAGGGTCGCGACCGGCCATTTCATTGTCAACGGCGTTGACCGCTACGACGTCACCCTCCCGCAAGCCGCCCCATTGGGGTCGGCGCCCGGGCTGGTGGAGTTCCCGACGCCGCAGTCCATCACCTCATTGCAATTTGTCGTCGACTCAATGGTCCAGACCGGCGCCGCGCCCGCGGCACTGACAGAAATCGAGGTGCTCAGCCCCACAACCTGATCAGCCCGCTGATAACTCGTCGGAAGCCACGCCTTTTCCACCTGTTTAGTGAGAAAAGGCTCGTGGGTCTGGGTCGGAGTTTCAGTCTTTCCAGCAACTCACTGCGGGGTGCCGGGTCAGGCGAAGACGGGCGCGCCGCCGGCACGCCAAGGGCTCACGCGTCCAGGTGCCAAACGCACAACCGCGCACAGCAGGACGCCGGGCCAGCCCCCGATGGGCTGGCCCGGCGTCTGTGCTGCTCAACCGAGCGGAGGATACGAGATTCGAACTCGTGAGGGGTTGCCCCCAACACGCTTTCCAAGCGTGCGCCCTAGGCCTCTAGGCGAATCCTCCGCCGGAAAGGATACCGAACCTGGCCAGCGAGTTGCGGGCGCCCAACGGTGGTTCGGGTTCGCGTTGCCGGGCGCGGGTGGTCTCGGGGAGTTGCCACCCGGTCGGGGAGGTGCGGGCATCTGCGCCTCAGGCGGCGGGTATGGTGGGCACGGCCCCTCGTGCGGCGTACAACTCGTGAACTCCCCCAGGGCCGGAAGGCAGCAAGGGTACGCGGGCTCTGACGGGTGCACGGGGGGTCCCCTCGTCGTCATGTCGTTCGCGAAGGGGATGCCGTGTCAAGCCTCGCCCTATACCGGAAGCACCGGCCACGGGTGTTCGAGGAGCTGATCGGCCAGGAGCACGTCACCGAGCCGCTCTCGCAAGCGATCCGCAACGACCGGCTGCACCACGCGTACCTGTTCTCCGGGCCGCGCGGATGCGGCAAGACCTCCAGCGCCCGGATCCTGGCTCGCTCCTTGAATTGCGCCGAGGGTCCGACACCCAACCCGTGCGGCAAATGCGAGTCCTGCGTCGCGCTGGCGCCCGACGGGCCCGGCTCGGTGGACGTGATCGAGATCGACGCGGCGTCCCATGGTGGTGTCGATGACGCTCGCGACCTGCGGGAACGCGCGTTCTTCGCCCCGGTGGCGAGCCGCTACAAGGTGTACGTGATCGACGAGGCCCACATGGTCTCGTCCGCCGGGTTCAACGCGTTGCTGAAGCTGGTCGAGGAACCACCTGAGCACGTGATGTTCGTGTTCGCGACCACGGAGCCAGAGAAGGTGCTCCCGACGATCCGGTCGCGCACCCACCACTACCCGTTCCGGTTGATCCCGCCCGGTGTGCTCCGGCCGTACCTGGAGCAGCTCTGCGAAACCGAAGGCGTCACCGTGGAGCCGGCGGTCTTCCCCCTGGTGGTACGTGCCGGCGGCGGCTCCGCTCGCGACGCGCTCTCCGTGCTCGATCAGTTGATCGCCGGCGCCGGCCCCGAAGGGGTTGGCTATCAGCGCGCGGTGGAGCTGCTGGGCGTCACCGACGCCGCGTTGATCGATGAGATGTGCGACGCGTACGCCGCAGCCGACGGCGCCGCGGTGTTCCGCACCGTGGACCGGGTTGTGGAAGCAGGTCACGACCCGCGTCGTTTCGCCTCCGACCTGTTGGAGCGACTGCGGGACCTGATCGTGCTGAATCAGGTGCCCGACGCCGCAGACAAGGGCCTGCTCGACGTCCCGGCAGATCAACTGGAGCGGATGACCGCGCAGGCGCTGCGGTTGGGCTCGGCCGAGCTGTCCCGGATCGCCGACATCGTGCATGACGGGCTCACCCAGATGCGAGGCGCCACCGCGCCGAGGCTGGTGCTGGAGTTGATCTGCGCTCGGGCGTTGTTGCCGGCAGGCGACGGCTCCGGGCAGGCGATGCTGTCCCGCCTGGAACGTCTGGAGCGCCGGTTCGAGATCACCGACATGGCCGCGCCGGCCTCGTCCGTACGAGCTGAGCCGGCGCCGTTGTCGTCGGAGCCATCGAAGCCTCTGGCGACCACGTCTCCGAGCGGCGCCAGCACCCCGGCAGCCAGCTCCCAGCCCCCGGCCCCTCCGCCGCCGGCGTCTCAGCAGCCGGCTGAGGCTGCGACTGCCGAGAGTCGTACCGGGGCCGATGATCAGGTCCGGCCGGTCAGCGAAGCTTCCGGCCAACCGGCCACGTCGGCCGGTGAACCGACGCAGCCGGGCCCAACGGCCCAGCCGAGCCCGTCGACCCAGCCGGCCGCGTCCAGCCAGACGAGTCGACCAGCCGCGCCGGCCAGCTCGTCCGGTGTCTCCGGAGGCGCGGCTGTCTCCGGAGGCGCAGCGGAGTCACAGCCCGGCGAGCTCGACGGCGCCGCGGTGCGCCGGGTCTGGCCGGAAATCCTGGAACGCACCAAGAAGCGCCGCGTGGTGTGGTCGATGCTGCAGAACGTGATGCCCCGCGCCGTACAGGGCGACGTGTTGGTGCTCGACCTGCAACACGGCGGCCTGCTACCGCGGTTCTCCGACAGCGAAGTGATCACGGTGATTCAGGACGCGCTCGCCGAGGTGCTCGGAGTGCGGTGGAAGGTCCGCTGCGAAGTCGTGGGCCGGGTCGGTCTGACGCAGCACGCCGCGGCTCCGGGTTCAGCTCCTAGCGCCCCGGCGCCGGGGGCGCGCCACGCCGCCCTCTCGTCCGGCCAGTCTCGCGGGGAGCGGGCCCCTCACGGCGAGGGCGGGCCCGGCAGCTGGGGCGATGAAGCGGGCGAGGCGTCAGACGATTCGGAGCCCCCAAGTCCGCCGGAGCCGACGTACGAGGGATTCGACCCCGGCGATCAGCCGCTCGACGACGTGGTGGCCCCCGGCCCGTCACTGACACCGGAGGAACAGGCGGTGGCTCTGCTGCAGCAGACGTTCGGCGCGGAGCGCATCGACGGCAGCGGGGCTCGGGTGCGCTAAAGCGGCCCGGTGGGTTAACGGATCGCGCCGACGCTGACGCTGGTCGCGATCAGGAACGCTGTCGCCACCAACGCCAGCATCGTCCATGCGCACAGCCGTAGCTGCCGGCGCATTCGCGGCAGTTCGTCAGGCAGCGCGAAGACCCGGGCGGGCCAGTGCCGCCAGGACACGTACCAGAAAATGCCGAAGGCGACCGCATGAAAGACCAGGACCGACAGGTAGCCGACGGCGATTGGCCGCGGTGAGGTGGCGATCACCCCGACCGAGGTGAGCATCAGCACCGTGATCAGCGCGACCACCGGCCACCGGTTGCCGCTGGCAAGGGTGGCGAGGAAGTCTTCGGCCTCTGAATCGTCGTTGAAGAAGCGCGTGACCTTCGGCTGCACCACGACCAGGCTGTACGCCATGGAGCCCAGCCACACCGCCGCCACAGCGAGATGGATCACCGCGAACAGCACGCCCGCACGCTATCAGCGTGCTGTGACGCAAGGCGTGCCCAGCAAGCACAGCGGGGGCGCCCAGCAAGCACGGCGGGCGGGGGTGGCCAGTTGGGCTGGAGCGGCGTGAGGCAGGCTTGAATGAGTCCGCCGAGCGGCAGACCGCCGAGGTGTGGGGCGGACGCCACAGACCGGCACGCATGACCGCGCAGCACGTGAGCAAGCGAGCACGACAGGAGCAGACCGTGAAGCCTGGCGAGGAACCGAACTTCCAGCACCTGTTGCAGCAGGCGCAGCAGTTGCAGGAGCAGCTGGTCAACGCCCAAGCCGAACTCGCCGAAGCTGAGGTGACCGGCGCCGCAGGAGGTGGCCTGGTCACCGCGACGGTGAGCGGCTCCGGGGAGCTTAAGTCGCTGGACATCGATCCGTCCGTGGTGGACCCGGAGGATGTGGAGACCCTGGCGGATCTGGTGGTGGCGGCGGTGCGTTCGGCGACTGCCGAGGCGAAGCGGGTCGGCGAGCAGAAGCTGGGGCCGATCGCGGGCGGCCTGGGCGGTCCGGGCGGCCTCCCCGGCCTCGGGGGTTAGCTGCATGTACGAGGGGGCGCTCGCTGACCTGATCGAGGAGCTGGGCCGGCTGCCGGGGGTGGGACCCAAGGGAGCGCAGCGAATCGCGTTTCACATCCTGGCCGCGGATCCGGCCGACGTGTCCCGGTTGGCGCAGGTGCTGAAGCGGGTCAAAGATCAGGTCCGGTTCTGTGAGGTCTGCTTCAACGTGGCAGAGGCTGAGCGGTGCCGGATCTGCCGCGACCCCCGGCGCAACGACGAGGTGATCTGCGTCGTGGAAGAGCCCAAGGACGTGATCGCGATCGAGCGCACCGGGGAGTTCCGCGGTCGCTACCACGTGCTGGGTGGCGCCATCAATCCGTTGGAAGGCGTCGGCCCGGACAACCTGCGGATTCGCGAGTTGATGATCCGGCTGCAGTCCGGCGAGGTGAAAGAACTGATTCTGGCCACCGACCCGAACACCGAGGGAGAGGCCACCGCGACGTACCTCGCGCTGCTGGTCAAGCCGATGGGCTTGCTCGCCAGCCGGCTGGCGAGCGGCCTTCCGGTGGGTGGTGATCTCGAGTACGCCGACGAGATCACCCTCGGACGCGCCTTTGAGGGTCGTCGCAGGCTGGACATCTGAGCCCGCCGCTGAGCGGTCGCATCGAGGCGACCGCTCAGCTCGGAGCAGGACCGAGGAGCAGGGCGGCTCACCGGGTGATGGGCATGCTGTGTGGTGCTCGCTCGCCAGCGGGCACGAGGGCGCCTCGGGTGCGTCTCAGTCGCGGACTTCATCAACCAATTCCTGGCGTACGGAACCTAGGTGACGTTCAGGTACCGATTCTTCGCCGCATATTTTGTTATGCCTCGCACTGTCGTTAGGTTCTGGCCTGATCGCGCCATACCCTGGCGCGCCCACCGACGGACAGGGGCTAGACACA
>JBOGDL010000116.1:0-5769 GCA_050701815.1 Micromonosporaceae bacterium | reverse complement strand
ATCGACCCGACGACCGGACGACCCCGCAAGTTCGCGTACCCGCCCCAGCTGGTGATCGTCGACGGCGGCTCGCCCCAGGCCGACGCGGCCGGGCGGGTGCTCGCCGAACTGGGGATCGACGACGTCGCGGTGTGCGGTCTGGCGAAGGCGCGGGAAGAGGTGTGGCTGCCCGGACAGGAGTTCCCGGTGGTGCTCTCACGAGCGTCGGAGGGGTTGTACCTGCTGCAGCGGATCCGGGACGAGGCGCACCGGTTCGCCATCACGTACCACCGGTCCCGTCGGTCCAAGCGGATGACCACCTCAGCGCTCGACGCCATCCCGGGCCTGGGCGAGCACCGACGGAAAGTCCTTTTAAAACACTTTGGCTCACTCAAGCGCCTCCGAGCTGCCAGCATCGAGGAGATTGCCACGGCGCCGGGCATCGGTCGGCGCACCGCCGAGGCGGTGGCGGCGGCGCTCGCCGAGCAGACGCCGTCAAAGAGCGGGACAGCGAGGCCGCCGCAGCCGGGGGCGGATGCGGCCGGGATGGGGAGGAACGGTGACCGAGTCGACGACGGGCCCTGAGCCGTTGACACAGCAAACGCAACCAGCGCAAAGCCCGCCACAACTGGACCTGCCACCTGGGGGCGAGCTGGTCCCGGGGATGGTGGATCAGGCCGCGACGATGGAGCCCAGCGACACCGCGGCGCCGGCGCGCTCCGCGATGGACCTGGTGATCGTCACCGGGGTCTCCGGCGGTGGTCGGAGCACCGTGGCGCGAGCCTTGGAGAACGTCGGCTACTACGTGGTCGACAACCTGCCGCAGGTGCTGACGGTGACGATGGCGGAGCTGGCGTACCGGTCGGGTGGCTCCGCCCGGCGCACCGCGATGGTGCTGGACGTGCGCAGTCGCGCGTACTCCACCGACCTCCCCAGAGCAGTGCGTGACCTGCGGGAACGAGGCTTCCACCCGCGAGTGGTGTTTGTGGACGCTTCCGCCGAGACGCTGGTACGGAGATTCGAAAGCGTGCGCCGGCCGCACCCGCTGCAAGCGGGAGGCCGGTTGACCGACGGCATCAGCGCTGAGCGGGAGCTGTTGCGGGAGGCCCGGGAGCAGGCCGATGTGCTGATCGACACCAGCCAGCTGAACGTGAACCAGCTGCGCGCCCGGGTGGAGGAGACGTTCGGGAACCCGGAAGCGCGCTGCCTGCGGTTGACGGTGGTCTCCTTCGGCTTCAAGTACGGCCTGCCACCCGACGCCGACTTCGTGCTGGACGCGCGGTTCCTGCCCAACCCGTACTGGGTTGCCGAGCTACGAGCGCACAACGGCACCGACCCTCAGGTGAGCAAGTACGTGCTGAGCCAGAGCGGCGCCGATGAGTTTCTTCGGGCGTACACGAGTCTGCTCTTAAGCGCTTCGCCCGGGTTCGAGCGGGAGGGCAAGCGGTACCTGACCGTCGCGATCGGTTGCACCGGCGGGAAACACCGCAGCGTGGCGATCGCTGAGGAGTTGACGTCCCGGCTGCGGGCGGCGAACCTGGCCGCGCACGCCGAGCACCGCGACGTCGGTCGAGAATGAATCTCCATCGTCTCGCGTTCGCGACACTAGCCAGAAGGACTGGGGATGGTTAAGGCAGTCGCATTCGGCGGCGGGCACGGGTTGTCCGCCACATTGCGGGCGTTGCGCCGGATGTCGGACGACGTGGAGATCACCGCGGTCGTGACGGTTGCTGACGACGGCGGCTCGTCGGGTCGGCTGCGGCGGCAGCGGGGAAGTCTGCCTCCAGGGGATCTACGTCAGGCGCTCGCCGCGCTCGCCGGTGACGATGACGGCAGTTGTGTCAGCGGTGAGTTGTTCCAGCACCGCTTCAGCGGCAATGACAGCCTCGGCGGGCACGCGGTCGGAAACCTGGTGCTGGTGGGCTTGATGGAGATGCTCGCCGACCCGGTCGCCGCCCTGGACCACGCCGGGAAGATGCTGAGGGCCGCCGGGCGGGTGTTGCCGATGTCCCGGGTGCCGCTCAGCATCGAGGCCGACGTGGTGTCCCCCGACCGGGGCGGTTCCGATGAGGTGGCCGTGGTACGTGGCCAGCACGAGGTCGCCGTCACGACGGGCCGGGTGCTTCGGGTCCGGCTGACTCCACACGCGCCGCCGGCGTGCGATGAGGCGATCGCCGCGGTGGCTGACGCTGACTGGCTGATATTCGGCCCCGGCTCGTGGTACACCAGCGTGATACCGCATTTGCTGGTGCCCGATCTGGCTGAGGCGATCCGGACGACGCAGGCGGGCCGGCTGGTGCTGCTCAATCTGGCGGAAGAGCTCGAAACAGCCGGTTTGTCCCTAGCTGACCACCTTCGAGCACTCTCTGGACATGATGACAAACTGTGTGTAGATGTGGTTCTTGCCGATGGAATGGCTGTAGCCGATCCCGAGCCGGTGCGAGTTGCGGCAGAATCGCTTGGTGCCCGGCTCGTGATGGGCCCGGTCGCGGCAGCGATCGGGAGCGCCCGCCACGATCCCGTGGCGCTAGCGATAGCTCTGCAGCCGATCCTGTGCCCCAGGCAAGGGGTCGGCCCACATGGTCCCCACACGGGGCCAGGACACTCCGAGGTGAGCGACTAAATGGCTATGACCGCTTCGGTAAAGGATGAGCTGAGCCGCGTCGACGTGGGAAAGCCCTGCTGCCGCAGGGCTGAGATGTCGGCGTTGCTGAGGTTCGCTGGCGGCCTGCACATCGTCGGCGGCAGGGTGGTGGTCGCGGCCGAGCTGGACACCGGCGCGGTGGCGCGTCGGCTGCGCCGCGACGTCGCTGAGGTGTACGGGTACCCCAGCGAAGTCCACATCCTGGCCCCTGGCGGGATGCGGAAAGCGAGCCAGTACACGGTCCGGGTGGTCAAGGACGGCGAGCTGCTGGCACGCCAAACCGGTCTGCTGGACGTGCGGGGCCGACCGGTGCGCGGGTTGCCGCCCCACGTGGTGTCCGCTGGAGTCTGCTGTGCCGTGGCGGCATGGAGAGGCGCGTTCCTGGCGCATGGCTCGCTCACCGAACCGGGCCGCTCCTGCGCCCTGGAGATCACCTGCCCCGGCCCTGAGGCGGCGCTCGCGCTGGTCGGCGCGGCGCGCCGGATCGGCGTCTCCGCAAAAGCCCGGGAGGTGCGCGGCGCCGAACGGGTGGTGATCAAAGACGGGGACGCGATCGCCGCGTTGCTGACCCGGCTCGGGGCCCACTCCAGCGTGCTCACCTGGGAAGAACGCCGGGTGCGACGCGAGGTCCGCGCCACCGCGAACCGGCTCGCCAACTTCGATGACGCCAACCTGCGCCGCTCCGCGCGAGCCGCCGTGGCGGCCGCCGCCCGGGTCAGCCGAGCCTTGGAAATCCTCAAAGACGCCCCGGATCACCTGGTGGCCGCCGGCCGGTTGCGAGTCGAGCACACACAGGCCTCTCTGGAAGAGCTCGGCGCTCTGGCCACCCCACCGCTGACAAAGGACGCAATCGCCGGCCGAATCCGTCGATTGCTGGCTTTGGCCGACAAGCGCGCCGCCGAACTTGGGCTCCCGGACACCGAGTCTGCCGTCACCCCCGAAATGCTCGCCCCGTGAGCGTGGCCTCTGGCCACGCGGCGGGCTCATTTCTTCCTCATTGACTGGACACAGCCGCGCCCTCTTCAAGTCGGGGGCGCCGCGCTTCGGTAATGTCGCGATTGATCGGCGACGAGGCCGAGCGCAGACACCTCCTCCGCCGCAGCGCGGACGATCGATGAAAGAGGACCCGACGTGACCATCCGGGTAGGCATTAACGGCTTTGGGCGGATCGGCCGTAACTTCTTCCGTGCCGCGCTCGCCCAGAACGCTGACATAGAACTGGTCGGGGCGAACGACCTGACCGACAACAGCACCCTGGCGCACCTGCTCAAGTACGACTCGATCCTGGGTCGGCTCGGCGAGGAGGTGAAGGCCAGCGGTGACGAGATCACGGTGGGAGGTCGCAGCTTCAAGGCGTTCGCTGAGCGCGACCCCGCCAAGCTGCCCTGGGGCGACCTCGGCGCCGACGTGGTGATCGAGTCGACCGGGCTGTTCACCGACGCGACCAAGGCCAAGGTGCACCTCGACAACGGCGCCAAGAAGGTGATCATCTCGGCGCCGGCTAAGAACGAGGACCTCACCGTGGTGCTGGGCGTCAACGACAACCAGTACGACGCCGCGAAGCATGCGATCATCTCCAACGCGTCCTGCACCACCAACTGCCTGGCGCCGATGGCCAAGGTGCTGCACGACACGTTCACCATCGAGCGTGGCCTGATGACCACGATCCACGCGTACACCCAGGATCAGAATTTGCAGGACGGCCCGCACAAGGACCTGCGTCGGGCCCGCGCCGCCGCGATCAACATCGTTCCCACCTCCACCGGCGCCGCCAAGGCCATCGGGCTGGTGCTGCCAGAGCTCAAGGGCAAGCTCGACGGGTACGCGCTGCGGGTGCCGATCCCCACCGGCTCGGCCACCGACCTGACCGTCACGGTGTCCCGCGACACCACTGTCGAGGAGGTCAACGCCGCCGTGAAGGCCGCCGCCGATGGGCCGCTCAAGGGCGTGCTGACCTACACCGAGGACCCGATCGTCTCGGCTGACATCGTGACTGACCCGGCGTCCTGCGTCTTCGACGCCGGGCTGACCAAGGTGATCGGCGACCAGGTGAAGATCGTCGGCTGGTACGACAACGAGTGGGGCTACTCGAACCGTCTCGTCGACCTGGTCAAGTTGGTCGGCTGAGGCGTTGATGAAAGCTCTCGACGACCTTCTCGCCGAGGGCGTGGCGGGTCGGCGCGTGTTGGTGCGCGCCGACCTCAACGTCCCCCTCGACGGCGGTTCGATAACTGACGATGGCCGGATCCGGGCGGTGCTGCCGACCCTGCGCCGGTTGGTCGAGGCGAACGCTCAGGTGGTGGTCTGTTCTCACCTGGGCCGGCCCCAAGGCGCCCCCGACCCGAAGTTCTCCCTGGCGCCGGTGGCGGCCCGGCTGGGCCAGCTGCTCGACGCGAAGGTGAGATTCGCGCAGGACACGGTCGGCGACTCCGCTCGGCAGAGCACGGCGGAGTTGGGCGACGGTGAGCTGGCGCTGCTGGAGAACCTGCGCTTCGACCCCCGGGAGACCAGCAAGGACCACGCCGAGCGGCGCGCCCTCGCGGCCGAACTCGCCAGCTTCGCTGACGCGTACGTGGACGACGCGTTCGGCGCGCTGCACCGCAAGCACGCCAGCGTCTTCGAGCTGCCGCGACTGCTCCCGCACTACGCCGGTGGGCTGGTGCTGCGCGAGCTGGAGGTGCTCGGGGCGCTGACCGGGTCGCCGAACCGCCCGTACGCGGTGGTGCTGGGCGGCGCCAAGGTCTCGGACAAGCTGGCGGTGATCGACAACCTGCTGCCCCGGGTGGACACGCTGCTGATCGGGGGCGGCATGTGCTTCACGCTGCTGGCCGCGGCCGGGCATGCCGTGGGCGACTCGTTGCTGGAGGCAGATCAGGTCGACACCTGCAAGCGGCTGCTGGATCAGGCCGGTGGCAAAATCGTGCTGCCTGCCGACATCGTGGTGGCCCGGGAGGTGGCCGAGGACGCCGAGACCCGTACGGTCCCGGCGGATCAGATTCCGGACGAGTGGAAGGGCCTCGACATCGGCCCTCGGTCGGCGGAGCAGTTCGCGACGGCGCTGGCGACGGCCAAGACCGTGTTCTGGAACGGGCCGATGGGGGTCTTCGAGGTGACGCCGTTCGCGTCCGGCACCCGCGCCGTGGCGG
>JBOGDL010000115.1:0-26735 GCA_050701815.1 Micromonosporaceae bacterium | reverse complement strand
CCCTCGTTCTGCATGTCGGTGGTGGCGAAAGGCTTCTCGGAGTAGAGCCAGTCGGAGGCCACCGCGCTGACATCGGTGATCATGGCGTCCGCCGCGTTGATGCACTCGAACAGCGACAGCTCGTGAGTCACCGCCCGGCCGTAACGGTGCGCCCGCCCCGTCTTCTCCTTGTCGGCGGCGAGGATCTGCTCCAACCTCTCCAGCTGATTGGCTGACGCCGGGTTCCGCCGGGTGTACGGGTGCGCCCGCAGGATCACCGTGGCCCCACGCTCAAGCAGCTTGCCAACGATCTTCTCGCCCATGGCGATGGAGCTGTAGTTGACGTCGGAGGAGTTGCCGGTCCAGGTGGGCGCGTACATCACCGTGGGCTTTTCCACTGCGCTGATCGGCCGGTTCACCACCGTGACGTCGGCGACCTGAGGCCGGCCCACGATCCGGAAGCGCGAGTTCGGGATGTTCACGCCGTTCTTGTGGTAGCGGTCGATGCCTGCCTGGCCGGCGACGTAGACCAGGTCGAACATGGAGGTGATCGGGTTGAAGCTGGCCGCCTTGTCCGAGTCGCCGTGCAGCAGCTGCACGTGGGTCAGGTGGCCGAACCGGACGCAGTGCGTGTTCTTCATGCCGTTGTTCACGTAGAACACGGTGCGGACGGTGTCCGTGACCATGTGCTCGAGGTTGGCGATGCTCGGCGCCACCACGATCGGCCGGTCGGTGGCCTCGGCTATGTGGCGCAGCACGTACCCCTCGCGCAGCACGATGACGAAGGGCTCGCCGATCATCTCGAAGTACGGCAGCCACATCAGCAGCTGGTATTCAGATCCGGGTGGCGCCGCGAAGTGCACCATGAACGTCGGCTGCACCGCCTCGACCGCGGCGTGCACCTCGGCGTCGAGCACATGGGCCTCACGGCGACGTTCCCGCCACGCCGCCAGCACCGCGGCCGCGAACACCACCGCCACCGCTATCGCGGCGATCGCGATGCTCCACGACATGAAGGAGAACATCGCGGAGGCGAGGAAGGCCACCGTGAGCGCGCTGGTCAACAGGTACGCCCAGCGAGGGTCCAGCGCCCGGTCGGCGAAGCCGCGGGTGACACCGAGGTTGGCGGTGCGCAGCTTGCCGGAGGTCAACGCCTTGGACAGCATCGACTCCTGCGCGACCAGCCCGATCAGGATCACGCCGGTCAGCGCCAGCGGCAGCCCCAAACCGTCCTCGTTGCCCGCGGCGAAGATGTCGTGGTTGCTGTTGCCGCCGACGGTGGGGCGGGCGACCTCGATCAGCACCGCCGCCACCGCAAGCACTCGGCCCATCCGATGCTTGTTCAACCCGTTGAGTTTGTAGCGCCACCAGCCGTACGCCAGCGTGGCCACCACCAGCAGGTAGCCCAGCCAGGGCCATCTGGTTAGTGCGAATGCCGCCACGGCTGCGGTCGGAAGCCCATTGGGCCCGACCTTGTCGTACAGCTTGAAGATCGTCTGGAGTGGCATCGTGGTGAGCATCCTTTGTGCGCGCTGTGGCCGCCGCGTCCCGTGTCGGGAGCTTTGTCGGGTTTAAGGGCTACATCCTTACCACGAGGTTGCGGCTGTCTATGAATCGACCTGTCTCAGAGGCGAGCATCTCCACCACGCCCGCCACGTGTTCTGGCTGCATAATCGTGCTTGGATCCTCGTCTGGCGCCAGCGTCTTGCGCAAATCGGTGGCGCATCGCCCCGGCGAGATGCACACCACACGGGTCCCGTACATCGCCAGCTCCTCCTTCATGATCTCACTCATGGTAATCAGTGCAGACTTTGAGGATGAGTACGTCAGCCAGCCTGGTCGGCCCGCCATACCCGCTGTCGAAGCGATGTTGATGATCAGCTCGAACGTGTTTCCGCTGTGCAGCAGCTCCTGGACGATCGTGAACGGCGCGTACAGGTTGACGCCGATGGTGCGCTCGAAGTCGGCGAACTGGACCTGCTGGATGCCACACGGAGCGGTGTACCCAGCATTGTTGACCAGCATGTCTACCTTGCCGTGATTCCGCATCACGTCCTTCATCAGACCCACCGTGCGAGCCCGGTCGGCAAGATCGACGCAGTACGGGTGCACCCGCTTGCCGTGCGGGTTGTCCGCGGCCAGCTTCTCCAGAAGGTCGCTGAACGCCACTGACTCGCGGGCCAGCAGGATGAAATCAGTTATGTCACCGTCGGTGTAGAAGAACCGTTCAACGGTGGCGGCGCCGATGCCCTTGGAGGCCCCCGTGACCATTAGGGATTTACTCATCCTCGTCTCCTCCCAGCAGGAACCCCGCAAGGCGAACATCAGTGGGGGTGGTGACCTTGAAATTACGGTCGGCGCCGTCGATGAAATGGACGTCAGATCCGGCGACCGCGGCGAGCGTGGCGTCCTCGGTGAACACCAGGCCTTCTGTTTCGGCGTAGTCATGCGCTGAGGCCAGATCGGCCCTGCGGAACTTCTGCGGCAATTGGACATTCCGCAACTTGGACCGCCGCAGTGATCCGGTCACTTTGGCTGTCGCCGGCTCGACCGGAGCCACGGTGAAGGAGATCGGCAACATCAGACTGACGTTGTCGTGCGGATCTGCGATGAGGCGGCGGAAGTCGTCCGGCCCGATCAACGGCCGTGCGCTCTCGTGCACCAACACCCGGTCGTTGTGGCAGTGAGAAAGCATGCGTCGCACTGAGTCATGTCGGGTGGCGCCGGCCGTCACGTACGTCACCGGCGTCTTCACCGCATAGTCGATGACCAGTTTCTCAGTGTCATCGCGCCAGCCTTCTGGGTAATTGACAACGATTTCATCGATCTCGTCCACCGCGTCAGCGGCAATCAGCGAGTACACGATGATTGGCAGGCCATTGACCTTGAGGAACTGCTTGGGCTGCCCAGCGCCTATTCGGCTGCCAACGCCACCATTGAGAAGTAACAAGCTGTACATGTGCAAGTACCCCTTGAAAGAGAAAGAGCGAGCTTTCCGCTGCGCGCACCGGGAACACGCTCGCGACATTGATCGGGATGCTCTGGCGAGGGCGGCAGTGATCGACGCCACACTTGTGCCTCGGATCTGGACACCCAGGTGAATGGGCTCACGCCGCTGCGATCAGCTCGCCTCGTCGAGGCGACGTCGAAAGTTACCGCGCCGCGGTGACCAACTGTTAACCTGCGCGACCCCGCGCGCACAACAATGGGGGAACCCGCGGGATTCGCTCGCCACGCCACTCGCACAGAGCAATTGTCGAATTACTCATTGAATACGCAGGTCAGGTGGCATGAACTGGGGACCCAACCGGTGGAACCGCCCTACTACGGTGACTGATGTGACGGGGCGCGCATGACGTGCGAACGCGAAATCAAGGAGAAACAAAATGACTGAGGGCTATTACGAGGACGCTGTCGACGTTGACGGCGACGGCACGAAGGACGACGTCGAGGTCACCTCGAACTCTGACGGCAGCACCACGTACCTGATCGACACCGACAACGACGGCACCGCCAACTACGAGGTGACCGACGAGAACAGCGACGGCGCCTTCGACGCGTCGACCGACACCGTCGAGTACGACAGCGACGCTGACGGCACCTACGACGTCGGCTACGGCGGCGAGTACGGCACCGGCGGCTGACAAGCGTCGTCAGAGAAACAACGACAGCGATGGCCGGCCCACCGTGTGGGCCGGCCATCGCTGTCGTTGTCGGTCTCCGTTCCCCGCAGCGGCGGGCGCCAGCGGGGTCGCAGGCCCCTCGGCGACCACCGCCTAGGAGGGCCTGCGGCCTGTCAGGGCAGCGGGATCCGGCGGCTGACGTCGGTCTCCTGCGACGGCCCCGGGGACCACTCCGAGACCAGCGACGTGTCCGAGTCCTGCACCAACACGCCCTCCTCCAGCCAGGCGTAGTCACCGTTCACCAGCCGCTTGGCGGTCCGCCGGTCCGCGTCGTCGGTGTTACGCCACAGATCCCGAAGCAGCGCCTTCACCCGCAGCCGAGACTGCGCGCAGAACAGGTTGGCAAGCTCCACCGCGGCAGCCCCGTCCGGGCCATCTCGCAGCATCTTCGCCCGCACGCAGCACGCGCTGATCGCGAACAGCTCAGCGCCGATGTCGACGATCCGACCCAGGAAGGCTTGCTTCTGCTCCATCCGGCCCTGCCAACGGGACATCCCGTAGAAGGTGGAGCGGGCCATCTTGCGGCTGGTGCGCTCCACGTACCGCAGGTGCTTGGCGAGTTCTCCGAATTCGGCGTACGCGCCGGGAAGTTGACCCTTGCCCACCGTCAGCGTGGGCAGCCACTTTCCGTAGAAGACGCCCGCCTTCCCCGTGGCCTTGGCCTTCGCCCCGAAGGTCGCCTTCGGGTCGATGATGTCGCCCGCCACCGCCAGGTGCTGGTCCACCGCCTCCCGGGCGATGAACAGTTGCATGATCTCGGTGGCGCCCTCGAAAATCCGGTTGATCCGCAGATCCCGCAGCAACTGCTCGGCGGGAATCGCCCGCTCGCCGCGGGCCGCGAGCGACTCAGCCGTCTCGTAGCCGCGGCCGCCACGCACCTGCACCAGCTCGTCGGCCACATTCCACGCCACTTCGGAGGCGAAGAGCTTGGCGATCGCCGCTTCGATCCGGATGTCGTTGCGGTCATCGTCGGCGAGCATGCTGCACAGGTCCAGCACCGCCTCCATGGCGAACGTGCTGCCCGCCATGTACGCCAGTTTCACCGCGATGGCCTCGTGCTTGCCCACCGGCTTGCCCCACTGCACCCGGCCCGCCGCCCAGTCCCGCACCGAGGCCAGAGACTGCTTGCCTGCCGCGACGCACATCGCGGGCAGCGAGAGCCGGCCGGTGTTCAGGGTGGTCAGCGCGATCTTCAGGCCTTTGCCTTCGCCGCCGATCACGTTCTCAGCCGGCACCCGGACGTCGTGGAACCGGGTCACGCTGTTCTCCAGGCCCCGCAGACCCATGAACGCGTTACGCCGCTCCACGGTGATCCCCGGCGAGTCCGCCTCCACCACGAAGGCGGTGATCCCGCCGCGCCGGCCCTCGGCCTTGGGCACCATCGCCATCACCACCAGCTGGTCGGCGACCACGCCGTTGGTGGCCCACAGCTTGACCCCGTTGAGCAGGTACGCCGTGCCGTCCGCTGTGGGTGTCGCGGTGGAGCCCAGCCGGGCAGGGTCGGAGCCAACGTCCGGCTCGGTGAGCAGGAACGCGCTGATCTCCCCCTTGGCCAGCCGGGGCAGGAACTTCTGCTTCTGCTCCTCGGTGCCGAACAGCTTCAGTGGCTGCGGCACCCCGATCGACTGGTGCGCTGAGAGCATCGCCCCGAGCGCTGGGCTCGCCGAGCCGACGACCTGCAGCGCCTTCGCGTAGTAGTAGTGCGAGAGGCCGACCCCGCCGTACTTCTCGTCGATCTTCATCCCGAACGCGCCGATCTGGCGCATCCCCTGGATCACGTTGTCCGGGATCTGGTTGTCACGTTCGATCTGGGCGCCGTCGATCGTGGCGCAGTGCGCCTCGAGCTTGGCGAGGTACGCCTCCCCCCGCTCCCGGTCTGCGGCGCTGGGCTGCGGGTGGGGGTCTATCAGGTCCAGCCGGAACTGGCCCAGGAACAGCTCTTTGCCGAAACTCGGCTTGTGCCATTCCTTCTCGCGGGCCTCCTCCGCAACCTGCCGGGCCTGCTGCTCAGTGACCTGGTTGGTGGTCTGAGGCGCAGCCGTGCCAGCCGGGTTGGCAACCGACTGGGCTGCCTGGGCGCTATCGGCCGGTGACTGGCCGTGTGACTTCTGGGTCGTCGTCATCGCCATCCCCTTGAGATCTGCCTAACTGCGGCCGAGGCTACTCGCTTATGTTACCCACGGGTAGCCTCACTCAACCAAAAATGCGGCCGGCTCCCAGGAGTGGGAGCCGGCCGCAGTGGGACAGCGGTCCATCCTGCTCACGGCAGGACGGAGGTGGTGTCGAGTTCGCTGGTGTCTAGTTCGCGTACGGGTTGGTGTCGGCGTCACCGTAGCGAACCGTGTCGGCTACCCCGTCCCCATCTGAGTCGTACGTGTGGCGATCGACGTTGCCGTCCTCATCCGGGTCCACGGCGGTGCTGTCCACCCGGCCGTCGAAGTTGGTGTCGGCCGCCGCGGTGTCGACCCGGCCGTCGAAGTCGGTGTCGCCGTACGCGGTGTCGACCCGGCTGTCGTCGTTGGTGTCGTACCCGGTGACGTCGACCCGGCCGTCGGCGTTGGTGTCAGCCTCCATCGAGTCCGGGTCGCCGTCGTCGTCGACGTCGTGGACCCGCGTGTCCATCGCGTTGTCGTTGTCCGAGTCGTAGTCGTAGGTCTCTGGGTTGCCATCGCCGTCACTGTCAACCGCTGCGGCGTCTGCGTAGCCGTCGTGGTCGGTGTCGACTGCGACGCCGCCGCTGCCGTCGGTGTACTCGACGGTCATGCTGTCGTCTTCGACGCCGTCGCTGTTGATGTCGTACTCGCTCATCGCGCATACCCCCAGGTGTCTTCTCGTCTGCGCCGCTCCCGCACGGGTTGGCCGGGCAGCTCCCCCGCGAGCCTGCGGTCGTGCGCTGCCGAGGAACACAATGTCACCCGAGCGCCAGCTGTTCATCGACGCTTGGCTCTTGATGGCACATACCGGGGAGAGAACCGGCCAGATCCTCAGAGCCGCCGGAAATCCACCCGCGGACCCCTCGGGTCGAAGAAGTGCAACTGATCGGGCGCCACCTGCACCGACAACTGCTGGCCCGGAGCCAGTTTGGGATACGGCGACAGCCGCACCGAAATCTCGCCACGCATCTGGTGGTGACGGCCGGCGTCTTCCAACTCGCCCACAGGCGCCGGCTCCGCGCCGATCTCCACGTACGCCACCGACTCGTGACCCAGGTGCTCGACGAACCGCACCCGACCCTGCAACCCCTCGCCCGGTTCGGTGCTGCTCACCGGGGTCAGCGCCTCGGCCCGCACCCCCACCACGATCCGATCGCCGTGGTAGTGCGCCACCAGGCGCGCTCGAGGGTCGGCCCAGTCCAGGACCAGCATCTGATTCCCACAGTGCAGCTCCACCCGATTCTCGAGCACCACATGCACCCACGCCCGCACCAGATTCATTCGCGGCGAACCCAGAAAGGCTGCGACGTACATCGTGCCGGGCTGGCTGTATATCTGGGTAGGGGTGCCCACGTCCTGCAGGGCGCCGTTCCGCAGGATCGCCACCCGGTCGGCCATGGTCAGCGCCTCGACCTGATCGTGGGTCACGTAGATCGTGGTGACCCCCAGCGTGTTCACCAGTTCGGAGATCTCCGCCCGCAACTGCGCCCGCAACCCACTGTCCAGGTTGGACATCGGCTCGTCCATCAGGAACAGCGATGGCTCCCGGATGATCGCGCGCGCCATCGCCACTCGCTGACGTTGCCCGCCGGAAAGGTTGGTCGGCTTGCGATCCAGCAAGTCGGCGATGCCGAGCTGATACGCGATGGCCGACACCCGCTCGTCGATCTCATTCGACTCCAGGCGGCGCAGCCGTAACGGGAAGGCGACATTCTCTCGTACGGTCAAGTGGGGGTACAGCGCGAAGTTCTGGAACACCATCGACGCTTCACGCGCCCCGGGCGGCACGTGATCGGCCGGCGCGCCGTCCAGCAGCACCTGACCCGAGGTGAGCTTCTCCAAGCCGGCGATCAGCCTGAGCACCGTCGACTTGCCACACCCCGATGGACCCAGCAGCACCATCACCTCGCCGTCAGCGACGTCGAGTGTCAGGTTGTCAACTGCGACGGTGCCATCTTCAAAAACTTTGCTGACACCGCGCAGGCCCACCGCTGACACCGCTCACCACCCGGGCCCGGGACGGCGGCCGGCGAGTGAGGAAGAGCTCGCAAGGCGCATGTTCGGACGGTAACGGAGAACCTCGGGCCGCAGGAAGCACAGCGTCCACCACTTGCTTCACCTGGCTGCGAAATGGTGACTGGCTTCGCCACATAGGGACCGCTTTCTACCGCTGCGTTGGGTTGTCGCTTACGCTGGCGTCCACGGTCGGCGGATCGGTGCGGCCCTGACCGTGGACGCGCTTCTATGCGAGGAAACCGTGGACGCGCTGCTACGCGAGGAAACCGCGTCAAGGTCGGCCACACGATGGGAAGCGGAAGCGGGGTGCACGGCAGTGGGACACCCTGACCCTCCCACGGACCTCACCTCTGGCCCAGACACCGACCAGCTCCGGCAGCTGATTCGGGACGGTCGGACCCGGGACGTGATCGGCCAGGTCGACCGGATCGTCAACACCTCCCAGGACCCACGTGAAGTGGCCCGCGCCCACCTGATGAAACTGGGCGCTCTGATCATCCTGGGCCGCACCAGCGAATGCCCGGCGGTGATCGACCAGGCAGACGATGCGCTGCGGCGGCATCCAGATCCCGCGTTGCTGGGCGAATTCCACGCGTTGACCGGGTTCATCGCCAACGTGGAAGGCTCCCTGGACCGCAGCCTCAGGCACCTGGTCTGCGCGGGCCGGGTGCTCAGGACCGTGGAACACAACGACACTGTCTCCGCGGACGCTTGGTGCGACCTGGCGATCGCGTACTCGTACGTGGGGTTCCACCAGCAGGCGACGGCGGCGGCTGCAGAAGCGCTTCGGATCGCGGTGGACGTCGGGCTCAGCGTGGTCGAGCACCTCTGTCTCGAGATCGGGGTGCGCGCGGCCGTGGCGTACGACCATCGCGGGGACACCGAACGGTGCCGGGACGACCTGGCGGCGCTGCTGAGCGACACGTCCCGGGTGCTCGCCGCCGAAGGCGGCCTGGCGGCGTTGCGTCCGGATCAGCTGCCGTACGTGGAGTACGCCGCCGCCCGCCTCGCCGCGCTCGGGGACGCCGACGCGGCGTTCCCCGTGGGCCGGATCGGCACCGCGCGCCACAACGGCATACCCGAAGCCATCGAACTGCGAGAACTCTCCAAAGTGTGTCGCGCGATCGCGGAGCATCGGGCCCCAGAGGCGCTGCGGCGGCTGGATCGGCTCACCGTCAACCCGCGTACGCTCGGCGCCGCCGAGACCCACCGACTGCGCGCGCTCGCCAACCTGGCAAACGGCGACCACGCCGCAGCTGACGCCGCTGACCGGGCCGCGTTCCGGGTCGCCTCAGCCGACTTGGAACGGGTGCGTGCGCTCTTCGTCGACGGGATCGCGGTGCGAATCGATCACGAGGAGCTGCGTCACACCGTGGGGCAGCACGCCGGTGAAGCCTTCTCCGATCCGCTCACCGGCCTACCCAATCGGCGCTGCCTGGAGCAACGCGTCCAAGCCATGAATGCGGATCGGGAACAGAGCATGCTCGGGGTGATCGACCTCGACGGCTTCAAGAGCGTCAACACCCTGCACGGCCACCTGACCGGCGATCTGGTGTTGCAACGAGTCGCCGCCGTGCTCAACCGGACCCTGCGGCGGCGCGACTTCCTGGCCCGGTACGGAGGCGACGAATTCGTCGTGATCATGCCGTCGGCCACCCTTGCCGAAGCCGCCGCGGTCGGGCGCCGGCTGACCGACGCCCTCAGCGGCGAGGACTGGGAGTCGTTGGCGCCTGACACGCCCGTGACCGCCACCATCGGCTGGGCCCCGTTGGACGAGAGCACCGATCTGTTCACCGCGTTCCGGATTGCCGACCGCGAAATGCTCAACGCGAAGAAAGCCACAAGGTAGCCGCAGCACCGCGGGCGCCGGGTGCGGCCAGGAGCCATCTAGCCGAGGCCCAGAACGCGAAATGCAAGGCCGCAGCGGGCGCCGTAGGCACACAAGCCCGCGAGAACGCCGCAGTTCGCGTTCTGGGCCCGGCTAGCACTCGATCACGTTGACGGCGAGCCCACCCCTGGCCGTCTCCTTGTACTTGACTTTCATGTCCGCCCCGGTGTCCCGCATGGTCTTGATCACCTTGTCCAGGGAGACGAAGTGACGCCCGTCGCCGCGCAACGCGATCCGGGCTGCGGTGATCGCCTTGACGCTGGCCACGGCGTTGCGCTCAATGCAGGGGATCTGCACCAGCCCGCCGATCGGGTCGCAGGTCAGGCCCAGGTTGTGTTCCATGGCGATCTCTGCCGCGTTCTCCACCTGACGTGGATTGCCGCCCAGCACCTCAGCCAACCCGGCCGCCGCCATGGAGCAGGCTGAGCCGACCTCGCCCTGGCAGCCCACCTCGGCGCCGGAGATCGACGCGTTCTCCTTGAAGAGCACGCCGACGGCGCCGGCGGTGAGCAGGAATCGCACCGCCCCCTCGTCTGAGACCCGGGTCGACTCCGATCCCGCACCCGGTTCCACGGAGGATGAGGCGCCGGCCCCGGCGGCCGCGTCGGGCACGAAATGCGCGTAGTAGTGCAGCACGGCCGGAATGATCCCGGCGGCGCCGTTGGTGGGCGCGGTGACCACCCGTCCGCCGGCGGCGTTCTCCTCGTTGACCGCCAACGCGTACAGAGTCACCCAGTCCATCGCGTGCAGCGGGTCGGCCACGTCCAGCCCGGCAGCAGCGGCGGCACGTTCGCTTTCCAGCCGTCCGTGCAGGTCAGCGGCGCGGCGCTTCACCTTCAGGCCACCGGGCAGCACGCCGTCGGTTTCGCATCCGTGGCGCACACAGTCCTGCATCACCGCCCAGATCCGCAGCAGCCCGCTGCGCACCTCAGACTCCGGACGCCATGCGGTCTCGTTGGCGAGCATCAGCTCCGAGATCGACAGCCCGGTCTCGTCGGCCCAGCCCAGCAGCTCGTCCCCGGTGCGGAAGGGGTAGCGCACGGGGGTGTCGTCCGGCTTGATCCGGTCGGCGCCGGCCGCCTGCTCGTCGACCACGAACCCACCGCCGACGGAGTAGTACGTGCGTTCCCGGATCACGGCTCCGGCGGAGTCGTACCCACGGAAGATCATTCCGTTCGGGTGGTACGGCAGCGACTTACGCCGGTGCATCACCAGGTCACGGTCTGGATCGAAGGCCAGCTCGTGGCTGCCCAGCAGGGCCAGCTGCCGGGACTCGCGCACCTGACGCACCCACTCGTCCACCCCGGCGGTGTCCACGGTCTCGGGGTCCTCGCCAGCCAGCCCCAGCAGCACCGCCTTCTCGCTGCCGTGGCCGTGCCCGGTGGCGCCGAGGGACCCGTACAGCTCTGCCTTGACCCTGGCGGTCTGGGCCAGCGAGCCATCGGCCTTCAGCCCGGCGGCGAACATCCGGGCGGCCCGCATCGGGCCGACCGTGTGCGAGCTGGACGGGCCAATTCCGATCTTGAAGAGGTCAAAGACACTGATCAACGCGTACTCACTCCCTTGTGAGGTCCGCCACGGCGGGCGCCGCGTTGCGCCCCGGCGAGGCACATTGGGCCTGGCCTGCGGACATCAGGGGCCGCCCCGCGAGGGTACGTCGACCAGGCGTCCGCAGCGAGCCTGACTCGGCGCTGTCCGCCCGGGGAGGTGATAGACAAGTGAAGAGGGAAAGGGACGCGAGTGTCAGATTGGGTTCGGCTGTGGTTCAGCCCGAGCAGCATGCAGGATGCCGGGGCAACACCGGACTATCGGTTTTCCTTGGCGAACGAGCGCACCTTCCTCGCCTGGATCCGCACCGCGCTGGCTCTGGTCGGCGGCGGCATCGCGGTGGCGCAGTTCCTTCCGCCGCTGCAGGTCGCGCATGTGCGCGAGGCGCTCGCGGTGATGCTGCTGGCGCTTGGCACCGCGTGCGCGTTGCGGGCGTTCAACCACTGGCTGCGCTGCGAGCTGGCGATGCGCAGGAAAGGCGACCTCCCCACCACCCGGTTTCCCGTCACCATGGCGATCACGATTGGTCTTGGCGCCGGGGCTTTGATCGCGATCGTGCTGGTGGACGGCTTGAGGTGAGCGATCGCACTTTCGGCACGTGCCCCGGGGGCGCTGCCGGCGAGCCGCCAGCGACAGCCACCACCCGCGCCACCCGTCGGCGATGAGTTCGCTGCGCACACCGCCGCCGCGCCCCGACCCGCCTCGGGCAGCGCAGCTGGAACGGACCCGGCTGGCGTGGCGGCGTACGGTCCTCACCGCCACCGCGGTGGCGTTGTTGGGGCTACGTCAAGCGATCACCGCAGACCTCGTGCCCGCGCGCGCGTTGGGCGCCGCGGCAGTGATGTTGGCCTGGTTAGCGACAGTGGCGGTGAGTCACCGCCGGATCGTGATGCTCTCGCAGGGCAGCTCGTTCGCGGGTCGGGCGCCCGTGTGGGTCGCCGCGCTCACGGTCGGGTACGCCGCGCTCGGCGCCGCCATGCTACTGGCGTGATCACGAGCTGGGCGTGGTCGCGTACGCCTGCGCCAGCAACTCGGCCAGGTGCTGGGTGCGCCGTCCCGCGAGCTGTCCGATCTGGATCGCGCAGCTGAATCCGTCGGCGACCACCACAGCGCCGGGATCCGCAGCGGCCAGCGCCGGCAACACACCCTGCTCCGCGATCTGCTTCGACAGCGCGGCGTGCTCGGCCCGGTAGCCGAACGACCCTGCCAAGCCACAACAGCCGGCGTCCAGGATTCGCACCGCGAAGCCCATCGCCTCCAGCACCTGACGGTCGGCGTTCACGGCGTGGATGGCTCGCAGATGACAGTGCGGCTGCACCACCGCCTGCCCCCCGGTCGGATGCCGCGGGATCGCGGCGCCGATCTCGATCAGGTGCTCGGGCAGGCTACGGGCCAACCCCGCGAGCTGCGCCGCGCGTGGGTCATCGGCCAACAGGTCGGGCAGTTCGTCCCGGAACACCGCCAGGCAGCTCGGCTCCAGCACCACCACCGGGGTGCCGCTGGCGATCGCCGGCGACAACGCGTCCAGAGTGCGTCGCAGCGTGGACTTGGCTTTGTCGAGCATTCCGAAGTCGTACAAGGTACGGCCGCAGCAGGCCCATCTGGGTGGCAGCGTGACCGTCTGGCCCGCGGACTCCAGCACCGTTTTGGCCGCCAGCCCGCCATCGGGCAGGAACGCGTCGGTGAACGTGTCCGGCCACAGCACCACGTCTCCCCGGGCCGTGGCCTCCTGACCTCGGCTGCCGTTGACGCTGCGGGTGCCGTCGACCCCGCCGCGGGCGTCGTTGGCACGGGCCTGACCGGCCAACAGCCGGCGCAACGACTTGCTCGCGAACCGGGGCGCCGGACGGTCGACGGTGACCCCGCCGAGCCGGCGGAACAGGCGGCTGCCCGTGACCGCGTTCGCCAACCGGGGCATCCGGGTGGCGAGCCGCGCCGCCCACGGCAGCAGGCCCAACGCGTACGCGGAGCGCGGGCGTAGCTTCCCGGCGTAGTAGTGCGACAGGAACTCAGCCTTGTACGTGGCCATGTCGACGCCGGTGGGGCAGTCCACTTTGCAACCCTTGCAGGACAGGCAGAGGTCCAGCGCCTCGTGCACGTCGTCGTTGCGCCAGTCAGCCGCGGTCACCTCGCCCCGGAACATCTCCTCCAGCAGCTTGGCGCGGCCCCGGGTGGAGTGGGTCTCATCCCGGGTCACCCGGTACGAGGGGCACATCACACCGGTGTCGAACCGCCGGCACCGACCCACCCCGACGCACCGGCTGGCCGCCTCAGCGAGGCTGCCGTGGTCGGCGCGCAGCGCGAAATGGGTGCGCCCGTCGAGCTGCTTCGGGGCGTAGTCGGGGCCGTGCCGCAGGTTCGTGTCCAGGCCGAACGCGTCGATCAACTTCCCGGGGTTCATCCGCCCCGCCGGATCCCACAGCGCCTTGAACTGCCGGAACGCGTCCATCAGCTCGGGGCCGTACATCTTGGTGAGCAGTTCACCCCGAGCCTGGCCGTCGCCGTGCTCGCCGGAGAGCGACCCGCCCAGCTCCAGGCAGATGTCGGCGGCACGCTCCACATAGGAGCGGTAGTCCCGCAACCCTGACTCGGTACGCAGGTCGAACGTGTTCCGGGTGTGCAGGCAGCCCTGGCCGATGTGCCCGTACCAGACACCTTCGTAGCCGTACTCGTCCCACAGCGCGGTGATCCGCCGCATGTAGTCGCCGACCCGCTCCGGCATCACGGCCGCGTCTTCCCAGCCTTCCAGGTGCGGCGGGTGCCCGGGCGGGTGTGCGGCGGCGCCGAGCGCCGACTCCCGGGCGCCCCACATCCGTTTCTGCACCGCCGGGTCGTCGGCCCGCCGCCAGCTGACCCCGTCGGGCAGGTCCGCGATCAGCGCCTGCACCCGGGTCTCCAGCTCGTCCGGGTCGTCGCCGCCGAACTCGAACAACAACCAGCCGCCGCCTTCCGGCAGCAACTCAAGGCTGTCCAGGTTGAGCCGCTGCGAGCGCATCAACTGGGTCAACCGCAGGTCCACCGCTTCCAACCCGATCGGGCCGTGCCGCAGCAGCGCCGGCACGTGGTCGCCGGCGGCGAAGATGTCTGAGAAGCCGAGCACCACCAGCCGTCGGATCGGCGGGTCGGGCACCAGCCGCAGCGTCGCCTCGGTGACGATCGCGCAGGTCGACTCGGAGCCCACCAGCGCCCGCGCGACGTTGCAGCCCGACTCGGGCAGCAGCTCGTCCAGGTTGTAGCCGGAGACCCGGCGCGGGATGTCCGGGTAGCGCGCTCGCACCTGGTCGCTGTGCTGGTCCCGCAGCTGCGCCAGGCCACGGTAGATCTCGCCGACCCGCCCGGGCCGGGCTTTGAGTTGATCGAGCTCTTCGTCGCTGGTGGGGCCGACGTCAAGGACAGTCCCGTCGTACGTGATCACCGTGAGGCGTTCGACGTTGTCCACCGTCTTGCCGGCGTACAGGGCGTGGGTGCCGCATGAGTTGTTGCCGATCATCCCGCCGAGCGTGCACCAGGCGTGGGTGGACGGGTCGGGCCCGAACGTGAGCCCGTGCTTGCGGGCCTCGTCGCGCAGATCGTCGAGCACCACACCGGGCTGCACCACGGCCGTCCGGCGCTCCGGGTCGATGTCGATGATCTTGCGCATGTGCCGGCTGAACTCGAACACCACCCCGACGTTGCACGCCTGGCCGGCCAGACTGGTGCCGGCGCCGCGGCCCAGCACGGGGGCGCCGTGCTCGGCGCACACCGCCAGCGCCGCGGCGACGTCGTCGGCGTCCCGGGGGAAGATCACGCCGAGCGGGACCTGCCGGTAGTTGGACGAATCGGTGCTGTATTCCGAACGGGCGCCGGAGTCGAAGCGGACGTCTCCTCGCAGCGCGGTGCCGAGCGCGGCGCCGAGAGCGATTCGGGCTGCTTCGTCCAGCCCGGAACGGTCGACGCGAGCGCCGGGGGCGCCGCTGGCAGCGCCGTTGGGGGCAATCGTCACCTGTCCTCCAAACGCACGGGAGATTCTCTACCGTAATGACCCGACCGGCGGCTGCGTCATCACACGTGCGCTGGACCACTCCGACCAGGGCCGGCACGCTCGGCCGGCGGGCTGCCGCAGCGGGCGGTAGGTTGTCGCTGCGTTCACTGCCTGGCTTGGTTCGCGGGGCGATGGGAACGCCGGGACTCGCGTAAGGTCAGCTGCTCCCACGCGACGCCGGGTGCGGGAGCGTAAAGGGAAGACGTCATGGTCACGATCACGTTGCTGGGCCCAGTGTCCCTCGAGGTTCATGGACGACCGATCCCGATCCGCTCAGTGCGCACCCGATCGTTCCTGGCTGTGCTCGGCCTCGCGCTGGGCAAGCAGGTGACCATCCGGCACCTGGTTGATCAGCTCTGGGGATCACGTCCGCCCAGCACCGCCGTGCAGCAGATCCACAACATGGTCAGCCAGCTCCGCAGCGGGGTTTGGAAAACCGCGACAGCGGCGGGGCTGGGCGAACCCGACTGGCTGCGGACAAACCCGGACGGCTACCAGTTCGGCCCCGACGCGGACGTGGATCTCACCCGGTTCCTGGACGACATCAACCACGCCGAACGCGCCCAGGCCAGCGGCAGGGCGCGGCGGGCCAAGGAGTTCCTCGACCAGGGCTTGGCACGGTGGACCCGCGATGTGTTGTCGGGGACGACGCCACAGGTGCTGTCTGAAGCGCCACGCCTGGAGGCGCAACGACGCATCGCCCGGCTGCGCCGGATTCAGCTCGCCTTTCCCATCGGGGACGCCGTCAAGCTGCGGAGCGAGGCGGAGGACCTGCTCGCGGACGATCCGTTCGACGAGCAGGTGCGGATGCACGTGATGCGGATCCTGCACCTGGAGGGGCGCCGCAAGGAGGCACTGGCGATCTACCGCGAAGGCGCCCGGATGCTCCGAACCGAGCTGGGGATTGAACCTGGCGCCCAGTTGCAGGAGGCGCACCAGCGCATCCTCAATGACACGTTCACCGATCCTGCTGGCACGGGTCCGAAGGCCCCACCGGTCCCGGCGCAGCTGCCGCCGGCGCCCGGCTCGTTCATCGGCAGAGACGCTGAGCTCGCCAGGTTGCTCCAGGTCATCACGTCTCCCCACAACCCAGCGCGCCCCCCGGTCGCGGTGGTGAGCGGCATCGGAGGTGTCGGAAAGACCTCTTTGGCGGTGATGGTCGGACATATCGCGGCGGCTGAGTTCCCGGACGGTCAGGTCTTCGTCCACCTCCGCGGGCCATCCGGACCGCTCGACTCGAAGCAGGCCCTGGCCCGGGTGTTGCGCGCCCTGGGGGTGCGGGAGCGGCTGCCAAGAACCATCGATGAACGGCGCGCCCTGCTGCGTACCCTCACCGCGAACAAAGCGATCTTGATCGTCGCCGACGCCGCCGATTCGGCGGAGCAGGTGATTGACCTGGTGCCGGCCGAGCCGCGGTGCGCGGTGGTCGTCACGGCGCATCATCGGCTGACCGCCATGCTCTGGAGCGAGTCGATCCAGCTGGCGCCCCTGGCTGGCGAGCCCAGCCGGCGGCTGTTGCAGGCGCTGGCGGGCGACACGTTGCCCGCCAGCGATGATCCCGACACCCACACGATCATCCTGGCGTGCGCCGGTCTTCCGTTAGCTCTCGTGATCGCGGGCGCCAGGCTGCGGAGTCTGGGAGCGGGGCGACGCCATGACTTCGCTCAGGTGCTCCATGAGGAATCGAGCAGGCTGGATTCGTTGAGCCTCGGGGCGGTCGATGTCTCCGAGACCCTGTCGCGAGGGATCGCGCTGTTGAGCCCGGACGCCCGGCGTACGTTGGTCGCGGTGTCGGGCTTGGCCAGTCCGAGCCTTCCCGGCTGGGTGGCGCTGGCGGTCTGCGACGGGGATCGGGCGCGGGCCCTGGCCGCCGCCGACGAGATGATGACCGCGCACGTGGCGCATGCCGCCTCAGAACGGGACCAGCCAGACACCCGGTTCGGGGTCCACGACTTGCTGCGGCTGCAGCTTCGGGAGCAGCTGCTTTCCGACTCCGACGGCGCGCACCGTGCCCTGGACACGATCCTGTTGTGGTGGATCACGCTGTCCCGCGCGGTGTCCGCGGCGATGTCCGGCACGCCCTTCGAGACCTCGCTGTTGCCATCCCCGGAAGCGACGGCGCCCGCTGAGATCATCGCCGCGGCGACCGCCGACCCCGCGGGATGGACCCGTCAGGAGCAGCACAATCTGGTGGCGGCGGCACAGGCCGCGGCGGTGCTTGGCCGCCACGAACTGGCGGTGGCCCTGGTGGACGCGTGCCGCCGCCCGTTGGCCGTGGCGTGGCTGCAGGACAGCTGGGAGCAGTTGACGGCGGTGGGGCTGCGGGCGGCCCGGCACTCCTCACGTCCCGAGGTCCGGGGCCGGGCTTTGTTGGCGCGGGGGTCGGTGTTCGCGCACACCGGTGACTATCCGCTGGCTGCCCGGTGCTTCTGGCTGGCCAAGGAGATGTTGTACGGCGTGGACAACGTCGGCGCCGCCACCGCCGCCAGCAACCTGTCCGGGGCGCTCCTGATCCTGGGTGAGAAGCAGGCCGCGATTCGCAACTGCGATGACGTGATTGACATTCCAGAGCTGCCTCCGTCAGCACGTGCCATGACCTTGCGCCGACGGGCGGACGCGCTCTCCTCGGCGGGGCAGCTCAGCGCCGGGTTGGACGACTTCGTCGAGGCGCGCAAGCTGCTTCCGGATGAGAAGAACTGGGAGACCCGGGCACATCTGCTGGACAGCGAGGCCAGGCTGTATCTGAAGCTGGAGAGGCCCTCGGAGGCGCGCTCTCGACTGGTGGAAGCGATCGCATCAGCGCGCGCCCACAAGAGTCTCCGGGTAGAGGGTTACCTGCTCTTGACCGAGGCGGAGGTTGAGCAGTCGTACGGGGATTTCGACGCCGCGCTCACCTCGGCTCGCCGAGCCACCCGGTTGTTGGAGGAGCTCTCTGATCGGGATGGGCACGCGTTGGCCGTCTACCGAATCGCGATGATCACTGTCGCCAATGACTCGGTGAGCGCGGCGGCGCCATGGCTGGCTCAGGCTCAGGAGTTGCTACGTGGCACCGGGCGGCCGGTTGAGCTGCAGACAGTGGAGCAGTTGCTGGACCGCTCATGAGGGGCCCAGCTGACATGGCTCCACTGGTCTGCGTCCGACACGTCACTTGCTGTGCGCGATTTGGATCAGGTTGCCGCAGGTGTCGTCCAGCACCGCAGTCGTCACCGGGCCCATCTCCAGCGGGTCCTGGGTGAAGCGCACTCCGAGCCCCCGCAGCCGGCTGAACTCCGCGTGCACGTCGTCCACGGCGAAGGAGGCAGCGGGGATGCCGTCGTTGACCAGCGCCGTCTGGTACGGCTGCACCGCGGGATGCCCGTTGGGTTCCAGCAATAGTTCGGTCCCGTCGGGGTCCTCTGGCGAGACCACGGTCAGCCACCGGGCCTCGCCCAGCGGGATGTCGTTCTTCTTCACAAACCCCAGCACGTCGGTGTAGAAGCCCAGGGCTTTGCCCTGATCATCGACGAAGACGCTGGTCAGATGGATCTTCATGAGGTGCGCTCCGGTGCATCGGGCCTGAGCCACCGGGTCGCGATGCGCTCAAGCGGTTCGGTGTTCAGATCGTGGAACTTGTAGCGGCCCTGGCGGCGGGTGCGGACCAGGCCCGCGGACTCCAGCACGGCCAGGTGCTGGCTGATCGCCTGGCGGGAGAGCCCCAGCCCGTGCTTGGTCACCAGCCGGGTGCAAATCTCGAACAAGGTCTGGCCGTTCCGCTCCGTCAGCTCATCGAGAATGCGCCGGCGGGTGGGGTCGGCCAGCGCCTTGAAGACATCCTCCGCCACCACCCCACAATAGGCAAGTGTTTACTTGCATATCAAGGTAGGTCCGGCGCCTTGGGCACGAACAATCGGTGAAACACGCCCCCGGGCGTGGCGGTCAGGACCGTGCCGACGGGTACGGCGAAGGTTGCCGGCGGGGTGACTCGGACCGGCTCGGTTGCTGCGGTTGGCGTCGCCCGAACGAGGCGAGATCCCCATCCTCGTCAGCGGGTCGATCCCCAGGCGGGGGCAGCACCAACACCCGGGCGTGGATCGAGGTGCGCTGCTGCAGCGCGGCGCGCAGCGCGCGGTGCAGGCCATCTTCCAGGTACAGGTCGCCGTTGTACTGCACCACGTGCGGAAACAGGTCGCCGTAGAAGGTGGAGTCTTCGGCGAGCAGCCGGTCCAGGGCGAGGTTGCGTTTGATCGTGATCAGCTGGTCCAGCCGGACCGGCCGCGGCGGGATCTGCGCCCACTGCTTGGTGGTCAGGCCATGTTCGGGGTACGACTTGCCCTCGCGCACCGCTCTGAAGATCACGAGGCGCTGCTCACCTCCCAGCCGTCTCCGACGCCCCGACGTGGCGCCTAGCCGTTGTGGCTCTACGCTACCCGCTTGCGGACCACTGCCCTCTGTGCACCACCTCGGTCACCGAGCGGCGACCACGACGCAACGAAGGTGACTTCTTGTCAGGCATCGGGTAGCCAATAGTGACAGCCCCGATGGGGTGGTACGAGTCCGGCACGCCGAACTCCCGCTTAAAACTCGCAATCCGGTCGGGCATGATGCCGAAGAAGCATGCCCCCAACTCGGCGTCGACCGCCGTCAAGAGCATCAGCAGCGACGCGAACCCGACGTCAATGTCCCAGTACGGCGCCGGCCACCGGGACTCGTCGCGATCCGTCCAGCCTTTGTCCGGCTGGGCGTACCGATCGAGATACGCGTCCTTGTTCGAGTGCGGCGCCACGATCAGAGGCGCCCGCGTCATTCCCGCCAGCCAGCCGTGCTTGACGTGCTGCTCCGGGCTCGCGCTGGCCCAGAATCGCTCCACGTCCCGCCGCTGATCAAGCAGCAGGAATCCCCAGCCTTGGGAGAAGCCGGCGCTGGGGGCCCGGATCGCGTTCTCCATGATCCGTTCGACCAGCTGCGGCGGCACCGGCCGGTTCGGGTCGTAGTCGCGCACCATCCGCCTGCGCCGCACCACTGTCTGAAAATCCATGTCCACATCCTCGCCGCGCAGTTGGCTGGAACCCAGGCCCAACCCGGAACGACCAATCACAGGACGTCCTATACGCTGGCGGCCCCGATTCGCCAGCGCCCCTCATCCATACACGCGAGGAGCAGACATGCGCCGTGAGGCGGCAATCCTGGGTGTGGCAATGATGCTGTTGGCGGGAGTCAGCGGTTGCGGCGGAGGTTCGGACCCAGGCAGCGCGGGCCGGGACGACAAGCCGATGACGGCGCAGCCCACCGAATCCGAAGCCACACCATCGGAATCCCCGAGCGCAGAGGCGCCCACCGTACGAGTGAAGATCAAAAGTGGCAAAGTGACCGCCGGTGGCGGCGTGCACAAGATCAAGCTGAACAGCACCGTGACGCTCGAGATCACCAGCGACGTCGCGGATGAGGCGCATGTGCACGGATACGACAAGACGATCAAGCTGAAGCCCGGCAAACCCACTCGCACCACGTTCACCGCCGACATCCCCGGCGGGTTCGAAGTGGAGCTGCATCACGCCGGGACGGTGCTCTGCGAACTGCAGGTCCAGTAGCCGCGTAGCGAGGTGACACGTGATCAGCTTTGCCCACGGCATCGGCGCCCGAGCTGACCTGCCGGTGCCGTTGTGGCTCGCGGTGTACGGGGCCGCCGCCGCCGTGCTGATCTCGTTCTTCGTGCTGGCCGCGTTCTGGACCGAGCCGAAGTTCACCGGGGGCGCCGCGGGTCGTCCGCTGCCGCCGAGAGTGCAGCGGGGCTGCGACTCCGCCGCCGCGCGGGTCGGGTTGCGCGGGGTCGGCCTGGCGCTGCTGGCGCTCACCCTCGGCGCGGCGTGGCTGGGGTCGGACAACCCGCTGCTCAACCCCGCGCCCACCTGGCTGTACGTGTGGCTCTGGGTCGGCCTGGCCCCGCTGTCCGTGCTCTTCGGCCCGGTGTGGCGGCTGCTGAACCCGTTACGTGCGATAGCCGGGTTCTTCACCAGCCTGGGGGTCCCGACAGCGCGGCTGCCCGCCGCTGTCGGGTACTGGCCCGCGGCGGCCAGCCTGTTGGTGTTCGTGTGGATCGAGCTGGTCTACGACGCCTCCGACGAACCGGCCACAGTGGCCTGGTTCGTCACCGGCTACGCCGGGATCCACACCCTGCTGGGCGTGATCTTCGGGCAGCGGTGGTTTGATCGCGGCGACGGTTTTGAGGCGTACTCCACGCTGCTGGGCCACCTGTCCGCGCTGGGACGCCGTGACGACGGCCAACTGGTGCTGCGCAGCCCCTTCAACTCGCTGGCCACGTTGACCCGGTCCTCCGGCCCGATCGCGGCGCCCGGGTTGGTCACGGTGATCGCGGTGCTGCTGGGCTCCACCGGGTTCGACGGCGTGACCGGCGGGTTGTTCTGGAAAGACCTGGTGGCCACGTACGGGATCGGGTCCCGTTCTGCGTACCTGCTGCTGGGCACGGCGGGGTTGGTCGGCTGCGTGGCGTTCGTGTTGATCAGCTACGGGGCGGCGACCCGCTCGGCTCGGGAGTACGCGCCAGCCGACAGCGCCGACGCGATCGAGCTGCGGTTCGCGCACTCGCTGCTGCCGATCGTCTTCGGCTACACGGTGGCGCACTACTTCTCACTCGCGGTGTTCCAAGGGCAGGCCGGGTTCTTCCTCGCCAGCGATCCGTTCGATCTGCAATGGAACCTGCTCGGCCTGGACGGCAGCCAGATCGACTATTCCGTGGTCAGCCCGACCGTGATCGCGCTGGTGCAGGTCGGCGCCATTGTCGCCGGGCACGTGGTGGGAGTGATCTCCGCTCATGATCGGGCCGTGGCGATCTTCCCCAGGGATCGTCAAGGCAAGGGTCAGTACGGGCTGCTGGCCGTGATGGTGGCGTACACCATCGCGGGCATCACCTTGGTTGTCGGCCCGTGACCCGGGCGGCGACCCCGCCGACGCCGCCCAGCGGCCAAGGTTCGGCCGGATGCGGCGAAGGCCGCAGCAGCTCGAGGGGAGATGGAGACAGATGAGCGCGACAGAATTTGTTCCGGACCGGGCTGCGCTTGAGGCGGACGGGTCACCAGCGGCCACGCTGGACAAACTGGCCCAGGCGGCGCGAGGCTGCGAGGGGTGTGACCTGCACACCGAGGCGACCCAGACCGTCTTCGGTGTCGGGCCCGCAGACGCTCGCGTCGTGCTGGTGGGCGAGCAGCCGGGGGATGTCGAGGACCGTCAGGGCCAGCCGTTCGTGGGCCCCGCTGGTCGGCTGCTCGATAAAGCGCTCGAAGAGTCGGGAATCGCACGCCAGGGCGCGTACGTGACGAACGCGGTGAAGCATTTCCGGTTCACCAGGTCGGGAAAGCGGCGGATTCACCAGACCCCGGATCGGGATCACATCGAAGCCTGCCGTCCGTGGTTGTCGGCCGAGTTCGGGCTGCTGCAACCGGAGGTGGTGGTGGTGCTGGGCGCCACCGCGATCAAGGCGCTGCTGGGCAACGCGTACAAGGTGACGAAGGACCGCGGCAAGCTGCTTCCGTACCAGATTCCGGACCGGGTCGCCGACGAACGCGAGCACGCCACGCAGGCCTTGATCACCACGCATCCGTCGGCGGTGCTGCGCACCCCGAAGGAATTCCGGGACAAGGCGTACGCCGATCTGGTGGCCGACCTGAAAGTCGCCGCGGACGCCCTCACCTAGTGCCCTCAGCCCGCCCGGGCACAGCCGGCCCGGGGCGCGTCACGCTTCAGCTGGTCCGGGGCTGGTATCGCGCCAACGCCGGGAACGCCAGGGCCAGCGCCACCGCCACCGCCGCGCACGCGATGCCGCCTCCGGCCCAGGCCGCGGTCGGGCCCATCACGGCAGCCATCGAGCCGGCGCGCAGATCGCCCAGCCGTGGGCCGCCCGCCACCACCGCCGTGAAGACGCCCTGCATCCGGCCGCGCATCTCGTCGGGCGCGTGCAACTGCACGATGCTCTGCCGGTAAACGGCGCTGACCAGGTCCGCGAATCCAGCCACCGCCAGCAGGAACACCATCAGCCACAACTCCTGGGCGAACCAGGCTGCCGCCACCGCGAGCCCCCAGCCGACCACGGCCAGCACCAGCACCAGCCCCTGCCGGCGGACCCGACCGATCCAGCCGGAACACACCCCGCCCACCACGGAGCCGATCGCGATCGCCGCGAACAGCCAGCCGGCGATCGCCTCGTCGCCGAACCGGGTGGCCGCCACCTCCGGGAACAGGGCGCGCGGCATCGCCAGCACCATCGCCACGATGTCGATCGCCAGCGACAGCCACAGCACCGGCGTACGTGTCAAAAAGCGCAACCCGTCGACCACCGCGGCCAAGCCGCGCCCCACCGGGGTCTGTCCCGACTCCGGCTTCAACTCCGGCAGTTCGAACGCCGACCACAGCGCCACCGTGAACAGCACCGCGTCGATGGCGTACGCCACCCCGAACCCGGACTGGGCGATGGCCAATCCCGCCAGCAGCGGCCCGACGATCGAGCTGACGCTGGAAACCGTGAAGTTCAGCGTGTTCGCCGCCGGCACCAGACCCGCCGGCACCAGCCGCGGGATGATCGCGGAACGCACCGGTGAGCTGATCGCAAAACCCGCGGACTGCACCGCGACCAGAACGAGCAACAACGCCGGGCTGTCCACGCCGAGCAGCGCCTGTGCCAGCAGCGCCAGGGTGGTGAGCCATACCAGCACCGAGCTGATCAACAGCAGCCGGCGCCGGTCCATCGCGTCCGCGACAGCGCCGCCCCACAACGCGAACACCAGCAGCGGCGCCAGCCCCACGATTCCCAGCAGCCCCACCCAGAACGAGGACATGGTGATCTGGAACATCTGCACCGGGATCGCCACCGCGGTGACCTGGTATCCGATGAACGAGACGCCCTGCCCGATCCACATCCGCCGGAACGCCCCGTGCCGCAACGGGCTGACGTCCACGGCGATCAGGCTCACCACACGCCACAGACCGGGTCGCTTGACGGTGTCTGGCTGATGGCCGTCCGCGCCGGGTTTGGTGCCGGTCACGGGGCGAGGCGTTCGATGACCCAGCCCGACTCGACCCGGCGGTACCGCAGCCTGTCGTGCATCCGGCTCTCACGTCCTTGCCAGAACTCCACGGTCTCCGGAACCACCCGAAGCCCGCCCCAATGCTCAGGCGCCGGCGGCTGCCCGGACCACTGTTCGGCACGCTGCCGCCAGCGCTGCTCCAGCACGTCCCGGGATGCGATCACCGAGGACTGCTGGCTGGCCCAGGCGGCGAGTTGGGCGCCACGCGGCCGGGTGGCGAAATAGGCCTCGGTCTCCGCCCGGTCCACCCGCTCCACGTGTCCGCAGATCACCACCTGGCGGTGCAGCGGGTGCCAGAAGAAGACCAGGCTCGCGTACGGGTTGGCCTGCGCCTCAATCCCCTTGCGGGACTGGTAGTTCGTGAACAGCACAAAACCTCGCTGGTCGTACGCCTTGAGCAGCACCGTGCGAGCGCTGGGCCGACCCTCGGGGGAGGCGGTGGCGAACACCATCGCGTTCGGCTCAGCGAGGCCACTGGCGGTGGCGTCGCCCAGCCATCTCGCGAACTGGGTCAACCAGTCCGGCGCCAGGTCGACTTCGGCGAGGCCCGATCGGGTGTATTCCAAGCGCATCGCCGAGAGCCCCGTCTGATCGAGAGAGAGCCCGGTCTGATCGGGAGAGAACCCCGCCTGATCGGGCGCGGGTTCACGCCGCCGGGAGTCCGGGGGCTCGGGTGTGCTGGAGTTCACGCACTACATCCTCACCAGTTCAGGGCCATGATGTCTTGGTGAATATCGTGTGACACACAACGCCTTCCACGTCTCGCACTCAAGTTACTCGGCAGGCAAGATAGGCGAAAAGGTCATACACAGCACCACACCGGCAATCCCGGTGGGCGCTTCGGGCCGGCCCTCCTCGACGGGAGGACGGCTGCGTAGGCGTCCGTCAAAGTCGACGTTCACTACCCCTGGGAGTACCACGATGTCAGATTTCGTTCCAGGCCTCGAAGGCACTATCGCCTTCGAGACTGAGATTGCCGAGCCCGACAAGGCGGGCGGAGCGCTGCGCTACCGGGGCGTGAACATTGAAGACCTGATAGGCCAGGTCTCCTTCGGCAACGTGTGGGCGCTGCTGGTCGACGGCAAGTTCGGACCGGGGCTGCCACCGGCGGAGCCGTTCCCGGTGCCGGTGCATTCAGGTGACATCCGGGTCGACGTGCAGAGCGCGGTTGCGATGCTCGCCCCGTACTGGGGGCTGAGCCAGTTGCTGGACATCCCCCACGAGCGGGCCCGTGAGGACCTCGCCCGGGTCTCGGTCACCGCGCTGTCGTTCGTCGCGCAGTCCGCGCGGGGTCTGGGCCTGCCGGCGGTGCCGCAGCGCAACATCGACCAGGCCGAGACGATCGTCGAGCGGTTCATGCGCCGCTGGCGGGGCGAGCCCGACCCGCGTCACGTGAAGGCGGTCGACGCGTACTTCACCTCCGCCGCCGAGCACGGCATGAACGCCTCCACGTTCACCGCCCGGGTGGTCGCCTCCACCGGGGCGGACGTGGCCGCCTGCATCTCGTCCGGGATCGGCGCACTCTCCGGCCCGCTGCACGGCGGGGCGCCGTCGCGAGTGCTGCACATGATCGAGGGCGTGGAACGCACCGGCGACGCCGAGGCGTACGTGAAGGACGTGCTCGATCGCGGCGAGCGCCTGATGGGCTTCGGGCACCGGGTGTACCGGGCCGAGGACCCGCGCGCCGCGGTGCTGCGCCGTACCGCCCGCGAACTGGGCGCCCCCCGGTACGAGATGGCTGAGGCGCTCGAGAAGGCCGCTCTGGCTGAGCTGCAATCCCGTAAGCCGGACCGGGTGCTGGCCACCAATGTGGAGTTCTGGTCCGCCGTGGTGCTGGACTTCGCCGAGGTGCCGGCTCACATGTTCACCTCGATGTTCACCTGTGCCCGGGTGGCGGGCTGGAGCGCCCACATCATGGAGCAGAAGCGGCTGAACCGGCTGGTGCGCCCCTCGGCGACGTACGTCGGGCCCGGGCCGCGTAAGCCGAGCGAGGTCGAAGGCTGGGATCTCGTGGTCCAGCCGTAGCGGTCACCGCAGTCTGTGGGGAGTCGGTCGCGCGACCGGCTCCCCCACCGTTGTGCTCCACGCTGCGTCACGACGCGCCGACACCACTCCCGGCGACAAGATCAGTTGGATACCTTCATCGGATCGCTCTTTTTGAAAGTATCTTTCTGATACAAACCGGGAGGACCACCATGATCCGGAAGCGCATCACCTACGCCGCCGTCATCGCCACCACGCTGCTCGGGCTGCTGCTGACCAGCAGCCCCGCGGCGGCCAACCATCCATACCCCGTAGCTCAGATGGGCGACGCCGCCGGTCAGACCTGGGCACACGCGAACAGCACCAACGCGCGCGTCACCATGCGGCCGC
>JBOGDL010000114.1:0-2191 GCA_050701815.1 Micromonosporaceae bacterium | reverse complement strand
CTGCTGGAGACCGGCGTCCACAACACCGCCGCGCTCGTCCTCTACACCAACATGGGATACGAGCCCATTGAGGCGTACGTTGCAGGCCGGGACCCTGCCGTCAATCGCGCGTTCTGCAAGCAGCTCGGCTGACTCAGTCCCCATCCATTGCCGCATGGAGTGTCTGACCTCCCGGCTACCGTTTACGCCCGCGCCTATCCGTGGCCACCTTGGGGAGCAGTCGATGGGGAAGAGCCGCTATTACATCGCCGGAACAAAGGAAGCCTTGTTTTGCCTGAGTCGAGGCACCTGTTATTGGCCGGAGTGCGGTCGGCGCGTGGTGTCCATGACCGAGAGCGGTCAGCCCCGCGTTGACGTCCAGGTCGCCCACATCCGAGGGCTGCACGATGGCGAAGCCCGCCATGAACCCCTTCCTGACCGTGTGCTCAACAGCTTCGCGAACTTGATGCTGATGTGCCAGAAGCATCACACCGAGGTTGACTCAGAGTTCACTCGCCACCTCTACGGGACAGAGAAGCTTGAAGGTTGGAAGCTTGATCGCGAGGGAGGCTTCAGCACTCAGTTCTCAGAGCTGGTCGCTCCTCAGGACAACGATGAATTGAAGAGCCTCATGGTCGACGCTGTGCAGCAGGCGAAAGAGGACATCTTGGAGCCACTGCACCGTTTACTCGGCGTAAGTGATGAGGTGCGGGAGATGGTGGCCTTCCTGACTCAGCAAGCCTTTGATGCTCAGTACCTCGACCCTGACGCGATGGCGTCATTAGAGGCCGCAGCTCGTGCCCTGCGGCACCTCGAGGATTTCGCACCGATGTTGGCGGAGTCCGCTCACAGTCTCAGCGGGATGCCGGACTACGTCCCGATGTTGAGCGAGTCGTCGCACAACCTCAGCAACCTTCCCGACGACAGTCTGCTGGTGCACCAAGCAGCCGACAAGTTCGCCAACTTTGCCAACCATGTCGAGCCCCTTCAGGTCTCTGCCCAGAAGCTAGAAGGTATGAAGGCAACTCTGAGCCGCTTCAGCGAGGCGGTCGCTCGATGCGAGGAAATTGAGCGTTCTGCTTCAAGCCTGGAGCGCGCCACGTCCCGAGCCTCTCAGCTACGAAGTACCGCCGCTGGCTTGGAGCGCGCTGTCGGGCAGTCATCTGTGCCAACAACCATCGTTAATGAAACCTTCTCCTGGAAGGTCTTTGGGCTCGGTGTCATTGCCGCCAGCGTCGGTGCAGTGGTCGTCCTGATCGCACCGTTTCTGTGGTAGCGCCGGCTTGGCGATGAGGCGACACCGGCGGTTGTCGGTCGCGTCGCCACCCTCACCGTCGGACTGAGCCGGCCCAGCTACAAGGCCCAAACGCGGCGCTAGCATCAAATCCCATGATCGTATGGATCAATGGCACCCACGGCGTAGGCAAGACAACGACCAGCGCCCTCGTGCAGCAACTGATCCCGGATTCGCGGGTGTTCGACGCCGAGAAGGTCGGCGAGATCCTCATGGACATCACGCCGGGGCTGCCTGCGACGGACAACTTCCAGCATTGGCCACCGTGGCGGCAGCTCGTTGTCGAGACCGCCCGCCGCGTACTCGACTACACCGGCGGCGCTCTGGTGATGCCCATGACTGTCCTGGTCGAGCAGTACTGGCGCGAGATCAGCGCGGGCCTTGCCCAACACGCCATCCCGGTCAGGCACTTCGTCCTCCATGCTGACCAGGACACCCTCCGCGGGCGTATCGAGCGGGAACACCTCGTCCCCTCGCCGTTCCGCCTCAGATACCTCGATGCCTACGCCGAGGCGGCCCGCACGTGGCTGCACGGCGAGGCTGAGGTCGTCAACACCACGCACCTCACCCCCGCCCAGGCCGCCCTACAAATCGCAGAGGCCGTCAAGGGTTGAGGGCCCCGCCTCCCGCAAGAACAGTCGCAGGCTGCAGTAGGGCACGATCTTCCACCAAGACTTGCGAAGTTCAGTAAAGCCATTGGCTACGTTCGCGAGAACGGGAGCCAGATGCTCATCAGTTGGGGAGCCCCTCACCCGACGATCCGGGGCGAATGTTCGTGAGAACTGGCGCCACTTGTAGGCGGGTGCACGGATTTGCCGAGAACAGTGACGTTGGGAACTCCGTAAGATGTGGCCCGTGGGATGGGAGGCGCTTGAGCAGTGGGGTGACGAGGTCGCTCGCGTCGAGCCGCTCGCTGGC
>JBOGDL010000113.1:0-7746 GCA_050701815.1 Micromonosporaceae bacterium | reverse complement strand
TGCCCCGAGCCGCAGGTCGGGTCGATCACCTTCACCACGTCGTGGCCGAACTCGTTGATCGCCGGGGTCAACGTCAGATCGAGGATGAACTCCTCCACGAACTCCGGCGTCTGCAGCAACGCGTACCGCTTCCGGGCCGCCTCCGACAGATCCTGGTAGAGGTCGCCGAGGAACCGGGTGTCCCACTCCGGGTTCGTGAAGTCGTGGGTGAGCCGGCCGTCGTCGTCACGCCGCCGCCAGAACCCGATCAGCGACTTCGCCGCGTCGTGGCTGATCGGGATCCGGTAGAGCGCGTTGTGCTCCGGGTCGAACAGCAGCCGCCCCGCCTGCGCCACCGCCATCGCGGCGAATCCCGCGAGCAGCCAATCCCGGTCGGTGTCGTGCGGCCGGGCCCGGAAGTGCGCGGCCTGCGCCTCCTCCGCAAGGGTCATCCGATCCGGCGTCGGCGCGGCCAGGAAAGGCTGGCCCAGCAACCCGTTGTCCTCGCAGAACCGCACGAACACCGTGCCCAGCACCCACCCCGCGGCGGCCTGGGTGACCCGCTCGTCCCGCCACTGGGTCCAGGTCGCGGCGGTGCGGTTCAGCTTGTGAGCCCGAGTGTGCTCCTGCTTCAACGGGTCGCCGATCTCGCTGTGTGTCTCCACCTGCTCCCGAAGATCGTCCTCCAGCATCCGCACCCGACGTTGCAGATCCTTCAGCAGCCCCTGATGGTCAACCACGTACCAACCCTTCCCGCCTCGTGTCACCGCGTGCCGGCGCCGTCACCGCCCGGCCCGACCAAACCTGCGGCAGCGCCGCCGCGCAGTCAACCGGCCACGCGGGCAGAATCTATTGACGTGAACATTGAGGACGGTCACGCAGAGCCTGCGCCACCGCGACCCATCCCGCCTGACCAAGCCTGGTTCTGGACCGAGGAGTGGCAAGCGGGAGAGCGCGAAGTTGATCGAGACCTCGCGAACGGCGTGCGCGGTCAGGTCTTCTACAGCGACGATGAGATCTTGGACGCCCTCGAACGCGGCATTGACGATCCGTCGACACTCCGGTGAGCCTGCGAAATCGCTGCGGGAAGCCGACATCAACTCATGCGGCAAAGCGACATCGGATCATGCGGGAAACCGACATCAAACCGTGTGTGGAGGCGACATTGAACGCCATAGTCCCAGCTAGAGTGGCTGTGTGACGGAAACGCCCTATCGCCCTCGCCTCGTTGACCCGCTGCTCGCGGAACTTCTCACGGGGCTGCCCGCGGTGTCGCTGGTCGGCCCCAGGGCCTCGGGCAAGACCACCACCGCACTGCAGCACGCGGCAACGGTGGTGCGTCTGGACCAGCCTGCCGAGTCGAGCGTCTTCCGGACGGACCCCGACGCCGCGCTGCGGCGGCTCGCCGAACCCGTGCTGCTGGACGAATGGCAGGAGGCGCCGGAAGTTCTCGGGGCCGTGAAGCGAAGCGTCGATCGTGATCCCCGACCCGGCCGGTACCTGCTCACCGGGTCGGTGCGGGCAGAGCTTGACGCCGCCACCTGGCCCGGCACCGGCAGAGTGATCCCGATCCCGATGACCGGCCTCACCGTCCGCGAACGGCTCGGTGACGCCACTGGCGCGCCATTCATCGACCGGGTGGTCCGGTCCGGCGTCGACGAGCTGAACCTGCCCGCAACACCGCCGGATCTCCGCGACTACCTGGATCTCGCGCTGGCCGGAATGTTTCCCGAACCGGCGTTGCGCCTGTCCCAGCCGAACCGCGTGCGGTGGCTCACCGGCTACGCGGACCAGCTGCTCACCAGGGACATGACCGACGGCAGACGAGACCCGGAACGGTTGCGGCGCTACTTCGAGGCGCTGGCACTCAACACCGCCGGTGTCGTGGAGCCGGTCACGCTGTACCAGGCGGCCGGGATAGACCGCAGGACCGCGCACACGTACGAACACAGCTTGCGCAACATGTTCGTCCTCGACGCGGTGCCAGCCTGGTTCTCCAACCGGCTCAAGCGACTCGTCCGCACACCCAAGCGATACCTGGTGGACCCTGCTCTGGCGAGCGCCGTCATCGGTGCTGGCGCCGAGAGCCTGATGCGGGACGCCAACCTGCTCGGCCGGATGATCGACACGTTCGTGGTCGCCCAACTACGCGCCGAGCTGCCCGTCAGTGAACATCGACCCAGACTCCATCACCTACGCCAGGAGAGCGGGCGTCGCGAGATCGACCTGGTGATCGAGCTTGCCGGCGGCCGGGTCATCGCCGTCGAGATCAAAGCCTCTTCGGTGGTACGCCCGGATGACGCCCGGCATGTGGCCTGGCTGCGCGACGAGATCGGCGACCAGTTCGGGTACGGCGTGGTGCTTCACACCGGGCACCGCTGCTGGACGCTTGGCGACCGGATCGCCGCGGTGCCCATCTGTTCGATCTGGAGCTAGCACCCAGCTCACGAAGCCGCCTCGCCGCTGCGGTGCTGGTTCGCGATCCAGGCGTCCGGGAGCACGATCCACTCGTTCTCCGTGACCACCTGCACGGCGGCGCCGTCCAGCTTCGGCAGCTGGCCCGGATCCTCCATCGGGCAGAGCAGCCAGAGCGCGCCGGCGCCGGCCCGCGCCTCGGCGGCGAGCTCGTACAGCAGTTCCATGGCGCGGTAGCGGGAAAACACCGCCGCGTCATGCAGCAGCAAAGGACCAGCCGGCTCGCCCGGCTCGGGGCCAGCCGCTTGGGCGCCGCCCAACGCGGCACGCAGCTCCGGCTCGGCGAGCCGCCATGCCCGCTCGGCGTACTCCGCCAACTTGATCGCCGGGCGGCTGCCGGGCTCAGCGTTGTCGGCGTCGAGCACCGTCGCCCACGTTGGCTTCGGGCGGGCGTCCACCAGCTCCCGCAGCTTCTCGACGAACAAGCCCGCGACGCTCAGCGGGCGGGCGTCGAAACGTGTGCTCAACTCGTTGCGGGCGCGGGTGTACCGGTTGCGGCGAACCGTCAGCGCCCGGAACCCGTTGCTGTCGGACGTCAACCGTTGCTCGGCGTGGGCAGCTGCCGCCAGCTCCGGTGACTCCGCGGTCCACGGGCTCGCCTCAGCCCGGGTCGAACGGCGGCGCAAAGATGGTGTTGCAGCCGAGCCGTCGCGCTGCGGCGGGAGGTAGCGGCCGTCCCGGTATCGCAGCTCAAAACCCGCCTCGCCGAGCAGCCGGTGCAGCACCGGATGGTCCGGCAACTTCGTGGTCATGTCTGGGAACCGGGCGCGCACCCTCGCTTTCACGTCCTCCGGCCGGACCCCAGATCTGCGGCTGTCGTCGCCCGGCAGCTCCGGTGACACCACCCCAGCCTGCGCGAGGCGGAGCGCACGCACCAGGTCCAGCTCGCGCGGGTAGATCTCCAGCCGCGGCGACGCTGCCGCGTGGCGGGACGCAGCCGCCGCCAGCCGCACCAGCCGGCGCTCGCTCAACGAAATGCCCGGGCCAGCCGGCGCCTCAGCGAGCACCCGCATCACTGTCCCCGGGCTGGGCAGCACGTCCATCCCAGCCAGCCGGTCGGCTGCCTGACCTAACGCGTCGGCGTAGTCGAGCAGCGCCGGCCCCGCCGGCGTGTCCGCGCTCTCCTCCTGGTCATCGACCTCCAGCGCGATCAGCAAGCGGTCGGGGTCGCTGTGTCGGCGAGTGAGCAACCGCCGCTGACCCTCCAGCGCGTCAACCTCCACACCCGCGCGTACGGCGGCCAGCGCGACCGCGAGCCGGGCGGCCTCATCGTCCTGAGCGCAGCCACGCCGGGCCAGCAGTGACGCCGCCAGCTCCGCGGCGCCCATCACCCGCCCCGAGTCGGCGAGCATCTCGATGAGCTCTTGACGCACCTGGAGCATGACCGGCTCGTCGTGCCAGCGCTTGCGCTGTTTCGTCAGGATCTGCGCCACCCGGCCTGGCGTCACGCCAATCGCTTTGGCGACGGCGGGTTGGGTTGGCCACGGCGCCAGGTCGGGAAGCGCGCCGCTGTCATCAGGCAACCGCAGCAGCAGCCTGATCGCCTGAACCGTGGTCGTGTTGGACGACGTGGCAGCCGGCGTCAACAGCGCCGCGATCGCGTCCAAGCCCACGGTGCGCAGCTCGCCGCCGTGGGCACGGTCCACTTCTTCCTTTGCGGCATCCCGGTTCACCTTCGTGCCCGGCGAAGCGGTGGGGACGTGGAGGCGGGCGCGCCACTGCTTCACGCGCTGCTGCAACTCGCGGCGAGTCTTGGCGCCCAACCCGGGAGTCTTGAACAACAGCGTCGGGGCCTTGTTCAGCAGGTCCCCGACGGTCACCGCTTCCAGCCGCTGCGCCGCGGACACCGCTCGCGGGGTCAACCCAGAGGCATCCAACGGAGTCTCCGGGGTGGCCGCCGCGGCAGCCGCCTCACGCACCTCAGGGCTCGCTTCCTCGTCCTCGTCGGTGGCCGGGTGAGCTGACCCGACCGGCGCGGTGCGATCGGACTGCGCGAACACCTGCAGCCAGGCGTTGCGCATCTCCTTCAACGACTCGAACCGGCGGGCCGCGTCACGATCAAGCGCGCGTACGAAGAAGCTCGCCAGACCGTCCCGGATCGCCGGATCGAACGCTTCGGCAGCCAGCACCGGCGGCCCCTCGGTGAACCGGGGCTCAGTGACACCGTCCCCCCACACCGGCAACTCGCCCGAAGCCATCTCATGCAACGTGACCGCGAGCGCGTACCACTCGGCGTGGCGGTCGTACACCGGGCGGGGCGTCGTACCGATGAAGGGGTCCAGGTATCGCGGAGTGCCGGCCTGCAACTCTTTCACCGAGACACCGGCCAGTGAGAAGTCGAACAACACCAGCTGCCGGGTGCGGTTCGGGCGGACCCGGATCGCGATGTTGTCGGGCTTGATGTCGCGGTGATAGACGCCCTCGCCTTCTAAGTAGTCCAGTGCGCCAAACAGGTATTCGCTGTACGTCTCCAGCTCATCGACCGTCAGCCGGCCGTCATCGCGGAGCTTGCGTGCCAACGTGGGGTCGGACCTGCGCTCCTGGGTTGCGTCCTCGACGTGCTCCAGCACCAGCGCCCACCGGCCGCCGATCCGGACCGGCTCTTCGCGCGCCAGCCGGATCACCCGGGAATCCATCAAGGGCGCCAACACCTGTGCCTCATGCTGCAGCCGAGAGACCTTCGCGTCCGACAAAGCGACCTTGAGCACCTCCTTGTGCCCGTCCCGTTCGGCGAGAAAGGCGCGGCTGGTCGACCCGGTTCCCAGGCGGCGCGTGATCGTCCACTCGTCGAACACGTCCCCGGGTTTGGCTTCAAGCAGGTCGCCAGCCGGCTCCGACGCATGCGCCGACGGCGCTGTCAGCTCGTCCTCGACCTCGGTCAGCAGCTCGAGAAACTCAGTTGCCGTGGTGAGCCGCTGCTCCACCCGCGGCGCGGTTGCCGCCTGCACCAGCTCGTCCATGAACTCCGACACCGAGTCCGCGTTCGCGGACGGGCGCAGCCCGTTGTCGGCGGCCAACCGGGCCAACAACTCGGTACGGGTGCCAGCCGGAGGCTCACCGCTGAGCAGCAGGTACGTCAACGCGCCCAACCCGAACACGTCCAAGGCGACCGGGTCCGCCTCGGGGTTGTCGAACTCGGGCGCGAGGTAGCTCTGCGCGGCCTCCCCGACGTGTGCCTCCACATGGCTGGTGGCGAGAACCTCAAGCGAGCCTGCCGTGCCCCCGGAGGCCGCGGCAGCCCGGGTCGCCACTTGCCAGTCACTGAGCTGCAGCTGGGGGCGGCGCCAGCCTTGATCACCCTTGCCTTTGCCTCGAGTGACAAGGACGCTGCGCGCGGAAAGCGCCCGGTGGTGCAGGCGGCGGCTGTGCACGTGCTGGATGGCCTCGGCGAGATCGCGCACCATCCGGATCCTGGTGTCGACGTCGAGCTGGTTGCCGTGCTGGGTGATGTACTGGTCCAGCCGCATCGAGTCCTTCTCGTGCCGGAACACCAACGCCGGGCCCGACTCGTGCTGTTCCATCGCGTCGACCTGGACGATGCCGGGGTGGCTGATGCCGTGAAGCACAGCCATCTCCCGGCGTGCCGCGCGCTCGATGCTGGCGCGTTCGTCCTTCGCAGCTCGGCGTTCCACCAGATAGATCCGCACCCTGCGGCGCTCGCGCGGCAGGTCGCGGTGCTCCGCCAAATGGTCCTGCCAGTGGGGGCCCTCTTCGATCGGTTTCGGCTCGAGTTCCCACGAGCCCACCTGGTAGCGCTTGCGGCTAGGTGCGATGCCGCACTCCCGCAGCAAGCCTTCGAGTTGGCGTGACAACGACGGCGTGACCCGGCGCTCGTAGTCCGCGGCGGGACGGGTGAGCAGACCCGAGACGATCCCCGGCAGCGGGCCGGTGGCGCCCTCAGGGCCGTACACCTCGTGGAGATGGTGGCTCGCCAGTTCGACTCTCAAGCTGGGCACGGACAGGAACACGGCGGCCTGGACGAACGGGATCTTGCCTGTGACGCCGAGTTTCCCGTGTGCGCGCCGCAGCATCGTCTTCAGCCGCTTGGCTTTCAGATCCGCCAAGTGGTACGGGTTCTGGAACGTGCGGAGACTGCCGGACCTGCGATGCAGCAGCCAGTCGGACCCGCTGCTGGTGAGCTGACCACGCAGACTCTTGATCTCGATCAGATACAGCCCGCGAGGCGCTGCGACAAACAGATCCACTTCGTTGGTGTGCCCGGTGTCCGCGGTGAACGTGAAGTTGGACCAGGCCCGGTACGGCTCCGTTTCCGGCAGGTGGGTCTTTACGTGATCAAGCGCCTCGCGCTCGTGGTCATAAGCGGACGGGGTCAGGGCCTTCCAGCGGCCTTCGTCCATGAGACGAGCATCCTCTCGCGCAAATACTCGAAGTCGATCGTGGACACACAGTGCTCCTCAGGATGCCACTGGTCAGCCTGGCTCGGCGACACCCCATGACATTGGGCCATGACGCAACCACAAGTGGCGGGTTTGCGCGCCACTGCGATTGCAGGGTGTCGCGCGCATGCAACCAATTCCGTGTCGTCTGGCTCAGCACACGCCACGGGACGGTGGGCGCGCAGGCCGCCACAGTCCAGCGGGCAGCATTGGGGCCCGTTCAACCGAGTGAAGACGGACCATGCGAAACCCGCAGGCATTCCTTCGGATTTCGGGGGAGACCGTCTTGCCCTGCAAGATCATGCAGCGGGCACCCGCATCGCCGGCGCGAGTGATCGAAATGATGCGCTGCGTCATCACGACTCACACGACGCAATTCCTGGGCGCCGACGCCAACACATCCCGTGAACAACAGGTTTGCTGGAAATGCGAACACAATTCAGGTGATGACACGCCTGAAATGGGACGTTGGGTTGTGGAACGCGGTGCTTGGTTTGTTGTCGTATACTCCGCATGCTGACCGTTATTTGATCGACATATGACGTTGTGAATAATGCCGCGCGGCAAGGCGAGCGCATCTGGCCGGCGGAGCTGGGTGCCTTGAGGCTTTACCCCCGCCCCCATGAGTGACGTCGGGGGGCCGACTGGACTCCCCGTACCCGGGTCGGCCCTCCGGCGTCACCCCGCAAATCCCACGGATGCCAGTGCCAGTCGCGACTGAAGCTCCGTCATTTTTTTTCGGGCAATTATCGCCTTGTCCCCAGTCTCGTCATTTTTGGTGCTTCGCTGCGGTTTCCGCTTGTTCACCCGTACGGGTCTCCGCGTCGCCGGACGAATCTGTGGTCCGCTGTTGGCCAGTCGACCTGGAAGCCGCGACTTCAGCTTCCCCGGTCGG
>JBOGDL010000112.1:0-4850 GCA_050701815.1 Micromonosporaceae bacterium | reverse complement strand
GGCGCCAAGGTGGTCGCCGCGGGTTGTCTGGCGGAGCGCTACGGCAAGCACCTCGCGAAGGATCTCCCCGAGGCTGACGCGGTGCTCGGCTTTGACCACTACCCGGAGATCTCCGAGCGCCTGCAAGCGGTGCTGGACGGTGAGCAGATCGACTCCCACACCCCTCGGGACCGTCGCACCCTGCTGCCGATCACGCCGGTGGAGCGTTCGGCTGCCACCGTGGTGCTCCCGGGCCACGGCGCAACCACCGCCGAGAAGTCGGACAGCGAAGCGGGGATGCCGGAGCACCTGAAGGTGCTGCGACGCCGCCTCGACAGGGGTCCGGTCGCCTCGCTGAAGCTGGCCAGCGGATGTGACCGACGGTGCTCGTTCTGCGCCATCCCGTCCTTCCGGGGCGCCTTCGTCTCCCGGCCTCCTGATCAACTGCTGGCGGAGGCTCAGTGGCTGGCAGAACAGGGCGCCCGGGAGCTGGTGCTGGTCAGTGAGAACTCGACCTCGTACGGGAAGGACCTGGGCGATCCGCGGCTGCTGGACAAGCTGCTGCCGCAGCTGGCGGCGACAACCGGGATCAGGCGAGTCCGGGTGAGCTATCTGCAGCCTGCGGAGATGCGTCCCTCACTGGTGGAGGTGATCGCGACCACGCCAGGGGTGGCCCCGTACTTTGATCTGTCGTTCCAGCACTCGAGTGAGCCGGTGCTGCGGCGGATGCGCCGGTTCGGCTCCACCGAGCGGTTCCTCGAGTTGCTGGCGTCGATCCGGGCGCTGCAGCCGGCCGCAGGCGCCCGTACCAATGTGATCGTCGGTTTTCCGGGTGAGACCCGGCAGGATGTCGCGGAGCTGGAGCGGTTCCTGGGCGCCGCCCGGTTGGACGCGATCGGCGTGTTCGGGTACAGCGACGAGGACGGCACCGAAGCCGCGACGTTGTCCGGCAAGGTGCGCCGGGACACAGTCAAACGGCGGCATGAACGGATCAGCATGCTGGCTGACGAGTTGGCCAGCGAGCGGGCGGCAGAGCGGGTCGGCGAGGTGATCGAGGTGCTGGTCGATTCGGTCGCCGACGGCATCGAGGGTCGCGCCGCGCATCAGGCCCCGGAAGTGGACGGCGCCGTCACGCTGCGCGCGTCCGAAGCGGCCGGCGCCGACGCCGACCTCAAGCCTGGTGACATGGTCTTCGCGCGGGTCGTGGCGAGCGAGGGCGTCGACCTGGAAGCTGAGCGATGTGACGGGCCGGCGGCATGACGTCCCCGCCGTCAACGGCCACGTCCATGCTGAACGTGGCGAACGCGTTGACCGTGCTGCGGCTGGTGCTGGTGCCGGTGTTCGTGTGGTTGGCGGCGCTGTCGGAGATGACGGACTCGACGTGGCGGATCGCGGCGACAGTCGCGTTCCTGGTGGCGGCGGCCACTGACTACGTCGACGGCTGGCTGGCGCGCAGCTGGGACCAGGTGACGGAGTTCGGCAAGATCGCTGATCCGATCGCGGACAAGGCGCTCACCGGTGCGGCCTTGGTGTTCCTTTCCGCGTACGGGCAGCTGGCGTGGTGGGTGACCGTGCTCGTGCTGGCCCGTGAGATCGGCGTCACACTGGTCCGGTTCTGGGTGATCAGGCAGGGCGTGATCGCCGCGAGCTGGGGCGGCAAGGCCAAGACCGCGCTGCAGATCGCCGCGATCGCATGGTACTTGTGGCCGTGGCCGGATCCGTACCAGACGATTGGCCCTTGGATCATGGGCGCGGCAGTGGTCATCACCGCCGTCACCGGGGTGGATTATCTGGTACGTGCGTTGGTGCTGCGCCGCAAACCCGCGCCGGATCGGGGAGCTTGAGATCAGCCACCCGGGCGACCTCGGTGCAAGCTCCGGCGATGCGGCGGACAGTGACCGGCTCGCCGCTCATGTTGTCGCCGCGTTGCGAGAGCGGGGTCAGAGCTTGGCGGTGGCTGAGTCCTTGACCGGGGGTGCGCTCTCGGCCGCGATCGTGGCTGTCCCCGGCGCCAGTCAGGTGTTCCGAGGCGGCCTGGTGGTGTACGCCGCCGACCTGAAGGTCTCCTTGGCCGAGGTGGACGCGAGGCTGCTGGAGGCGCGAGGGCCGGTGGATCGAGACGTGGCGGCAGCTTTGGCGGACGGCGCCCGGGCCCGCTGCCGCGCGAGTTGGGGCCTGGCGACGACGGGGGTGGCGGGTCCCGACTCACATGGTGGGCAGCCGCCGGGGACGGTGTGGCTGGGGATGGCGGGCCCGGCCGGGGTCTCGGCGTGGCGCCTCACCCTGCCGGGGGACCGGGCCGAGGTGCGTGCCGGCGCCGTGCTTGCCGCATTGCGGGGGCTGGTTGACGCGCTGGAGTGATCGAGCCCACGGGCGGTGTGGTTTCTGCTTCGATGGTCTCTGGCCCCCTGCCCGTGGCCACGTTGTGTTGCCGGCTACCGTGTGGTGATCGATCCTGGAAGGCAACGCGATGTGCGAACCTGCGGATGCGGGGTACCGTGGCTGAGAACGTCGTTCGCAGATCACGATTTCTGAGGAGGTGCCGAATGGTTCTGCTGAGGCGAGTGCTCGGCGACGCCTTGCGGACCCGTCGCCTCGATCAGGATCGGACGCTGCGCGATGTCTCCACGTCGGCCAACGTGAGCCTGGGCTACCTTTCCGAGATTGAGCGCGGGCAGAAGGAAGCCTCCAGCGAGCTGTTGTCGTCGATTTGCGACGCCCTGGACACTCGACTCTCGGAAGTGCTGCGGGAGGCGAGTGGCACCTTGGCGCTGGCTGAGGAGATGGCCGGGATGCTGCAGCCGGTGCCGGCCCAGCAGTCCGGTGAGTCCGCCGCCAAGACCCCCGAGACTGTGGATGTGCCAGACGCCGTGGACGCTGAGGACCGGTCCGAGGTCATCACCAATTCGCTTGAGTTGACCATCGAGCGTCCGAGGCGCACGGATGACCGTTCACGTGACGTGGTGTTCGCGGCCTGATTTGAGCGCTTCACGTGCTTTCATGCCGTACGTGTGATCGGCCGCGGTGAACCCGCCGTGATTTTGCGGTGGCGCCGACGTGACGCCCTACGCTCCGCCTGACACGATGGACCTGAGGACTGCGCTGAACAACCCGCTGGCTGGCGCCGCGACCGGGACCTTCAGCAAGGTTCTAGGCTGGCTGCTGGAATCAGGGAGGACGGGGACATGGCCAACCCTTTCGTGAAGGGCTGGAAGTACCTGATGGCGCTGTTCGGGGCGAAGGTCGATGAGTACGCCGACCCGAAAGTGCAGATCCAGCAGGCCATCGAGGAGTCGCAGCAGCAGCATCAGGCGCTGGTTCAGCAGGCCGCCTCGGTGATCGGCAACCAGCGTCAGCTGGAGATGAAACTCTCCCGACAGCTCTCCGAAGTGGAGAAGCTGCAAGCCTCCACCCGGCAGGCGCTCACCCTGGCGGACAAGGCGCGCAGCGGTGGCGACGACAAGAAGACGCAGGAGTACGAGAGCGCCGCACAGGTCTTCGCGACCCAGCTGGTCTCGGCTGAGCAGAGCATGGAAGATCTCAAGACCCTGCACGACCAATCGCTGGGCGCCGCGAAGCGGGCCCGCAAGGCGGTTGAGGACAACGCCATGATGCTCAAGCAGAAGCTGGCCCAGCGTACTCAGCTGCTGAACCAGCTCGAGCAGGCGAAGATGCAGGAAACCGTCGCGAAGTCCTTGGAGTCGATGAGCGAGCTCGCGGCGCCGGGCAACGTGCCCTCCTTGGACGAGGTGCGGGACAAGATCGAGCGGCGGTACGCCTCCGCGATGGGCCGCGCCGAGCTGGCCCACGACTCAACCCAGGGCCGAATGCTCGAAGTCGAGCGGGGCGCCCTTGACATGGCTGGCAACAGCCGCCTCGAAGAGATCCGGGCCAACATGGCTTCCGCGGACCAGGTGTCAGGCCAGCCGCAACGTGCTTCGATTGAGGCCGACAAGGCGGTGAGCGACGCCGGGGCGAAAGACGAGCCCGGCGACGCGAGGAACGCGAGGCTGGAAGAGATTCGCGCCAGCATCGCCAAGGAACGCAAAGACGATGCGGGCTGAGGGCGTCAACGCTGCTGGACAGGGCACCAGGTCCGGCCGCCCGCTTGGAAGCCCCAAGGAGTAGTCACGATGGGCGCGGATCCGCGGTCGCGGCATCTGAGACGGCTGCGGCTGCTTCGGAGGGCGTCTCGACGATGGACCTGTCTGGCCGTCGCGCTCGGCGGCGCGTGCGCGGTCTTGACGCCGTACGCCGGGCTCGGTGCTCCGGACGCGTTGTGGGCGGGCAGCGCCGGCGGTTCCGCGGCGCTCGCGGTGTTCCGTTGGCTTGACTACCGGCGGGTGGCGGCGAAGCCGATACCGGACCCGCCCGCGGACACCGCCGACGCCGGCCTGGGTCGCTTGCTGGAGTCCCACCCGCTGGGCCGGGCGGTTGTCGAGGAGTGGCGTCGGCGTCGGGACCGGCTCGCGTTCCAGGGATCTCACGCCGCCGCCGCGTGGCAGCGACTTGAGGCCGCCAGCCGGGCGATGCGCAGTCTCGGGCCTCGGCTGCTGCCCCTGGCGAGCGAATCAGTGACCGAGGGCCAGGCCGCGGAGAAGGCGCTGCGGGAACTGGCGCATCGAATCGCGGCGGTGGAAGGCGGCCTGGCGGCCGCGCCGCCCGATGCGCGGGAGTCGTTGACGGCCGCCCGCGACGCGCTGGTCGCGCAGCTCGGCGACGGTGTGGACGCGTACGAGCGGCTGGTCGCGGCGGTGGCCGAGTGTGTGGCGGAGGGCGCTCGCAGCGGGGACAACGACGCGGTGCGGCGCTTGACCGAGGCGACTGACCGGGTGAGCGGCTTCGCCGCCGGGCTCGGCGAGTTCCGGGAG
>JBOGDL010000111.1:0-4787 GCA_050701815.1 Micromonosporaceae bacterium | reverse complement strand
GGGGTGGACGCCGCGGACGTGGCGGTCGGCAGTGCGGTCTCACAGCTGCTCGCCCCGGTGGCGGCGGCGTTTCCCGCGGGCGCCCGGGTGGTGGCGCCCGACATCGAGTTCACGTCAAGCCTGTTCCCGTTCATGGCCGCTCCCGGGGTCGAGGTCCGGACCGCGCCACCGGCGCTGCTGGCCGACAGCGTCGACGTCCACACCGATGTGGTCGTGTTCAGCCTGGTCCAGTCGGCGACCGGCGAGGTCGCGAACCACGCCGAGATTGTCGCCGCGGCGCGGGCGCATGACGCGCTGGTGGTCGTCGACGCGACTCAGGCCTGCGGCTGGTTGCCGTTCGACGCCGCTGCTGTCGATGCGGCTGTGGTCGGGGCGTACAAGTGGTTGATGGCGCCACGTGGCTCGGCCTTCGCGTACCTGAGCCCGGAGCTGCGGGCGCGGCTCACCCCGTACGCGGCCGGCTGGTACGCCGCCGACGACCCGCACGCCTCTTTCTACGGCCCGCCGCTGCGCCTGGCTGAAGACGCCCGCCGCTTCGACATCTCGCCGGCGTGGTTCTGTTACGTGGGCGCCGCGCCCGCGTTGGAATTGATTGAGGAGATCGGGGTCGAGGAGATCCACGCGCACAACGTGGCCCTGGCCAACCGGTTCCTGGCTGGGCTGGGGCGTGCGCCGGGCAGCAGCGCGATCGTGACAGTTGAGGCGCCGGGCGCTGAGCAGAAACTCGCTGCCGCGGGTGTCCGCGCCGCGGTGCGCGGCGGCCGGGTGCGAGCCTCGTTCCACGTGTACTCCACCGAGGCTGACGTCGACACCGCGCTGGACGCCCTCACCGGGTGACGTCCGGGACGGCTGGGTCGCATCTGCCGTCTGACCCTCCCGGATCAGCAGGGAAAGTCCAAGCCGACATCGGACGGTGAGACCATGCGACCCGTCGCCCGGCATTCTTCCCTCTGGTGCTTTTCAATGGGACGACCGCAACGCCGATGACTGGGACAACTGTCTCGACCCCGATTTCCTCACCTTCACGGGCGCCGACCAACTGCGTGCGTCTGACGCGGCCTACGAGTGCGACGAGGCGCACATGCAGAGGGTGTCCATGGCCCGCGCCAGGCCCCCCAAGGCAAAGCCGATAGCTCCACCGGTGGGTGTTCGAAAGCAGGCAGAGCGCGGAAGTCGTTCACCCGACGTCCCCAATATGTGGTAGGCGTGGCGGCCGACGGAGACGGGAGTGCCCCGGCCGGAATCCGACCGGGGCGCTCCCTCGAAGGGTGCAGGGTCTATCGGTGGGCGCGGCCACGGCCACGGCTCCATCGGCCTGAGACGCTCGAGCCAGCGCCCGACAGATGCAGCGCGACGAACAGCAGCCCTGCCACTGTCAGGGTGTCGGGAGTGAGCACGCCGAGGTCGCCGCCGCTAAGGGCGAGCAGGAGGGCTAGTCCGAACAGGACGGCTGCGATAACAGCAAACATGGTGTCCTCACTTGAGTTGGGGGCTTGCCAAGCTGCTACCCAGAATTCGGTGGCTGAATCAAAAGCGCCCCGGCGAGCGGCTGGAAGCGACGCGCTGCAACTCCACACAGTTAGGACAGTCTCACTTGGCGTCTACGGCCTCGTCGCCACAAGCGAAAGAAGGGCGGCCGATAGGCCGCCCTTCGTCAGACACATCGCAGCCGTACGGGCTGCTCAGTCGCGTCATCGCGGATATCTGTCGAGCGAGACCATCTCGGGGAGTTGGCTGCCCCACCGTGTCATCGCGGCTTCGGTGGCGAAGCCGACCGCCCGCATCATGTTCCCGCCGTCGGTCGACCCGATACGCCGCTTCAGCCGGGCGATCTCTCGCGGTGACAACGGCGAGGCGCCGGCCTCGACATCGTCGCTGTAGTGGGGTGTGAACCCGACTCCGGCGAAGCCGGCCTTGGAGAGAAGGCGCGGTAGGGTCTCGCGGCTGAAGAACATGAGGTGGTTCTTGGTGAAGCCGTTCCACTTGTCGCAGTTGATCGCGATCTGCATGGAGGCGGCGTTGACGGTCAGGATCACCAGAACCCCGTCGGGTTTCAGCAGACTCCGTAGCTTGGAGATGTCGTCGATCGGCCGTGGCAGGTGGGCCAGCACCGACCACATGGTGATCACGTCGAAGTTCCCGGCCGCGATCTCGGGCACGTCCATCGGGTCGCCGTAGTGCACGTGCTCGGTGCGCAGCCGTTGCTTTGCCTGGTCAATCGAGTCGGGTGACAGGTCGACGCCATAGCATTCGAATCCTCGCTCCTCGGCGACCTCGAGGAACAGGCCTGCGCCGCAGCCGAAGTCCAGCAGTCGGCGGCCTTCGCCCTGCTGGAAGATCTCTCCCAGTGACGACATCGCGAGCCGATATCGTCGCTGTCTGCTGCTGCCGTAGTGGCCGGTGAGGAACTTGCTGTAGTTGCCTGAATAGAGGTCGCCGAGACGTTCGGGAAGCACGTTCGGGTTGCGGTACATGAAGCCGCAGCCGGGGCACCGCACCACGCGGTACTCCCACTTGCCGTTGTCCGCTCGGGGGCGGAAGAGGGGTTGCTGCCTGGTCTCGTCGCACAGCGTGCAGGCGAGGAACTCCTCGATCTCGCCCAGCGGGGTGTCGCGTTTGTAGTCTTCCAGCGAGATCACGGGGCGCTGGCGCTGTTGTACGGCCTGGTACCGCCGATAGTGTCTCTCGCCTGGGCGAAGATAGTGGCGCAGTGCCTTTGGCACGTGCTTGTAGCGCGCTCCGTACACGGTTCGAGCCAGGAGGCGTTTCAAGGAAGCCATCGAGTCATGGTGACCCTTCGTGCCCGCTGCTGGCCACACCCTGTGGGGCCCTGCTCTGCGCTGGCGGCAGCAGCCAGGTGCTGACTCGCCCGTTGATCACGCCGGGGCTATCCGAAGGTAATCACATAAGCACAGAAGGTATGTGCGGCGTCTGCTGGAAGCAGGATTGCGAGTGTGAGCGTAAACACGAGTCGTTAGGCAAGCTAACGAGCTAGGCTAACTATCGTGACGGCCCGGCCGACGACCGCGAAGCGGAGTTCCGCACTTGCGCTCGCCGCGACGCTCCGCAGCAGCATCAGGATCTTCAATCGAAGATTGCGTGCTGCGCGTCCGGTGAGTGAGCTCACGCCTGGCCAGTTCTCGGCGCTTGGCAGCCTGGATCTGGCCGGAGCCATGACGCCGCGGGAATTAGCTGATGCCGAACGCGTCCGCCCTCCCACGATCACCAAGATCGTGGCGAAACTTGAGGCGGATGGATTGGTGCAACGCACCCCCCATCCGACCGACGGACGTCAGGTGATCCTGGCAACCACTGAGCTGGGGCGGGCAGTGCTGCGACAGGCACGTGAGGTGCATGAGCTCTGGCTGGCTGAACGGCTGGCTGAGCTGGCCCCCGATGAACGTGCAACGCTGCGGCAGGCGGCGAAGATCCTGGAACGGATCGGGAGCGCCTGAGTCAGCGCCGCTCGATCACGCGGCCGCCGACGGACCGTCACGAGTTGATGGTCCATACCCTCTCTAGGAGGTCGGCGGCACGCGATGACAAAGATCGCCAACACATTCCGCTCCCTGAAAGTACGCAACTACCGACTCTTCGTTGGCGGTCAGATCGTTTCGTTGATCGGCACCTGGATGCAGTTCATTGCCCAGGAATGGCTGACCCTGCAGCTATCAGGGGACTCCGGCGCCGCCCTCGGCATCGTGGCCGCGCTGCAGTTCTCCCCGGTTTTGTTCCTCAGCTTGTACGGCGGCAAGCTCGCTGACCGCCACGACAAGCGCAAGCTGATCATCGGGGCGAACGCGATCTGGATGGTGCTCTCGCTGGCGCTCGGGCTGTTGGTGGTGACCGGAACGGCCGAGCTGTGGCATGTGTTCGTGTTCGCCGCGACCTTCGGCTGCGTGAACGCCATCGAGGTGCCCACCCGGCAGGCGTTCGTGAGCGAGCTGGTCGGGCACGATCTGCTGCCGAACGCGCTGTCTCTCAACGCCGCTGTCTTCAACTCGGCTCGGATCGTCGGGCCGGCCGCCGCCGGTCTGTTGATCGCCTGGCTGGACACCGGTCCGGTGATCCTGTTGAACGCGCTGACGTACGTGGGGCCGACCATCGCGATGCTGCTGATCAGCCCGGCGCTGTTGAATCGCGCCGAGACACCGCCGTCTGACACCCGGATCTCGGACGGTCTGAAGTACGTGAAGCGCCGCTCCGACCTGTTGCTGCCGTTGGCGCTGGTGCTCGTGGTGGGCGGGTTGGGATTCAACTTCCCGGTCACGTTGGCGCTGTTGTCGAAGACCGAGTTCCACCAGGGCGCGGCGTCCTTCGGGTTGCTCTCCTCCGCTCTGGCGATCGGCGCGCTGGCGGGAGCGTTCGCCAGCAGCGGGCGTCGCGGCCGTCCCTCGGTGTACGCGGTGATCGTGGGCGCTCTCGCGTTCGGGGTGTTCGAGCTGACGGTCGGGTTCGCCATGAACTACCTGATGGCGGCGGTGCTGCTGGTGGCTGCTGGATTCGCGATGATCTACTTCGCGCAGGCGGCGAACCAGCGGTTGCAGCTGGCCACCGAGTCGGCGTACCGGGGGCGTGTGATGTCGCTCTACGTGTTGGTGTTCATGGGCTCCAAGCCGCTCTGCGCGCCGCTGGTGGGTTGGATTTCGGAGCAGTTCGGGGCCCGCGCCGGGCTGTGGCTCGGTGGTGGCGCCGCGGTGGTGGCGGCCGCGTTGGTGTTGCTGGTGCGCTCCCGGCGTAGGAACGTGCGGTTTGAGCTGCACGCCCGGCCGCGACCGCACCTGCTG
>JBOGDL010000110.1:0-3556 GCA_050701815.1 Micromonosporaceae bacterium | reverse complement strand
CAACACGCGCCGGGACATCCCGAGATCCGAGTCGTCATCGAGGTCGGCGGCGTGCAGGTCGTCGTGGTCTTCCTCGAGCATCTCGTGATCCAGCTCCGCGTCCAGCGGGGTCACGTCCTGGGGCTCGTCATCGCGGTCGTCGTGCTGCCCCAGGTGGTCGATCGTCGATGGGGTGACGCTGTCTGTGGTGCGGTCCATTTCGCTCCCCTTCGTTAGGTGAACTGGATGGCGGTGACGCCGCTGGCGTGGCGCCACGGGGGGTGGCACGGCGCCGGATGGCGGGGGGTGACGCCGCGTGGCGTCCCGGGCAAGTGGTGTGGCTTGCCGTCGAGACGGCCGCAAAGCTGGACATGTCTTTCAAGCAGACAGAGTCGACGACATCACTGACCAATCGCTTACCGATGACCAACCGAGGCGTTGGCACAGCGTTCTGTGACGACTGGGAAAGCGACCTGGAGCGCGGTCCCGCGCCTGAAACGTTCCCGTGATGGGATCACCCTGCGAACTCCCGCAATGCCATTTGGTAAGCAGCGTTTTGCAAGTTCTCTCAGTACTTGCAGGCTCGCTTGCATGGGTTTGCAGCACCCGGTACTGTCCCCGCCAGCCATCAGGCGTCTGGTAGCCGCAGCGGCAGGTCAGGGGAAGGCTTGAAGAGGCCGTCCGACCACACCCGGAGATCCAGACGATTCCGCGGCCGGGGCACACCCCCGGGGCCGCGCCCACCACGGATTCGAGTGCCAGTGAGGAGCGCCGTGACGACGAAGTCAGTGCCGGCCGGTTCAGATGACCCCGACAGCGTGAGCGACTCTCCGGCGGACATCGACAAAAGCAGCGCCTGGTGGCGCGAGGCGGTGATCTATCAGGTCTACGTGCGTAGCTTCGCTGACAGCGACGGCGACGGGATCGGGGACCTGGCGGGAATCCGGAGCCGGCTGCCGTACCTGAGCGAACTCGGCGTCGACGCGGTCTGGATCACCCCGTTCTACGTCTCACCGATGGCCGACGGTGGGTACGACGTGGCCGACTACCGGGACGTTGACCCGACGCTCGGCACGTTGGCCGACTTCGACGCTCTGCTGGCGGACGCGCACCAGCGTGGCATCCGGGTGATTGTGGACATCGTCCCCAACCACAGCTCGTCGGAGCATCCCTGGTTCGTCGAGGCGCTCCGGGACGGCCCGGGCAGCCCGGCGCGGGAACGCTACCTGTTCCGCCCCGGCAAGGGCGAGCACGGTGAGTTGCCACCCAACGACTGGGAGTCCGTCTTCGGGGGCTCCGCCTGGAGCCGGGTCGACGAGCCCGATGGTTCGCCCGGCGAGTGGCACCTGCACCTGTTCGCGCCCGAGCAACCCGACCTGAACTGGGCCAACACCCAGGTGCGGGACGAGTTCGCGGACATCCTCCGGTTCTGGCTGGAGCGCGGGGTGGACGGCTTCCGGGTGGACGTCGCGCACGGGATGATCAAAGACCCGACGTTCGCCGACGCCGGCCGGGAAGGCCAGACCGAGTTGCTCGGCGTGGAGCAGCTGCCGTACTTCGACCAGGACGACGTGCACCAGATCTACCGGGACTGGCGCAAGCTCCTGGACTCCTACCCGGGCGAGCGGATCGGGGTCGCCGAGGCATGGGTCGCCCCGGACCGGCTGGGGGCGTACGTGCGCCCGGACGAGCTGCACCAGGCGTTCAACTTCGACTACCTCACGACGGACTGGAATCCCGAGCAGCTGCGAGCGGTGATCGACAGCTCTCTGGCCGGGGCGGCGGCGGTCGGGGCGCCCACCACCTGGGTGCTGTCCAACCACGACGTGGTCCGCCACGTGACCCGGTACGGAGACGGCGAACTCGGCCGCCGGCGGGCCGGCGCCGCGGCGCTGCTGATGCTCGCCCTCCCCGGGTCGGCGTACGTGTACCAGGGCGAGGAGCTCGGGCTGCCGGAGGTGACCGACCTCCCGGACGAGGTGCTGCAGGATCCGGTGTGGAAGCGCTCCGGCGGAACCAGGCGGGGCCGGGATGGCTGCCGGGTGCCGATCCCGTGGGAAGGGGCCGCGCCGCCGTACGGGTTCGGCTCCGCAGGCTCGTGGCTGCCGATGCCAGAAGCATGGCGGGAGTTGACGGCGCAAGCCCAACACGATGACCCGGATTCGATGCTTTCCCTCTACCGGGCCGCGCTGCGGCTCCGACGGGAGCATCCGGCGCTCGGGGACGGTCAGATGCGTTGGCTGCCGGCGCCTGACGGCGCTCTGGTGTTCGCCCGCGATCCCGGGTTCATCTGCGCCGTCAATTTTGGCGACCAGCCGGTGGACCTGCCGGACTACGGGGCCACGCTGTGCGCCAGCGGCCCAGTCTGGCGCGACGGGGGAACCGTGCTGCCAGCAGCCACCGCCGTGTGGTTCGCCCGGTGAGGCCCTGCCGCTCGCGCGGTCGAGCGCCCCTGCGGGCGTGGGGGTCGCGCGGCGGCGCCGTCCTGCAAGAGACCCAGGTTCTGCTTGGCGGTCATGGCGGCCGGTTCATCACCCGCTTGTTGCGCGGCCTCCAGAGCCAGCTCGCCGACCACACGCCAGGCCGCCCCCTCTGACCGTGGGTCGAGGAACCCGATCACCGCCTCCGCGGTGGCCCAGGTCAGGGGCCATCGCGCGGTGGCGTGGGCTTTCGCCACCACCGCGACGAGTGAGGCTCGTTCGGCCGCGAACCAACCCGCCGGCGCTGCCACGACGCTGGCCAGGAGGGCCGTGTCCACCAGCCAGCGGCCGGAGTCCGGCACAGCCGGCTGTAGGACGCCCTGGCCCGGCCGCAGCATCGCGTCAGCGCAGCTGACGAGCTCGCAATACGCCGCCAGGACTCTGGTCACGGCACGCTGTCGGGCCGCCTCTGAGTCCTCATCGAGCAGCCGCTCCAGGGCCACGGCGTGGAACAGGTCGTGCAGCCGGTATCGCGGGTGACCGAGCCCGTCCCGACCTGAGGCCTGCAGCAGCTGCGCGTCCAGCAGCCCCTCCGCGACCGCTTCGGCGGTCGCCAGGTCGGTGTCACAGGCCGCCGCGAGCACCCAGGCGGAGAACTCCCGCGCAGGGACGTCAGCCAGCAGCCGGAAGGCGCGGCGTTCCAGCTTGGAACACGACCGGTAGCTCAGCTCGACACTGGCACGCACGTCGAGGTCGCCGACCTTGAGCATGGTCAGCCGGCGGCGCTCATCGGCTAACCGGCCCGCTAGGTCCGCCAGTTTCCAGTGCGGACGGGCCGCGAGTTTGGCCCCGGCGGCGCGCACCGCGAGCGGCAGCAGCCCACATCGCTCGACGATACGTTCGGCCGACTCGCGGTCAGCGGCGATCCGCCCGGCGCCTACGAGCGAAGTCAACAAGGCCATCGCCTCTGCCGAGGGAAGCAGAGGCAGGTCGATGCCGGTCGCGCCCTCGATGCCGGGCAGCCGGCGGCGGGTCGTCACCAGCACCGCGCCGCCTCCCGGCAACAGCGGACGCACCTGCGTCTCGTCCACGGCATCATCGAGCAGCACCAGGAACCGCCGGTCGGCGACGAGAGAGCGATACCGGTCGCTGCGCTC
>JBOGDL010000109.1:0-4920 GCA_050701815.1 Micromonosporaceae bacterium | reverse complement strand
GCGCGGAAGAGGCAGCGGTCGCCGCTCCCACGGAACTGGAAGAGCCGGCGCCAGCGCAACGAGCGGCGCCGGATGAGGCGACCCCGGTGACTGACGAGCCCACTGGTTGACCACCCGCTGGAGAAGGAGCCGGTTGGCTCAACCCAAACAGAAAGGTAGGGCTCCATGACACCCACCGGCGACCAGCGGGCCGTGACGCTTCCCGGGGGCGGCCAGATGCCGCTGCTGGGCTTGGGCACCTGGCATATGCGGGGCCAGTCCGGCTACCAGGCGATCAAGCATGCCCTCACGCTCGGGTACCGGCTGCTCGACACCGCCACGATGTACGACAACGAGGCGGAGGTGGGGCGGGCGATCCGAGACAGCGGGTTGCCGCGCGAAGAAATCTTCCTCACCACCAAGCTGCCGCCGCAGAACGTCGGCCGGGAACGCAAGACCATCCAGGAGAGCCTGAGCGCTCTCGGGACCGACTACGTGGATCTCTGGTTGATCCACTGGCCCCCGGGCGGCGCCAGCCCGGAGACCTGGCAGGAGCTGCTGGCCGCCCGCCAGGACGGTTTGGCCCGCGCTGTCGGGGTGAGCAACTACAGCACCAGCCAGATCGACGAGTTGATCGAGGCGACCGGACAAGCTCCGGCGGTCAACCAGATCGAGTGGAGCCCGTCGTTGCACGACGCGCACCGGCTCGCCGAGCATCGCGACCGCGGCGTGGTGATGGAGGGCTACAGCCCGTTCAAGAACACTGACCTGAGCGACCCCACGCTGGCAGACATCGCCGCGAAGCACCAGGTCACCCCCAGCCAGGTGGTGCTCCGGTGGCACCTGGAGCACGGCATCGTGGCCATCCCGAAGTCCAGCCGGCCGGAACGGCAGCAGACCAACTTCGACGTGTACGGCTTCTCGCTCAGCACCGACGAGGTCGCCCAGATCGACTCGATCACGTGACGCAGCAGCGGCGCCGGGCCCCGTGAAGGCGTCCGGCGGCGCGGCCGCCACTAGGTTGAGGAGCAACCCGTAGCAGACGTCGGGAGCCTGCCATGGATCTGCGCCCGTCCCCGAAAGCCCGGGAGTACGCCGACCGGGTCGCCGAGTTCATCAGCACCCGGATCGAGCCCGTCGAACCCGCGTACCAGCAAGCCTTGAAGGCCGGGGATGACGACGCCCTGAAGCTGATCGACGACCTGAAAGCGAAGGCTCGCAAGGCAGGGTTGTGGAATTTGTTCATGCCGGATCCGCGGCACGGCCCCGGGTTCGGCAACGTCGACTACGCCCCGATCGCCGAGCTGACCGGCCGCTGCCTGATCGCGCCGGAGGTGTTCAACTGCAACGCGCCCGACACCGGCAACATGGAGGTGCTGCTCCGGTACGGCAGCCCTGAGCAGCAACAACAGTGGATGATCCCGTTGCTGGAAGGGCGGATCCGGTCGGCGTTCTGCATGACCGAGCCGGAGGTCGCCTCGTCCGACGCGGCCAACATGCAGGCCACCGCGACCATCGACGGCGACGAGGTGGTGCTTGACGGGCGGAAGTGGTTCAGCACCGGGGCCGGGCACCCTCGCTGCGAGGTCATCATCTTCATGGGGCTCACCGACCCGGACGCCGGCCGGCACGCCCGGCACTCGATGGTGCTGGCGCCCCGGCACGCTCCCGGCGTCACAGTGCGGCGGCTGCTGCCGGTGATGGGGCGCGAAGACCGCCCGTACGGGCACGGCGAAGTGATCTTCGACCAGGTCAGACTTCCGAAAGAGGCGATCATCGCGGGGCCGGGGCGAGGTTTCGAGATCGCTCAAGGCCGGCTCGGGCCAGGTCGGATCCACCACTGCATGCGGCTGATCGGGTTGGCCGAGAAGGCGCTGGAGCTGGCGTGCCAGCGGGCTTTGACACGTACCGCGTTCGGCAAACCGCTGGCGAACCTGGGCGGCAACTCCGAACGCATCGCGGAGGCCCGGATCGCGATCAACCAGACCCGGCTGCTGGTGCTGCACACCGCCGCGCTGCTCGACACCGAAGGAATCGCGGGCGCGCTGTCGGAGGTGTCCCAGATCAAGGTCGCGGCGCCGACGATGGCCGAACGTGTGATCGACATGGCCATCCAGATGCACGGCGCCGCCGGGCTCTCCGACGACTTCCCGCTCGCCGCGGCGTGGACCTCAGCCCGGTCGCTGCGGCTGGCCGACGGGCCCGACGAGGTGCATCGCGGCGTGGTGGCGCGGTTTGAACTCGCGAAGCACGTGCCCGACGCGGCGCGGCGGCCCACCCCAGGCGTGGGGCATGCCCAGCCCAGCGGCCCGGCCACTCCGGGCGCGGCCGAAAACACCGGCGGCGCCCGGGATGGACAGCGCTGATGACTCTCGAAGAGGCCCGGCCGGTACGCCAGGAAGACAGCTTCGACGTCGCCCGCACCGACGCCTGGTTGAAGCAGCAGACAGACCTCTCTGGCGACCCTGACGTGCGGCAGTTCCCCGGCGGGGCCTCCAACCTGACGTACCTGCTGCGGTACCCGGGCCGGGACCTGATCCTGCGGCGCCCGCCTCGCGGCGTGAAGGCGAAGTCGGCTCACGACATGCGCCGGGAGCACTTGATCCAGTCGCGGCTGCGGTCCGCGTACGGCTACGTCCCGCGGATGGTGGCGCTGTGCACCGACGACTCGGTGATCGGCAGCGACTTCTACGTGATGGAGGCGCTTGACGGCGTGATCCTGCGGCGCGACCTGCCCGCCGGGGTGACGCTGGCCCCGTCCCAAGCTCGGAGCCTGTGCCACCACGTGGTCGACCGGCTGGTGGAGCTGCACCGGGTCGATCCCGTTGCCGCGGGCCTCGAGGAGATCGGCAGGGGCCGCGGGTACGTGGGGCGCCAGGTCGCCGGGTGGACCGAACGATACCGGCGAGCCCGTACCCCGAATGTGCCGTCCTGGCGGAAGGTGACGGCGTGGCTGGCTGACCACCGGCCCGACGACGTGGACGTGTGTGTGATCCACAACGACTACCGCTTCGACAACGTGGTGCTCGACCCCACGCAGCTGGGGGCTGCTCCGGCCGCGGCCGCCCCGTCCAGGGACAGCACCGCCCCGTCCGGGGATGGCGCCGATGTGGTCGTGGGGATCCTGGACTGGGAGATGGCCACACTGGGGGATCCGTTGATGGATCTGGGTGGCGCGTTGGCGTACTGGACCCAGGCCGACGACAGTCACCTGGCGCGCTTCCTGCGCCGGCAGCCGACGCACCTGCCCGGCATGCTGACCCGCCGCGAGGTGGTCGACTACTACTGTGCGCAGACCGGTCGCTCACCCGGCAACTGGGCCTTCTACGAGGTGTTCGGGCTGTTCCGGCTGGCCGCCATCGCGCAGCAGATCTACTACCGCTACTACCGGAAAGAGACCCGCAATCCCGCGTTCCGGCACATCTGGGTGGGGGTGCGGCAGCTGCACCGGCGAGCCAGGCGACTGATCCGGGCGTCCCGCTGATGGCCGTGATCCACCTGGTACGCCATGGCCAGGCCTCCTTCGCCGCCGCCGAGTACGACAAGCTCTCACCGCTCGGGGTGCGGCAGGCCCGGGTGTTGGGCGAGGCGTTGCGGTCCCGGTTGCCGTCGGTGGATCGGGTGATGAGCGGCTCGATGGCCCGGCAGCGGGACACCGCCACGGAGTGCCTCGCCGCGATGCGCCACCCGGTTGCCGAAGACTCCAGTGGCCCCGGAGCGGTGCGTCTTGAGATCGACCCGCGCTGGGACGAGTACGACCACCGCGAGGTGATCGAACGGCACCTGCCCACGTACCAAAGCGGCGTGGATGAGCCGACCGCCGCCGTAAGCCCCAAAGAAGCGTTCCGGGCCATGTTCGACAGTGCGTTGACGCGGTGGACCGCAGGAGAGAACGACGACGACTACATCGAAGCCTGGGCCGCGTTCGCCAGCCGGGCCTGGGATGCGTCGCACGATCTCACGGCCAGGTTGACGCGTTCCCAGCACGCGGTGGTGTTCACCTCGGGTGGGGTGATCAGCGCCGTGACTGCCCGGCTGCTGGGCGGCGACTCTCAGCTGTGGCTGAAGCTGAGCCAGGTGGTGGTGAACACCGGCGTCACCAAGCTGGTGCACGGGCAGCGCGGGGTCACGTTGGTGTCGTTCAATGACCACTCGCACGTGCCGGACGAGCTGCTCACGTACCGGTGACTCGACGGACAAGGATGCCCCGATGCGCAAGAACATCCTGATCACAGGCGCCAGCTCTGGTTTGGGCGCTGAAATGGCGCGGCAGTTCGCCGGGAAGGGCCGCAACCTCGCGCTGTGCGCCCGGCGTGCTGACCGGTTGCAGGCGTTGCGGGACGAGCTGGTCGCCGCGCACCCCGACATCGCCGTCTCGATCCGCGAGCTGGATGTGAACGACCACGAGCAGGTGTTCACGGTCTTCCGAGCATTCGCTGAGGAGTTCGGCACGCTTGATCGGGTCATCGTCAACGCCGGTCTCGGCAAGGGCCAGCCGCTCGGGACTGGCTACTTCTACGCCAACAAGCAGACCGCCGAGACCAACTTCACCTCGGCGTTGGCGCAGTTCGAGGCGGCGCTGGAGATCTTCCGGAAGCAGAACGCTGGGCACCTGGTGGTGATCTCGTCGGTCAGCGCGGCACGCGGGATGCCCAGGAATCTGACTGTGTACGCCGCCAGCAAGGCGGGTGTCGCCGCGCTCGCGGAGGGGGTCCGCTCTGAGCTGCTCGGCGCCCCGATCACGGTGTCCACGATCTTCCCCGGCTACATCCGGTCAGAGATGAACGAGCGCGTGAAGCACGCCCCGTACATGGTCGACACCGAGACCGGCTGCCGCGCGATGGTGACCGCGATCGAGAAGGAACGCGCTCAGGCGTACGTGCCGTTCTGGCCGTGGGCGCCGATCGGTTTCCTGATGAAGCGGCTCCCGCTGTCCTGGGT
>JBOGDL010000108.1:0-10201 GCA_050701815.1 Micromonosporaceae bacterium | reverse complement strand
ACTTCTCTCGCCTCTGCGGTGGCTTTGAGAGAGCACGGGCGCGCATTCTGTATTTGTTTCTGCTAAGCCACCTGTGAATGTTTGACGGCGCACTTCCGCTCGTACTAGGTTCTGGGCCCACCACGTGTTGGCCGCCGGTTTTCCCGGTGCGCTAGTCGCTGGATCTTTTGCGCTGTAATACCCCCAAGTGCTCAGCCCCACCACGGCAACACCCCCTCAAATCGCGCCCGGGAAGACCGGATAAGCGCCGCCTGCGTTGTGGAGGTTCCACCAGGTGAAGACACCAAAGACTTGGCAATCGATCGCTGCTTTCGGAGCGTTAACTGTCACCGGCGCGCTGGCATTGTCTGGCGTGGGCGCCGCGAGGCCCGGTGCCACTGACTCCGATGGCGCGGAATGGGCCGGTAGTTGGGCCACCGCGGTCGCTCACGGTAATGAAACTGGGTCGACCCACGACGGTTTTGAAGACCAGAGCGTACGAATGGTCGTGCACACCAGCGTGGGTGGCGGCCGCCTCAAGATCCGGCTTTCCAACCTGTACGGGGAGCAGGACGTGCGGGTCGGCCACGCCACCGTGGCCAGACCGGACACCAGCACACCCGAGCTGTCTGACATCGACCCCGCCACCGTGCGCGAGTTGACGTTCAACGGCGCGAAGGCCGCCACCATGCAGCAGGGCGGCGAGCTGTGGAGCGATCCGGCCAACCTGGCGGTCGGCAGCCAGAAAGACCTGGTGGTCACGGTGTACTTCCCGACCCCGACCGGCCCCACCACGTTCCACGCGACCTCCCGGCAGCACAACTTCGTGGGTGACACCGACCTCACCGAGGCCGCCGGAGGCGAAGGTTTCGGCATCACCCGGGACTGCTGCTGGTTCTTCCTCTCCGGGGTGGACGTGGAACGCGCCGACAGCCCCGGCTCGGTGGTGGTGCTCAGCGACTCGATCGGCGACGGGAACGCCAGCACCATCGACACCAACCAGCGCTGGCCCGACCTGCTCGCCGACCGCCTGATCAAGGCGCTGCCGGCTGAGCTGACCCCTGGCGTACTGAACGCGAGCAACGCGGGCAGCAGGCTCAACCACGAAGGCGACGAGGACGGCGCCGGCGGGTTCCCCGGGTTCCCGCAGCTGGGCGTCAATTCGCAGGCCAGGTTGGGCGAGGACGTGTTCTCGCAGACCGACGTGCGTACCGTGATCACCCACCTCGGCATCAACGACATCTGGATGTCGAACGACTCCGCGGACGAGATCATCGCGGCGCTGCGTCAAATCAACACTCAGCTCAAGCACCACGGGCTGCGGAACCTGGTCGGCACCATCACCCCGTACGAGGGTCACGGCGCCGAGGGGGTCTGGACCCCGGCGAAGGAAGCCACCCGGCAAGCCGTCAACGCCTACCTCCGCTCCAGCGAGGAGTTCGACGGGTTGGTCGACTTCGACCTGGCGCTGCGTGACCCGGACCAGCCCAGCAAGCTGCTCGCCGCGTACGACTCCGGAGACCACATCCACCCGAACGATCTGGGGAACCAGGCGATGGCTGACGCCGTCACGCTGAGCCTGCTCTTCCGCGGATAGAAATTTCCCGTCGGCGCCGGGCGCCGCGGCATGCCTCGGGGGCGCCCGGCATGCCGCGGCGTCTCGGCGCTGCCGAGCGCTCGCCGATCGTCCGGCGGCATGGGCTTGAGCACAGGTCGGCGGGGTTGGCGGTTCCAGGGCGCCGAGATTTGGAGGCTTCATCGTGGACGCCGACGCGATTCTCGCCAGCCTGTTCGCTGAGGACGCGCGCAAGGACCCGTACCCGACGTACGCGAAACTGCGTGACCTCGGGCCGATCTCACCCCTTGACAAGCGAGCGCCGGGCATGACCCCGCTGGTCGCGGTCGCCACCGGGTACGACCTGATCGACCAGGTGCTCAGAGACCCGAAGTACTACAAGAAACGTGGCGACGAATGGTGGGACCACCCGATTCTCACCACGTTCCACAGTTCGATGATGTTCAGCAACCCGCCGGACCATGGGCGGATGCGGCGTGTGTTCCAGAAGGTTTTCACGCCGCGCCGGCTCAGCGTGTTGGAGCCGATCGTGCATCGCGTGGCCGATGAGCTGCTGGATCGGATGGCCGACCTCGGCGCGGACGGCAGCGAGCTGGATTACGTCGCGGATTTCGCCTTCCCGATGCCGGCCCGGGTGATGGCCGAGTTTCTCGGAATCCCCGACTCGGACCTGGAGTGGTACCGGGCCCGGGTGCAGTGCGTGGACGACTACCTTGACCTCGACGGCAAGACCCCGGAGCGGTTGCAGGCCGCAGACACGGCGGCTGCCGAGCTGCGGGACTACTACGTGGAGATGATCGCGAACCGCCGGCGCCACTCCCGGGACGACCTGGTCAGCGCCCTGGTGGAGGCCAACGACTCCGGCGAGAGCCAGATGACCGAAACCGAGTTGATCAGCAATTTGATCGTGTTGTTCAACGCCAGTTTCGTGACCACGGTGCACCTTCTCGGCACCGGGCTTCCGTTGTTGCTTGCCCGGCCGGACCTGACGAAAGCGTTGCCCGGGAACCTCGAACTCGCCCTGGATTGCGTCCACGAGATTCTCCGGTACGACAGCTCAGTGCAGTTCCTGATCCGCTCGGCCCCGTACGACCTGGAATTGGGCGGGGTGCCGGTGCCCAAGGACGGCTCGGTGCTGTTGTTGATCGCGGGCGCCAACCGCGACTCGGCGCGGTTCGCCGACGCGGACACGTTCCAACCCGATCGTGGCAAGGCGCCGCCGTTGAGTTTCGGCGCCGGTTTGCACTTCTGCTTAGGCGCCGGGGTGACCCGTATCGAGGGCCAGGTCGCGTTGTCGAAGCTGTTTCAACGGTTCCCGGATCTGAAGCTGGCGGGCACGCCGGTGGGCAATGGCAGCCTGTTCTTGCGTGGTTTGAAGCACGTGCCGATCGCACTCAGCTGAAAGGAACCCCAGATGGCATTCGATCCGCAGGTGGAGCAGTGGCGGACCCGCCGGATCGCGGCGCGGGTTCCGCAGCTGTACACGCAGTCGCTGGCGGAGGCGCGCGCCGCCGACCTGGCCGCGATCCAAGCCGGCGGCGGTGAGGTGGAGCCTGTGCGTGAGGTGTGCGACCGCGCGATCCCCGGCCCCGACGGCGACGCCGTGCCGATCCGGATCTACCACCCAGTGAGCAGCGGGAAGCCGGCGCCGGCGTTGGTCTACATCTTCGGCGGTGGCTGGACGCTGGGCAGCATCGACACCTCCGACGGCATCTGCCGCAGCCTCGCCAACGCGGCGGGGTGCGTGGTCGTGACTGTCGGATACCGGCTCGCCCCGGAGCACAAGTTCCCGGCAGCGGTGCACGACTGCCACCACGGTGTGCGGTGGGTCGCCGAGCATGCGGCCGAGCTGGGCGTCGACCCGGCGCGGCTGGCGGTGGGCGGCGACAGCGCCGGGGGCAACCTGGCGGCAGCCGTCACGTTGCTGGCGAAGCAGCAAGGCCCGGCGCTGGCGGCGCAGCTCCTGGTGTACCCGAACACCCGCTATCGGGCCGACACACCGTCGATGCGGGAAGGAGACGACCCGTGGCTGTTCAACTCCCGTTCGGTTGACTGGTACTGGAAGCACTACCTGAAGAGCCCGGAGGACGGCCGGAACCCGCTGGTGTCGCCGATGCTGGCCGAAGACCTGAGCGGACTTCCGCCGGCTCTGGTGATCACCGCTGAGCATGATCCGCTGCGGGATGAGGGCGAGGAGTACGCCGAGCTGCTACGGAAAGCCGGGACGCCGGTGGAGCAGACCCGGTACCAGGGGATGGTGCACGGCTTCTTCGCCATGTCCGGGGTCCTGGACGCCGCGAAGCAAGCTATGGCCCAAGCCGCTGAATTCCTCCGCACCCAGCTCGGGCGATCCGATGACTGACCTGCCTGGTTCGGCCCCGACTCCGCCGGAGCCGGCCGGTTCCCCGCTGAGCCTGGCTGACTATGAGGCCGCCGCCGAGGCGGCCCTCCCGACGCCAGTGTGGGATTACATCGCCGGAGGCAGCGGCGCGGAGACCACACTGGCGGCGAACCGGGCGGCCCTGGACCGGATCGGTCTGCTGCCTCGAGTCCTCGCAGGTGTGGTGGCGCCAGACACCCGCGCTCGCATCCTCGGCGTCCGGGACGGCTCCGACGCTCGCGGTATGGGTTTCCGAGCCACCTCGCCCCCCACGGTGAGGGTCGGCGCGGGCGCGGGCGCGAGCGCGATGCCGGTTGCGGTGGCGCCGATGGCGTACCAGCGGCTGGTGCACCCCGATGGCGAGCTCGCAGTCGCGACGGCAGCTGCCGCCGCCGGCGTCCCGTACGCGATCAGCACCATGAGCAGCTACCCGATCGAGGAGATCGCGGCGATCGGGGGCGACGTCTGGTTCCAGCTGTACTGGCTGCGTGAGCGTCACGTGGTGCGTTCGCTGGTGGCCCGGGCGGAGCAGGCTGGCTGCAGCGCGCTGATGCTCACGGCAGATCTCCCGGTGATGGCGCGGCGACTGCGTGACCTGCGTAATTCGTTCGCGCTCCCGGCTGATGTGGTGGCGGCGAATCTCGTGCCGGAGGCCACAGGAGAAGCCGGCGATGAGCCGTCGATGGCTCACCACGCGGTGGAGCGGACGTCCGCGGTCGCCGCTCACACCAACCTGGCGTTCGAGCCGGCGCTGAGCTGGCAGGACCTGCGCTGGCTCCGGGAGCAGACCGACCTTCCGCTGGTGGTGAAGGGGATCCTGGACCCGCGTGACGCCGAGCTGGCGGTGGACGTCGGGGCGGACGCGGTCGTGGTCTCGAACCATGGCGGACGCCAGCTCGACGGCGCGGCCGCCAGCGTCACCGCTCTGGGCGCTGTGGTCGAGGCGGTGCAGGGCCGTTGCCAGGTGTTGATGGACAGCGGCATCCGCAGCGGCGTCGATGTGCTGCGGGCGTTGGCGCTCGGGGCGTCCGGGGTGTTGCTGGGGCGCCCGGTGCTGTGGGCGCTGGCTGTCGACGGGGAGCGCGGGGTCGGCGCCGCGCTTTCGTTGCTGCACCAGGAACTGCGAGAAGCGATGACGCTGGCTGGCTGCGCCGACCTGGCCGCGGCGAACGACGTGCACACCGTGACCCTCGGGGGAGCGCATGGGAGAGACCCTTTCTGAGCCACAAGCGGAGGCTGCGGTGCTGGCGGAGAGGCAGCTGCACCGATCGCTCGGTGACCCGGCGCTGAACTCGATGAACTTCCTGAACGAGGTGGCGGCGCGGTATCCGGACGCGATCTCGTTCGCGGCTGGCCGCCCGTACGAGGAATTCTTCGACCTGGAGCAGCTGCACCGCGCGCTGCGGCGGTTCTGCCAGCACCTCGGCGACGACCTCGGGTTCGACCAGGACCAGGTCACCCGCACCCTGTTCCAGTACGGCCGCACCAAAGGGATCACACATCACCTGATCGCCAGACACCTGCGAATTGACGAGCAGATCGACGTGGATCCCGAGGCGATCGTGGTGACCGTCGGCTGCCAGGAGGCGATGTTCCTGGTGTTACGTGCGCTGCGCGCCGACCCGACCGATGTGGTGCTCGCGGTGGCGCCCACGTACGTGGGTCTGACCGGCGCCGCCCGGCTGGTGGAGATGCCCGTGGCGCCGGTGGCCAGTGGACCCGCCGGGGTCGACTTCGATCACCTGACCGCGCAGCTACGGCAGACCCGCGAGCGGGGGCTGCGACCCCGGGCCTGTTACGTCTCGCCGGATTTCGCGAACCCGTCCGGGGTCAGCCTCGACCTGGCTGCCCGGCGCCGGTTGCTCCAGATCGCGGACGAGCACGACATCCTGTTGCTGGAGGACAACCCGTACGGGTTGTTCCACGCCGATGGGGAGTCCCGGCAGCCGACCCTGAAGGCGTTGGATCGCGGGCAGCGGGTGGTCTACCTGGGCTCGTTCGCCAAGACGGTGCTGCCCGGCGCCCGGGTGGGGTACGTGATCGCCGACCAGCGGGTGCACCACGCCAGCACCGACACCGGCCCCGCCCCCACCAGCGCCGACACCGGCCCCGCCCACGCCAGCGCCGACACCGGCCCGGCCCACGCCAGCGCCGGCCCCGCTGCCGGCACCCTGTTGGCGGACCAGCTTTCCAAGATCAAGAGCATGCTGACGGTGAACACCTCGGCGATCGCGCAAGCCGTGGTCGGGGGCAGCCTGCTGGAGCACGATTGCAGCCTGGTCGCTGCCAACCAGCGCGAACGCACCGCGTACGCGAGAAATCTCCGGCTCATTCTTGACGGCTTAACCGCACGGTTCGCCGGCACGCCAGGTGTGACATGGAACGTGCCCACCGGTGGCTTCTTCCTGGTCGTTACGACGCCGTTTCCGGTGGACGACCGGCTGCTGGACCGCGCGGGTCGCGACTACGGCGTGCTCTTCACCCCGATGAGCCACTTCTACGACGGCGTCGCCCCCGTGAACGCGCTGCGACTGTCCGCAAGCGTGGTGACGCCGCAGCAGATCGACGCCGGTTTGGATCGGCTGGCCGCGCTGATCCGGGACCAGATCGAGGAGCGGCACAGCGCCCATCGGTGAGATGGTGTGGGAGGGCCGTGGCGGCGCCGACAAAGGGAGGCCTCGATGCGTGTGCTTCTGATCGGCGGGGCGGGCAGAGTGGGCAGGCTGATGCTGCCGAAGCTCGCCGAGCAGCATCAGGTGCGGGTGTTCGACCTGCAGCCCGTGGCGGCCGGCGGTGACAGCTGGGAGCACATCGTCGGCGACGCGACCTACCCGGAGGCGCTGGCGGGCGCCGTGAACGGGGTCGACGCGGTGGTGCATTGCGCGATGACGTCCGCCCGCGGCTGGGAGACCCCGGCCGGGGCGGCGGCGTGCTTCGACGTGCAGGTCACGTCGGTCTACCTGACCCTGATGCAGGCCCACCGAGCCGGCGTGCCGCACGCCGTCTACATCAGCAGCATGTCGGTGTACCGGGACCTGCTGGCCCGTAGATCGGTCACCGAGGACGTGCCACCCGACGAGACCGAGGTGTACGGCCTGACCAAACGACTCGGCGAGCAGGTCTGCCAGGCTGCGGCAACCGAACACGGGATGTCCGTGAACGTGCTGCGGTTGGCGTTGCCCACACCCGATGAGATGTGGCCCGCCTGGCAGAGCCCCGTCTCTGACGCGCCCGAGCTGAAACGCACCGACGACGGCGTGCTGGTGCCGGGGTTGGCCGCCTCAGATCTCGCGCGTGCCGTGCTGGCGGCGCTGGACCACCGGGACGGATTCGACGTGTTCGGGATCTCTGGTGACCACGAACGGCACGTCACCGACATCGGCAAGGCCCACGCTGTGCTCGGTTGGCGCCCGACGTTTCGACACCCGGCCTGAACCGGATCAGGCCGGCGCCCCGGCGGCCAGCTCGCTGGCGCTGTTGACGGCGATGGCCGCGCTCTGGTCGGCTTCGCTGATTTTCTGCTGTACGACGAGCAGTTCGCGTTGCAGCTCCTCCGCGTTGGTGACCAAGCCGGCCGCGCCAAGCTGCTGCGCGGCCTGGTGCGCCAGTTGGGCCTGGGTGACGGCCAGTTGGCTGCGTTCCCAAGCGGCGCCGAGCGCGATCTGCACCTCGGCCAAGGTGTTGCTGACATCTATCAGGTGGGACAACAGAGGCTCCTAGTCGTGTGTGGTTCCTGCGAGATACAACGCGGCTGCGACGCGGAAAGCTGCGACCAGCACGACACCAGCGGCGTGACGGGTGAGACGCCGGGCGGCGGCGAGCAACCCGGGCAGCTGCGCCTTCACGGCGCGGTAGTCGGCCCAGGCGCGTACGGCGCGTTGCGCGTGCCAGCCGGCCACGGCGCCGAGCGCGATCCCAGACGCGAGCGTCACGGCGTGGCTGGCGATCACGGGATGCCCTCGCCGGCTCGGGGCGGGTGGCTTTGCCGCGCCGTGGGTGGAATCGGCGTGGTGCGCCGCCGAGGCTCATGAGGAAGCTGCGGGCCTGCGGGCTCTCGGGGCATCTGTGGGCCCGTGACCAGCGGGTTCATCCAGACAGAAGGGCCCGCCGATGGCGGGTCGGCCAGGGTCATGTGCGGCGCCGGGCAGAGCCACCCGAACCGGGCCTGGGCGGACCCGACATGAGTCCAGCCCACGTCGGTGTCGACGATCGGCTCGCCGCAGTTCCGGCACCTCAGCGGCGTGGCCGGCGGTGGCGGCACGGCCGCGCCGACCCAGGTCATCGCCCGCGCCCGGTGTCGCCATGCGGGATCGGATGCGCCCGGCCTTGCTGGTCGATTTCGACCCGGACGTACGCGGCCCGCACCACCGCCCGGTGTTCAGTCACCCGGCACAACCGCCACCGGCTCAGCTCCTCAGCCGACACCTGGCCAACCGCCAGATCATCGAACGGATTGTGTGACACCACGGTGCGACCCACCCCGTGAAGCACCACGCACCCGCGCACGTACGCCCCGAGCAGCACCTGCCGCTCCAGCGGCGCCGCGCCCACGTTGGGCTGCGCGCATTCGGGGCCGCACCCGTAGCGCCGCTCGCCGTGGACCCCGGGGGCGGAATGCATCGCCCGCCCGCAGACCCGGCAGGACAGCAACCCCTCCAGCACGTACTCGCTGTTCACTTGGTCGCCGCTGTGTCGGCTGTGGCGAGGAGTAATTGAGCTGCGCCCGGGCCAACGCCCCAGTGTGAAACGCAGTTGTCACCCATCAGCTGGATCTTCAGTCGGGGCGATCACCCGTTCGGCGTCGATCCGATCGCGGCACGGCCACGGCTCGCCACAGCCCCTGCACCTAGCGGTCCAGGGCTTGCGTCGGTGGCACTCGGCGATCGTTCGTGCCACAGCCTTGTCCCCGCCGTACGGCAGGACTCGGGTTTCGTTCCTCGTCACTCGCGGCGCCTCGGGCACCCCAGCGGTGCCGTCGTGGCTCACGGCTTTCACGTCGCTCATCTCCAGCGTCCAGTTGTTGGAACCGGTACGACGCGGGCCACAAGTGTCCGAATTGGACCGCGCCTGTGATGCGACTGAAAGTAAGCGCGTTGTTACCAGCGATGTTTCCTAGCAGGCAACCGAAGATCAAATGACGCCGACGTGGCGTGCCAAGCGAATCAGCTCTGCACCGCCTGCGCTTGCACGCGCGCGAGAAAGCATGTGCCCGACAGTCTCGCGCGCAAGCGGATCCAATCTCAGCTTCCCTGGGGCCAGCCGCTCTGACGTGAGTAGGCAACGGATGGCGTCGGCTTCGCGGCCACGCTGCTGACCGAGCCCGATCCCCAGATCACGGTGGAACATCATGCGCCGGGCGGTGGAGGGTATGGCCTTGAGGTTCACGGATCGGGCGATCTGCTCCACACGTCCGCCCTCGCCAGACTCCATCGCGACTTTCATATGCCACAGCGCCAGGTTCGTGGGGCCGAACCACAGGCGTAGATGCTGGCCTTCCCCAGTGCGCTCCGCGATGAGGCTGGCTTCGGTGAGGTACGAGGACGGGTCTGCGGGTAAGACAGCGTGCGTCGCCGCCAGATGCAGCGCCCCGACGACCTGCATCGTGTCACCGGAGGCATGAGGGCGGATCTCATCGATGGCGCGCTCTGCCATGGCGCGCGCCAGCGTCCGGCCCTCTGCCGCCGCCAGCATCAGCGACCGCGTGAACACCGCGAGCCCGATCAGGTCAGGATCCTCCGTCATCCGGGCTGCGTCATGCTCACGCTCGGCCATCCAACCCGCGAGGTCGGTGTACCCAAGCACTCGGGCTAACCAGGCTGCGGTGTCCAGGGTGTGCACCAGCAGACCCAGGGCACGACGCTGTTCCTCGCCGTGTGACACGTGCGCGTGCAAATCAGTGATCGCGGCGGCGAGGTCACGTCCCGCTGCCGGGTAGTCGCAGCGCTGCCACGCGTCGGCTGCGGCCTCGATCTCGGGCGCGATCGCGGCTAGTGGGCGCGGCGTCAAGTCGGAGCGGTAATCGAGCGATGTGGAGTGAAATGCCGTGCGGATCGCGGCAAGCGCCGCATGGGCAACCTGCATCTCCGCGGTCTCTGGCCGGAACGGCTGCCCAGTGAGGTCTGCGTACGTCGTGCCGAGCGCTCGGGCGATCGCCTCCACTGTGGTACGTCGGTCCAGGCGAGCCTCACCGTTCTCGATCTTCGAGAGGTAGCCCTTGCTCAGCCCGGCGCGATCGGCGAGCACTTGCTGGGACAGCTTGCGCTCAA
>JBOGDL010000107.1:0-4887 GCA_050701815.1 Micromonosporaceae bacterium | reverse complement strand
CGCATAGGGACGCCGGCCGCCACGCCCGTAGAGGTCGCTGCTGCCCGTGAGACGGTAGGCGAGTCCGGCCGCCTGGCCTTCGTCCCCCTTCCAGTACGCCCGCACGGTGTCGCGATAGACGCCGTTCCATTCCGCCCAGTGGTTGGGAAAGTTGCCGACCTGGTAGCCGCCCTCGCCCACATCCCACGGCTCGGCGATTAGCTTCACCTGGGAGATCACCGGATCCTGGTGGATGATGTCGAAGAAGGCCCCCAGGCGGTCCACTTCATGGAGTTCTCGGGCCAGAGTCGAGGCCAGGTCAAAGCGGAACCCATCGACGTGCATCTCCAGGATCCAGTAGCGGAGGCTGTCCATGATCAACTGGAGGGTGCGAGGATGAGTCATGTTGAGGCTGTTGCCGCAGCCCGTGAAGTCCATATAGTACCGGCGATCGTCGGGCACCAGCCGGTAGTAGCTGGCGTTGTCCACTCCCCGGAAGCACAGGGTCGGTCCCAGATGGTTTCCCTCGCCCGTGTGGTTGTAGACCACGTCCAGGATCACTTCGATCCCGGCCTGGTGCAGCGCCCGGGTCATCGCCAGGAACTCAGCGCGAGGGTCAGCTGATGAGCTGAGCCGGGCATCGGGGGCGAAGTAGCCCAGCGAGTTGTAACCCCAGTAGTTGCTCAGCCCCCGCGCCGCCACCGCGGGCTCGGTGACCCGGTGGCACACCGGCATCAGCTCCACCGCGGTGACCCCGAGCTTGATCAGGTGCTCGATCGCGGCGGGATGGGCCAGCCCCGCGTACGTGCCGCGCAGCGGCGCCGGGATGTCGGGGTGTTGTTTCGTGAACCCCCGTACGTGCAGCTCGTAGATCACGGTGTCAGCCCACGGCACGCGGGGCCCCGGAGGCAGCGGCTCAGCAGCCGGCGCCGCCACCACGGAGCGGGGCACGTACGGGGCCGAGTCGCGGTGGTCGGGCCTGCCGGAGCCGGGGCCGCCGCCGTAGATCGCGTCGTGGTAGATCATCTCGCCCGCGTACGCCCGGGCGTACGGGTCGGCCAGCAACTTCGCCGGGTTGAACCGGTGCCCCTCCTCGGGCCGCCACGGGCCGTGGACCCGGTAGCCGTACTGCTGGCCGGCCCCGATTCCCGGCACGAAGCCGTGCCAGATCTGCTGGGTCTGCCTCAGCGGCAGCCTGCGCTCGGCGCCCCGCTTGTCAAACAGGCACAGCTCGACCGCCTCGGCGGCGGCGCTGAAAAGCGCGAATTTCACCCCGTCCGGCGCCCCTGGGCGCCTGCCACCGGGTCGGGGTGTGGCGCTGGACGGCCCCCCGGGACCCTCTGAGACCGATGCGCCCAGCGGCCACAGGTCGCCGGGCGAAACGGCATCGGTCACGCAATGTCCCTTCGGCGGAAGAACGTCACGGAGGTCAGCACCATCAGCAGGCTGATTCCGCCGATCAACGCCAACGCCCATGGCCATACGATCACGAACTGCTGTGGCTCGCAGATCATGCTCGTGCAGCTCTGGGTGTAGTCCACCACCGGATATTCCCCGAACAGCAGACCGAAGACGTACGACGAGAGCAGGTACCGTTCCGCGAGCGGCACCCCGAGCGCCATCATCACCAGCCTCGCGCCCATCTCCCACACCACCAGGTAGCCGATCGCCAGCCCCAACGCCGCAGCGGTGCGGCGCCCCAACGAGGCGACCGCGACCCCGGCGGCGGCGATCAGCAACGCCAGCGCCAGTCCGCGCGCGCCGTCCTCCCCGAGCGACACCCAGAACTCGGAGGTGAGTTTCGACGAGCGGCCGAAGTTGTGGGAGATGAACCAGATCGCGGCGGTCCAGGCCGCCCCCAGCGCCAGTCCGATTCCGACCACCGCGAGCAGCACCGCCAGGAGCTTGCTCAGCAGCACCCGGGTCCGTTCCACGCGCCACAGCAGCAGCTGGGAGATGCCGCCGGAGGACCACTCGGCGCCCAGGAACGACGCGCCGACCAGGTACCCGAACAGGACCAGCAACACGGTGAGGATCGGCAGCAGGTCGGGCATCTCGCTGCGGAAGTCCAGCGCGTACGGCAAGAACGCGTCGGCCTGAATCGAATCGCACGCGGACTCGCCCTCAGGCGCGTCCTCAGTGGCCGTCCGGCACTGCGCCCGTTGGTCTGCCGCCTGCGCTTCCGCGCGCTGCAGGTCGGCGGGCGTCGGGGTGCGGGTCTGAGATGCCAGCACCCCCGCGATCACGGTCAGCACGAGCACCAGCACCAGCAGCATCACCCTGGTGAACCGGCGGCTGAAGAGCCTCGTCAACTCAGCGCGCAGCAGCCTCATCGGGACGCCCCTTCGTCAACGGAACTCGGTCCGGGCGCCGCAGCTTGCGGGCTCGCGGCCGAGCCGGGATCCGGTTCCTCCGGCTGACTGTGGCCGGCCTGGCCCTCCGGCCCGGGTTCCGGCGCCGCCGGAGCCGCATGGCTTGACTCGCGGTCTGTCACGGCGGGGGACGGGAGCTGCTGAAACAGCGAGGACGCCGGATGCGGCGGCCGGTACGCGTCGTCGACCTGGTACGCCACACCGGCCGCCGGCGCGGTGCCGGTGAGACTGAGGAAGACGCTCTCCAGGTCAGGCTGCAACGGGGTGAGCTCGGAGACGTACATCCGGCGCTGCGCCAGGGTCTTGGTGATCCATGTCGGGTCGGCCAAGTCGGAGACGATCATGTGGTCAGCGTTGACCTGCACCGGCAACCCGGACTCCCGGATCACTCTGGCGGCGGTTTCGAGATCGGACACCCGCACTCGCACGTCGCCCTTGTCGAACTGGGAGAGCACCTCGTCGACCGGCCCGGCCACCACCCGGCGTCCCATCGAAATGATCGACACCGTGTCGCAGACCTGCTGCACCTCGCTCAGGATGTGGCTGGAGAGCAGCACTGTCATACCTCCGGCGCTCAAGCTGCGCAGCAGATCCCGGATCTGCCGGATCCCCGCCGGGTCCAGGCCGTTGACGGGCTCGTCCAGGATCAACAGCCGGGGTGACTTGAGCAAGGCGGTGGCGATGGCAAGTCGCTGCTTCATGCCGAGCGAGTACGTGCGCACCCGCTCCCTGGCGCGATCCCGCAACCCCACGGTCTCCAGCACCTCGTCGACCCGGCTGCGTTTCACGCCCCCGGCCGTCGCGAGCAGCCGAAGCGTGCGCCTGGCGGTGAAGTTGCCGAAGAACTGGGGGCTCTCCACCACGGCCCCCACAGCGCCGATCACCGTGGGCAGCGCGGCGGGGACGTCCTGGCCCAGGATCCGCATCCGCCCCGAGTCAGCGCGCACCAAGCCGAGCAGCGCCCGCAGCGTGGTGGTTTTCCCGGAGCCGTTGGGGCCGAGGAAGCCATGGATCTCGCCCGGTTCCACCAGGAGTTCCAGGTCGTCCAGGGCTCTGCGGAGCCTGCCCCGGCTGCGGTAGGTCTTGTTGAGGCTGTCGATCTGCACCACGGGGCCGGTTGCCATGCTCACGCCGCTCCGATCGGGTCGCCGCCAACCAATCCGTGCGGGGCGACGTCAGCGTGGGACCAGGTCAGCGTGGAGTGAGACCAGGCTGTTTCGGAGTGAGACCAGGCAAGCCGCCCGTGTCGCCGGAGTGCCCGCTCGATATGCTCGCCCATGCCCTGCCTCCTGGCCGCCGAGGTTTGCAGGGGCTCACCCTACGACGGGTGCTCCACCTCTACGGGGCTCGGCGCGCCGGCCGAGATGTTTGTCCGCGCCGGCTCTGCGGTGTCTGATGGAGCGGTCAGATGACTGGCTTGGCTGGTGTGTCAGCTGTTCTGGGGGCGGCGGTCGAATGCTGAGAAGGTCTGCCGGTGATGAGTGGGCCGGTGACGAGACAGACGGGATGCGTCACGTGGGACGGCACAGGTCCCGTAGGGAACTGAACCCGGACGTGGTGATCGGGCTGCACGACGCCACGGTGACCCGTGGCGGGTCTGACCTGCTCCGCGCCATCGACTGGCAGGTCGAACTCGACGAGCGCTGGGTGGTGCTCGGGCCGAACGGGGCCGGCAAGACCACGCTGATGAACCTGGCTGGGGCCCAGGTCCATCCCTCCAAAGGCGAAGCGCATCTGCTGGGGGAGCGAGTCGGCAAGGTCGATATGGCCGAGCTGCGCACCCGTATCGGGATGTCGAGCATGGCGCTGGCGGACCGGATCCCGCCGTCCGAGGTGGTGCAGGACGTGGTGCTCACGTCCGCCTGGGGCGTGGTGGGGCGCGCCAAGGAGTCGTACGACGCGATCGACGAGGTGCGGGCGCGGGTGCTGCTGGAGCAACTCGGCGCGGTGCACCTGGCCGAACGCACGTACGGGACCTTGTCCGAGGGCGAGCGCAAGCGGGTGCAGATCGCGCGAGCCCTGATGTCCGATCCTGAGCTGCTGCTGCTCGACGAGCCGGCGGCGGGCCTGGATCTGGGTGGCCGGGAGTCGCTGATGCAGCGGCTCACCGAGCTGGCGCACGACCCTGAGGCGCCGGCGATGGTGCTGGTCGTGCACCACGTGGAGGAGATACCGCCGGGCTTCTCGCATGCGCTGCTGTTGCGGGAGGGCTCCGTGGTGGCGCAGGGGTTGGCGCATGAGGTGATCAACAGCGAGAACCTCTCCAAGGCGTTCAACGTCGCGCTCTCGTTGAAACGCAGCGGAGATCGCTACTTCGCCCAGGCCGCGCTCTGATGCGATTCCTGCTCAACGTCATCTGGCTGGTCTTCGGTGGGTTCCTGCTGGCTGTCGGGTACGCCATCGCAGGCGTGATCTGCTGTCTGCTGATCATCACGATTCCGTTCGGCGTGGCCTCGTTCCGGATCGCGAACTACACCTTGTGGCCGTTCGGGCGGGACCTGATCCGCAAGCCGTCCGCCGGGGCGGCCTCGACGCT
>JBOGDL010000106.1:0-5998 GCA_050701815.1 Micromonosporaceae bacterium | reverse complement strand
AACCGCCTGCCGATCTCCACCAGCATCCGCACCTCGTGCGGAGACTCCACCTGATCCACGTAAACCCGGGCATGATCCACCATAAGCGACAGCGTGGTGGTCTCCCCCGTGACGTCCCGCAGCTGGCGCAGCACCGGCAGCGCGACCGTACGCAGGTCCAGCTCTCGCAGGGCCCGGGCCCCCAGGGCCGCCGCGGCGGCGCCGAGCCGGTACTGCCGGGTCCGGCGGTCCGTCATCACCAGGTTTCGCGAGACCAGGGAACTCAGGATCCGGTGCACCACCGCCTTGCTCAGGCCGAGTTCCTTCGCGATCCCGGTGACCCCGCGGGTCGGGTTACCGTCCAGGAACAACAGCAGCACGTCCGCCACTCGCGCGGCAGCCGTGGTGCCCGCATCGGTGTCCTGGCCCTCGATCATCTGCTGTTTCCCACTTCCTCGTCTTACGTAGCTCGCCTGACCCGTGATCGAGTCGGACCGCAGGCGCGCCGGTCACCCTTGACTTTCCCCAGGTCGCAGGTCACGCACCCAGGCTGGCTTGATCGCCTCGGAGGTGTCGAAAATATCTCCCGCCGCCACGAACTCCACCCTCGGCTTCAGGTGAGCCACCCGCTCCACCGCGGCCGTGACCGCCCCCTGGACCGGCGCCTCATCGCCGGGCGCCACCACGAGCCGGATCGCCAGCTCGTCCGAGGAGAGCGCATCGGTGGGATCGCTGGGTCGGACCAGGATCTGGCACTCACGCACAGCGGGCTGGCGCTGGACCTGATCCCGCACCGCTCGCAGGTTCACCAAGGTCCCTCGCACCTTGACCAGCTCGCCGCTGCGCACCGGTGAGGACGTGACGCGTGGACTGGTGCGGCCACACCGCGGGCAGGGCGCGTGCGACATGGAAACCACATCGCCGACCAGGTACCGCAGGAAGACGGTGCCCCGGCGCGTCAAATGGCTCAACGCCAGCATTCCCTGCTGCCCGTCGGCCAACCGCTCGCTGGTGTCGGGATGGACCACCTCGTGGAAGACGTGATCCGGCCCGATGCTGTGGAACCCGCTGCCTTCCGCGCACTCCACCATGCTCACGCCCTGCTCGGTGGACCCGTACCGGTTGAGCAGGCGCTGCTCGCGGCAACCCAGGGCGTGCATCCGGGCACGGATGTCTTCCCGCAACAACGCGGACGCCGGCTCCCCGGTGATCATCGCCAAGCGGACCTGGCTGAAATCCGCCGCCATCTGCTGGGCCTGGGCCAGCACCCGCTGTACGAAGCTCGCGATCCCGTACAGCACGGTGGCGCGCTGCCGCTCGATCAGACGCACCACGTCGTCCAGGCCGCGATGCACCTGAAACGGCGGCGCCGGGCGACCGGGATGCGCCAGGACCACCGCGGCGCCGCAGGCGGCCGCCTCGTCCACAGCCCGGGAGTACGCCCCCATCGGGCCCAAGGTGAGCGGGAACAGGTTCGCCACCACGTCGGTGTCCCGGAGGTCGAGCAACTCCTTGCGCTGCGCCACCAGATCCAGATACCCGAAGTGGTCGTACGAGGTGACATAGATCGGCGCCGGGGCCCCGCTGGCGGCGCCGGTCGTGTAGATCACTTTCCAGAGCGTGCGCTGATCCAGCGGAAGGTCGTCCAGCTGGAGCCGGAACGCCTCCGGGTCGGCGAGGAAGTCCTGCTTGGTAGTCGGCGGCAGCCTGGTCAGGTCGTCACAGGACTGGATGTGCTCCGGCCGCAAGCCGTGCTGCCGCATCAGCCGGCGGTAGAACGGGTGCCCCCGGTGACACAGCTCAACGGTCCGGCGGAGCAGCCGATCCTGCAGCGCCCGGACCTCGGCCGCAGGTTGCCGTAACAGGTCACTCATCGCGGGGCTCCCGCCGGCGCCGCGGGACCGGTGGCACGGGGCAGGTCCAGGCCGTACAAGTCAATGGTGTTCTCGCGCAGGAAACGCCGGCGGGACTCTTCGCGGATCCCGAGCTGGTCGATCTCGCGCAGCGCGCGCTCCGGGTCGATCACCGGGAAGTCGGTGCCGAACAGCACCTTCCGGCTGCCCCAGGAGTCGATGAACCGCACGAACTCCTTCGACCAGTACGCCGGGGCGTACGCGTCGGACCCGATGTAGACGTTCGGGTGCTTGTACGCGACGGAGATCATCTCCTCGACCCAGGGCCATCCGATGTGGATCCCGACCAGCTTCAGCTCGGGAAAGTCGCAGGCGACGGTGTCCAGCGTGATCGGCCGGCCCACGCTCTTCAGCGGCCGATCGTCGGAGTACCGCAGGCACTGGCCGACCTGCAGCTGGATCGGCACGTCCAGCTCCGCGCACTTCGCGTAGATCGGGTAGTACCGGGCATGGTCGGGCGCCATCTCGAACCAGTGCGGGTACAGGTGGGCGCCGACGAAACCCAGTTCGGTGATCGCGTGCTCCAGCTCCCGCAGCCCCTTCATGCCCTCGGTGGGGTCGACGCCCGCCAGCCCGCTGAACCGGTCCGGGTGCTTGCGCACCACGTCAGCCACCTGCTGGTAGCTCACCCGGCGGTGGATCTTGTGCTGGCTGCTGCCCGCCTTCGCTGCCACCAGGAAGGCGTGCTCCACCCCGGCGGCGTCCATCCTGGCCAGGAAGGACTCCACCGTCAGAGGTTCGGCTTCGGCGCCGATCTTCTTGGTGAGGAAGTCCTGCGACCAGTCCGGCCGTGCTGCGAACTCGAAGTTGCACACCGCGTCGACAGCGGGCACGCCCAGGTCAGGCACGGAGTCGGCCGCCATCAGCCACCTCCCCCGGGCGGCTCCGACGAGGGCGGCCCCTGCCGCGACGGTGAACCCTGCCGCGACGGTGAACCCTGCTGCGGCTCGGGAGCGAACTCGATGGCGTCGGAGCGGGTCGCATGGCCCAGCAGCAGATCCACCGTCTCCAGCGCGCCGTCGCCCAGGCGTCGATCCCAGCTGCCGACCGCGTCGGAGGCGACCACCACGTCGAAGCTCCGGTCGAACGCCGAGAACCCGGTGGCGAGCACGCACGCGTACCCGACCACCCCGCACAACAGCACCGTGGTCACACCACGCCCGCGTAGCCACTGCTCCAGTGGGGTGTCGTCGAAGCCGGAGTACCCCGCCTTGTCCACCACCAGCTCGTCCGGCGCCGGCGCCAGTTGCGGCACCAGCTCGATCCCCCAGCCGCCGGGCTGCAACCGGTCCCCGCTCCCGGTCCACCGCCGGGGTGTCAACCTGTGACGCTGCTGCATCGCGCCCCCGCCATGCGACAACCGGGTGTACGCCACTGACACGCCCGCCTCCCGAGCCCGGGACACCAGCCGCAGGGTCGGGCCGATCGCGCCCCGCAGCGGGGCGACGTCCCGGCCGGCCCGGGCGTAGTAGCCGGCTGGGTCGCAGAAGTCGTTCTGCATGTCGATCACCAGCAGCGCGGTCGCTGTCGGATCCAGGCGCAGCGGACGGTCGACCATCAGTTCTTTTTCAACTCCGCGTCGACGAACAGCAGCCGCTCATCGGGACGCGGTTGCCACTTCACGTTCTTGGCGATCCCGTACGCCTGAAGCTCGTTGTACAGCGGCAGGTACGCCGCTTGCCGCTTGCTCAACCGCCAGATCCGCGCGATCTCCCGCTTGCGTACGGCGGGGTCGGCGGCCGCGCGTTCGGCGCTGATCAGGGCGTCGGTCTGCTTGGATGCCAGGTAGCCCTGCGACCCGCTCGCGTACAGGGCGCTGAGCACCAGCTCGGCGTCCAGGGTGGTGGGCCCGAACGCGAACATGTGCATGCCCTCCAATTTCCGCTCGGCCCACAACGGGAAGAAGGCCGAGTACTCCATCCCCTCCATCGTCACCTCGATCCCGGCTTCCTTGAGGTAGCCGCCCACCGCCTGCGCGACCTCGACGCCGAGTGAGTAGCGGTTGTTGGGGAACTGGAACACCACCGGCTCCCCGTCGTAGCTGGACGCGCGCACCAGTCGTTTCGCCCGTTCCGGCTCGTACGGTGTGGGCTTCACCGCGCTGTCATAGCCGAAGGTGACCGGCGCGACCAGCTGCCCGGCCGGCTTGCCCAAGCCACTGAGCAGGTCCTTGGTGATCGCCTTGCGATCGATCGCGTAGTCGATGGCGCGTCGCAGTCTCACGTCGTTCAGCGGCGCCTGTCGGGTGTTGAAACCCAGGTAGAGCACCCGGTTGCTGGTCACAGTCTTGATCTTCACTTCCCCGGACTTCCTGATCTCAGGCACCGAGGGCGGCGGCAGCAGCGGCACCACGTCCAGCTCGCCGGAGAGCAGCCCGGCCTCCCGGGTGTTCGCCGACGGCACCGGCTTGAACACCACGGTGCGGATCTTCGGGGCGCCTGCGAAATAGTTCTTGCGGGCATGCAGCACCAGTTGGCTGTCTTTCTTCCAGCTCACAAACCGGTACGGGCCAGACCCGATCGGGTTCTCAGCGAACTTCTCGGCCCCGGCCTCCTGGTACGCCTGCTGCGGCAGGATCGAGATCAGCGAGGCCTGCCGGTCAAAGGAGGAGAACGGCCCCTTCAGCGTGAACCTGACCTGGTCCGCAGCGACCTTCTCGACCGTCTTCACCGGCGTCAGGTACGGACGGGCAGGCGACTTCACGTCTTCCATCACCTTTTCGTACGACCACACGACGTCCTCGACGGCGACCGGCTTCCCGTTCGAGAACGTGGCGTCCCGGCGGATCGTGAACGTCCACGTCGCCAGATCCTCCGACGACTCCCACTTGGTGGCCAGCAACGGCTCGACCTTGCCGTCCCGGGAGATCCTGGTCAGTTGGTCGTAGATGTTCATGAACACGTTGAGGCTGATCGGCGAGATGTCCACGCTCGGGTCCAGCGACAGCACGTCCGAGCTCTGCGCCACCACGAGACGGTTGTCGGAACCATCCCCGGCTCCGCCCCCGCATCCGGCAACCGCCGTCCCCGCCGCGACGATCACCGTGATCAATGCGGCGAGCCGTCGCTTCACCCCCCATGACCGATGCATCAAATCCCCCCTCTGACAGGCGCTGCACCGGTGTTCCCAGGTCCAGCTGCTCCCGTGTTCCCAGGTCCAGCTGCTTCGGTGTTCCCAGGTCCGGGGAGCGCCGCGAAATGACACGCGCTGAGCCGCCCTCGATCAGCCCGCTCCCGCAACTGCGGCTCGTCTGCCGCGCACACGTCGGCGGCCTTGAAGCAACGGGTGCGGAAGGAGCATCCGGACGGCGGGTCAGCCGGATTGGGCGGGTCACCCCGCAGCACGATCCGCTGCCGTCGATGGCGTGCGGCCGGGTCGGGCGTCGGCGCCGCCGAGAGCAACGACTGGGTGTACGGGTGCGTGGGCGCCCCCAGCACCTGATCACGCGGACCGATCTCGACGATCTTGCCGAGGTGCATCACGGCCACCCGGTCGCAGATGTGGCGCACCACCGACAGGTCATGCGCGATGAACAGGTAGCTCAACCCGAGCTGCGACTGCAGCCGTTTCAGCAGGTTGATCACCTGCGCCTGGATCGACACGTCCAGCGCTGACACCGGCTCGTCCAGGATCAACAGCTCCGGCTCCAACGCGAGCGCCCGGGCGATCCCGATTCGCTGCCGCTGCCCCCCGGAGAACTGCTCCGGGCGCAACCGGCCGGCGTCGGCTCCCAACCCCACCTGTTGCAGCAGCTCGGCCACCCGGTCGCGCCAGGGCCGCCGGTTGATCCGCAGCGGCTCAGCGATGATGTCGTGGACGCTCATCTTGGGGTCGAGCGAGGCGTACGGGTCCTGGAACACCACCTGCATGTGCCGCCGCAACCGCCGTAACCGCCGGCCGCGCGCCGCGACCAGGTCGTGGCCGTCGAGCCGGATCTCGCCGCTGGTGGGTGGATGCAGACCGAGGATGGTGCGGGCAAGCGTGGTCTTGCCGCACCCGGACTCTCCCACCAGGCCCAGGGTCTGACCCCGTGCCAGCGTCAAGGAGACCCCGTCCACAGCACGGATGATCTCCTTGCGCCAGCCGGATCCCCGTACCGCGAAGTG
>JBOGDL010000105.1:0-4524 GCA_050701815.1 Micromonosporaceae bacterium | reverse complement strand
AGCCCAGGAACACCACAGCCGGCTCGCCGAGGCGACGAGCGAGTGTCAACAGTTCCGTGGTCGACTTGGAGACCTCGCCGTCAGCATGGTCCGCCAACACCAGAACCTGATTCACACCACACCTCCGCACAGGCTTCGACGGCCTGCCCCGCCGCAGCGGAACGGCTGCCAAAGCAGGTCAAATGATCCTTGACTGGGCAAGGAACTCCGCGAGCTTGACGCCGCCATCGCCTTGGTCGGGCGTCACCGTCCCCGCCTGCCGTGATGGCCGCAGCTGCGTCTGCTGCACCACCGCCGCGGCGCCGGCCAGGCCGACCTCCGACGGGTCCACCCCCAGGTCGCCCAACGACCAGGTCTGCACTGGTTTGCGGCGCGCCGCCATCGTGTTCTTGAGCGACGGGTAGCGGGGTTCGCCGCTGAGATCGGTGACGCTGACAACCGCCGGCAGCGGGGCAGTCATGGTGATGGAGCCGAGATCGTTGTCCCGCCGTACGGTGATCGCGCCGTCAGCCAACTCGATCACCTGGCTCGCCATCGTGGCCTGGGCGACGGCGAGCCGTTCGGCGAGCATCGCCGGCATCACTCCCATGGAGCCGTCGGTGGAGGCCATGCCGCAGATCACGAGGTCGAAACCGAGCGCGCGGATGGCGGCGGCGAGCACCGCGGAGGTGCCGAGCGCGTCCACACCCAGCAACGCGTCGTCGGTCACCTGGACCGCTCGGTCGCCGCCCATCGCGAGGGCCCGCCGGAGGGCGCCGATGGCCGGCTCCGGTCCCATCGTGAGATAGCAGATCTCGGTGCCGCCATGCGATTCCGCGATGTTGAGCGCCTGCTCCGCGGCGTACTCGTCGAGTTCGGAGAGCAGGTTGTCCGCGCTGGAGCGGTCGGTGGCGCCGTCCGCGCGGAAGTGCCGGTCGCCCGTGGCGTCCGGCACGTGTTTCACACAGACGACGATCTTCATCAGCACCTCTCCCCGATTGCTCGCCCCGCTGCTTGAGCGCGCGGTCGGAGCCGACTCCAAACCGCTGGCTCGCGGACATGTGTATACGACTGTACACCATGGGATCGGGTGCGCTTTTCGAGTGGCTCACGAGCCACGGAGAGGCCCTCAAAGATCGCGGTGATCAAGGCACGACCAGCCCGAACCCGGCGCCTCGGCGCTTGCGGACGCCTTGATCACCGCGATCGAGGTCACTTCGGCTGATTGGCCTTGATGACCGCCAGCATTTCGGTGATGCCGGCTTCAGCGGCCGCCTTCTGCACGCCCAGACCACCCAGCACGCCGTCGCCGTCCTCCAGCTCCAACAGAGCCAACAGGATGTGCTCGGTGCCCACGTAGTTGTGCCCCAGCCGCAGCGCTTCCCGGAAGGTCAGCTCCAGCGCCTTCTTGGATTGCGGGTCGAACGGAATCAGCTCAGGCACCCGGTCGGTGTCGCTCGGCGGCGGGAAAGTCGCGGCCGTGGCACGTTGCGCGGGCTCCAGCGCCACACCCAGGTCGACCAGCACCTTTGTGGCGACGCACTCCGGCTCCTTCAGAAGCGCCAGAACCAGGTGCGCGGGGAGGATCTGGCTGTGGCGCGCCTGACGGGCTTCCACCTGAGAGCCGACCACGACCTTCCGGGCCCGGTCGGTGAACCGGCTGAAGCCTTGACTCGGGTCGAGGTCCGGGTCCTTGGCCACAAAACGCTTCTGGGCCGCCTGCTTGCTGACCCCCATGCTCTTGCCGATGTCCGTCCACGACGCGCCGGAACGTCGGGCCTGGTCCACGAAATGCCCGATCAGGTGGTCGGCCACCTCGCCGAGATACTCAGCCGCCAGGTACGCCGAAGAGAGCTGGTCCAGAGGATCAGCGTGCACCTTGGTGATGGCTGCGATCAGGTCGTCGAGCCGCACTGAATCCGGGATCCGGACCGGATCCCCACCCTCAGTTGGGCTGGCTGGATTGCCGCTCTGGGATGAATTCGTCATGCGTCAACCATAAGTTGACGCATGAGTATCGTCAACCGAACGTTGACGGCCTGCACGGCGGGTTTCGCCGCGCCTCAGATCTGGGCGTTCTCCCACAGCGCCAGACGCAGGTCGCGAGCCTTGGTGAAGTGAGTGGCCGCAAGCTCAGCCGCGAGCGTGCCGTCCTGCTTGTCGATCGCCTCGATGATCGAGCGATGCTCGTGGTTGGCCTCCTCCCACCGGCCCGGCTGCGACAGCGTGGTCGCGGGATACCGCGCCAGGTGAAGGTCCAGCCGAGTCAGCAGGTCAGCCAAGGTCTCGTTGTGGCTCGCGCGCCACACCGCCCGGTGGAACTCCCGGTTGGCGTCCGCCATCTCGTCTTCGTCCCGCGACTCCAGGCGCTCCAACCGATCCGCGATCCGCTTCAGGGTGATCACGTCGATCTGGGTACGCCGCGCCGCCGCCACCCGAGCCGCGGTCGCCTCCAGCACGATCCGGGTCTCGTAGATGTCGAGAATCTCCTCCGGGCTGCGCTCCCGCACCACCAGGCCCCGGCTGCTGCGCACCACCAACCCGTCCTGCTCCAGCCGGGTCAGCGCCTCCCGGATCGGGGTGCGGCTCACTTCGTACGTCTGCGCCAGCGTGGTCTCCACCAACTGCTGCCCTGGAGCCAACTCGCCAACAAGGATCGCCTGCTGGAGCCGCTCGTACGGGGAGCGTCGCTGTCCGTTGGGGGTTGTCCCCTCAGTCGTGCGCCGTGGTGGCATCACGTCTCCTCATGGTGACCGTACGCGCTCGGAATGTATGTCATCGTATACAACTCTTGCCGGGGCGGGGGCGCCCCAAACCACGGTCGCCCGAATCCTTTGCCGGCCGCGCCCCGCCGATAAGCCCCACAGGGAAGCCGTAGGCGACAACGACAGCCCGGCGAAAACCCCATTGGACGCGCGCAGCAGATTAGCGGACTCACTGAGCGGGCCTCAGTTTGGGCAACACCTGCTCCCCGAGCATCTCGATCTGCTCCTCCCACAACGGGAACGACAGCCGGAAGTCAAAGACCAGATGGTCCACACCGCAACCACGGAGAGTCTCGCACTGCTCCGCAACTTGATCCGGCGTGCCGTGGATCAGCACCCCCTGCAGATCCTCAACGGTCTCAAATCGGCCGGACTCCGGCTTCACCCAGTAGCGCGAATGGTTCGCCCAGGCGAGCAGGCCGTCCACATTGACCCGGGACAGCGCCGCTGCGGCGGTGTTCGCCACCGAAGTGGTGGGGATGATCCCGACGCTCGGGCGGGCCCTGCCGTGGGCAGCCGACTGCTCGTCCAACGTCGCGACCCGCTTCCGCAGCGTCCCCAAAGAGATCCGACCCGGCAGCCAGCCATCGCACAGTTCGGCCGCGATCCGCGCTGACTTTGGCGTCGCCCCGCAGTACCACAGCGGCGGCGGACCGCCGACCGGCGGCGGCTCGATCGTGATGTCGTCAAACCGGAACGGCGGCTTGTCCCACTCCACCTGCTGCTCGGTCCAGATCCGGCGCATGATCCGCACGTTGTCCTGCACCAGCTCGGGCCGGGGCACCCCACCCAGCCCGATCGACTCGAACTGGTGATCGGAGTTCCCAGCCCCGAAGCCCAGAATCAGCCGGGGCCCGAAAAACTGGGTCATCGTGGTCACCACCTGCGCGGTGTGCAGCGGATGCCGGAACGGGATCAGCGCGCCGGTGCCGAGCTGCAGCCGCTCGGTGGACGCACCCACGGCGGTGAGCACGGTGAGCGCCTCGTAGAACGTGGCGTTCGGCTTCTCGAACTGACCATGCGGCTCGAAAACCAGGTGGTCACGTACCCACACCGAATCAAAGCCGTGTGACTCCGCAAGGCGCGCCCCAGCGATGATCTTCTCGGCGCTGGCGTGCTCTCCGAAGTGTGGCAACAAGAGTCCAAAACGCATCCGGCCTCCTCACCGGTCGGTGGAGCTGTCGACGGGGCGCTGAGGTCCAGCCGAGCTGACCACGATGTCGGCGGGGGGCTGCAGGTGCTCGCGGAACCAGGCGACCATCTGCTCGATCACCGCTTTTCCATATTTCTGGTACGCCGCGTAGTGGCTGGTGTGCCGCTGCATCAGCAGCTTCTTGGGCCCGCTCGCCGCCTGGTAGATCGCCTCCGCGTGGTCGGCCGGGGTGGTCGCGTCGTTCTCCACCGCCACCACCATCAGCGGGGTGCGCAGCCCCCGCGCCGCCTGCACCGGCTGGTACGTCAGCAGGTCGTCCACCATCCGCAGCGGCGCCAGCGGTCCGACCTTCGCGTCCACGTCCTTCTTGAAGCCGAGGCGTGTGCGTTCCGGGGTCGCCACCATGATCTCTTCGCGCGGATGCACCATCCGGCTCTTGCCGGTGCGCACCCGTTCCGCCCGGTCCTGTTCCAGCAGCGCCAGGAACTCCAACCACTCATGTTCGGTGCGCATCCGGTGCAGCCAGTCCCGGCCGTCCGCCACCGGCATCTGACTCACCACCGCCCGCACCCGCGGGTCTGCCGCCGCGAGCAGCACCACGTTGCCGCCGCCGGTGCCGCCGGTGGC
>JBOGDL010000104.1:0-4963 GCA_050701815.1 Micromonosporaceae bacterium | reverse complement strand
ACACCTGATACTTCCGGGTCTGACGCTGAGCACCATCCCGTTGGCGATCATCACCCGGATCACCCGGGCCAGTGTGCTCGACGTGTTCCATGAGGATTACGTGCGCACCGCCGAGGCCAAGGGGCTGCGGCGGCAGACCATCCGGACCCGGCACGTGCTGCGCAACGCGCTGCTGCCGGTGGTCACCGCGATCGGGTTGCTCACCGCCGCGCTGCTGAGCGGGGCGGTGTTGACCGAAAGCGTCTTCGTGTTCCGGGGTCTGGGCTGGCTGCTCGCCGAAGGGATCACGGCGCGCGACTACCCGCGGTTGCAGGCCATGATCATGCTCGCGGCGGCGGTGTACGTGGTGGTCAACCTGATCGTCGACCTGTCGTACGCGATCATCGATCCGAGGGTGCGTGTCAAGTGACTCTAGAGAAGCTCGCGGAGCGCAAGAAAGAGCGGATCGACAACCTCGCGGACGCCTCTGCGAGCAGTGGCGGCACCAGTCTGATGGTGGACGCGTTGCGCCGGCTGGTGCGCAACCCGGTCGCCATCACCGGAGCGGCGATCATCGGATCCTTCCTCCTGCTCGCCGCCTTCGCGCCATTGCTCGCCCCCCATGACCCAGCGACCCGCTTCGACGAACTGATCAACGCCAGCCGGGCCGACCACATCCCGGGGCCGATAGGTGATTACCCGCTCGGCGCGGACAACCTGGGGCGTGACTTCGCCTCCCGGCTGATCTACGCGTCCCGGCAGACGCTCTTCGTGGGTGTCTTCGCCACCCTGATCGGGCTCGCCATCGGGATGGTGATCGGCGGCCTCGCAGGCGCGCTGGGCGGCTGGGTCGACACCCTCTTGATGCGGGTCACCGACGTGATGCTGGCGATGCCCAGCCTGCTGCTGGCGATCACGCTGGTGGCGTTGGCGAAGCGGCCCAACCAATGGACCGTGATCTTCGCGGTGGCCGCGGTGGCGGTGCCGATCTTCGCCCGGCTGTTGCGAGCGTCGATGCTGGCGCAACGGGAAAGCGACCACGTCCTCGCCGCGCGGGCGCTCGGGGTGCGGGAGCACACCATCGTGTTGCGGCACATGCTCCCGAACTCGCTGGCGCCGGTGCTGGTGCAGGCGACCCTGACCCTGGCGGTGGCGATCCTGGACGCGGCGGCGCTGTCGTACCTGGGGCTCGGTGACCAGGACCGCAACCGTGCGGAGTGGGGGCTGATGCTCGGCGAGGCGCAGCGCTATCTGGATGTGCGCCCCGAGCTTGCGATCTACCCCGCTATCGCGATCATCATTGTCGCACTCGGCTTCACCCTGCTGGGTGAGTCGATGCGTGAGGCACTCGACCCAAAGAACCGGCGGTAACCAATGACCCTTCTCGAGGTACGTGACCTGAGGGTCGTGTTCAAGCGGCGCGGGCTGCCGTCGTTCACGGCCGTAGACGGCGTCAGCTTCACCGTCGAGGCCGGCCAGACCGTGGGGCTGGTTGGCGAGTCTGGATGCGGCAAGTCTGTGACCGCGCTGGCGATCATGGGGCTGTTGCCGGCCCGCGGAGTGCAAGTGACCGGGGAGGTCAAGTTCGAAGGCGTCGACCTGCTCAAGGTGAGGCGGGATGAGATGCGCGACCGGCGGGGCCGCGACATCGGGATGATCTTCCAGGATCCGCTCTCCTCGCTGAACCCGGTGATTCCGATCGGCGTGCAAGTGGCTGAGGTGCTGGAACGCCATCGCGACATGAGCCGCAAGCGGGCCACCGCCAAGGCGCGGGAACTGCTAGACGATGTCGGGATTCCGGACCCGGACCGGCGCCTGAAGGAGTACCCGCACCAGATTTCCGGCGGGATGCGGCAGCGGGCGCTGATCGCCATGGCGCTGGCATGCCGCCCCCGGCTGCTGATCGCCGACGAGCCCACCACCGCCCTGGACGTGACGATCCAGGCGCAGATCCTGGCGTTGCTGCGGGAGCTGGTCGAGGAGTCGGAGAACACCTCGATGATGATGATCACGCACGACCTGGGGATCGTGGCCAGCATGTGCAGCGCGGTCAACGTGCTGTACGCCGGCCGGGTGGTCGAGAACTCGACTCGCCAGAAGCTGTTCGCTGAGCCGAAGCACCCGTACACCCATGGGTTGCTCAACTCAGTGCCCCGGCTGGATCAACCGCGAGGGTCCCTGCTGCATCCGATCCGGGGTTCCATCAACGAGAACATTCCATGGCCGGAGGGGTGCGCGTTCGCGCCCCGCTGTGACAACGTGCTCGATGTTTGCGTGGACGACACGCCCGAGCTGCTGCCCGACGGGCACCGGCTGCTTCGCTGCCACAACCCGGTCAGCGACCGGCCCGGGTCGCGTGGCGTGGCAGAAGCGGACGGCGACGCGAAGGAGGTGGGCGTCCAGTGAGCCAGACGGCAGCCGAGTCGGCCGTCACGGAGCCGATTGTGGAACCGGCAGGATCCGACCCGGCAGGAGACGGTGACGGCGCCCTGCTCGAGTTGCGGGACCTCAAAGTCCACTTCCCGATCAAGCGGGGAATCCTGCTGGACCGCACCATCGGCCACGTGTACGCGGTGGACGGAGTCTCGCTGTCGATCAAGCGCGGCCAGACGTACGGGTTGGTGGGCGAGTCGGGATGCGGCAAGTCGACCCTGGGTCGTGGCCTGCTACGGCTGATCGAGCCGACCGACGGGCGGGTCCGTTTCGACGGCATCGAGGTGCGCGACCTCAAGGGCGAGCAGCTGCGCCGGCTGCGACGCCGGATGCAGATGGTGTTCCAGGACCCGCTGTCCAGCTTGGACCCCCGGCAGACCGTGGAGTCACTGCTCACCGAAGGGCTGCGGGCACACGGTCTGGCGAAGGGCGACAACGCGGCCAAGCGCTTGATCTTGCAGACCCTGGACGCGGTGGGCCTGCCCTCGGGTGGGCTGCGCAAGTACCCGCACGAGTTCTCCGGCGGGCAGCGGCAGCGGATCGGGATCGCCCGGGCACTGGTGCTGGGGCCAGATCTGATCGTCGCCGACGAGCCGGTCAGCGCCCTGGACGTGTCGATCCAGGCGCAGGTGCTCAACCTGCTTGAGGAACTGCAGGGCGAGCGTGATCTGACGTACCTGGTGATCGCGCACGACCTGGCTGTGGTGCGCCACATCAGCGACACCGTCGGCGTGATGTACCTGGGCGCCTTGGTGGAGGAGGCCGACAGCGACGATCTGTACGCCACGCCGCTGCACCCGTACACCCGGGCGTTGATGAGCGCGGTGCCTGTGCCGGATCCGGTGGTGGAAGACCGCCGGGAGCGGATCCTGCTGGTGGGCGACCTTCCCTCTCCGGCCAATCCGCCATCGGGGTGTCGTTTCCACACCCGGTGTCCGTGGCGGCAGTCGACGCGTTGCCATGACGAGCGGCCCGCGTTGCGTGAGCTGGCGCCGGGGCACCGGGTCGCGTGCCACTGGGCCGAGGACGTCCGGGACGGCAAGATCCAGCCCCATGAGGTGGAGCCGGTGGAGACGGAGAGCTTCGATGGAGTCACCATCCCCACGTTCCTCGAGGAAGGGGCGCACATCGGCGTGATGCGGCCGGGCGAATAGCCTGGCCGTGGCCGGCCGTGGCCGGCCGTGCCGGCCACCACAGCGACACACTGGCGCCCCGGGCTCGTACGCCCGGGCGCCAGTCTGTGTGAAGGCCCTGCTCTCGTCCCGGCGTGGCAGCCGCGTGTCAGCGGAACCGCTGCCCCTGGTCCCGCCGGTACGCCCACCCCGCGGCCACCACCATCGCCGCCGTCCACGCCGCGACCGTCAGCGTGGTGGTGGAGCTGAGGTTGCCGTCTAGCGCGCCCCACTCGAGCAGATCCCGGCCCGACCGCGAGGGCAGGAACATCGACAACCGGTCCAGCCAGTCTGGGAACAGGCTCGGGGGCAGGAACAGCCCCCCGCCAAAGGCGAAGCTGAACATCACCACCTGAGCCACCGCCAGCGCCGCCTTCGTCGGCATCAGGTATCCGATCGCCAGCCCGCCGAACAGGAACGGCAATGCCCCGACAGCCAGCAGCGCCCCGCTCAGGGCGAGCCGCACCGGGCTGATCGATGCTGCGGTCAACAGCCACGCCGTGACCAGCAGCGGGGCCAGCGCCAGCAGGGACCAGGTCAGGCCGTTGAGCAGGCGAGCGCCCATCGCCGGGCCCCTGCCCGCTGGCATCGTGCGCAAGTACGGCTGCCACGGCTTCTCCCGGTCCTCGGCCACCCCCACCCCGAACGTGAAGAGGCAGTTCGACATCACCGCGAAGAAACACATCCCGACCGTCGCCTACGTGGCGAGCACCTGGTTCTCGGCGACCTGGCGCATCGGGACCACAAAGAACAGGTACGCCAGAGTCGGGAACACCAGGCTGCCGATCACCGCGATCGGCACCCGCGCGGTTTCCAGAAACGCGAACCGGGTGTGCAACAGGGTCAGCCGCCAGACGCTGGGCTGGGTGGGCGAGGGCACGGTCATGCCGGCACTCCTTCCGGGGCAGTGGGCTCGGGACGTCTCTCGCCGGGCTCGTTGACCAGCGCTTGGAACGCCTCCTCCAGGGAAGCCCCGCGCACCTGCAGGTCCTGGAACGGGATCGGCTGCTTCACCAAGGCGCGGACCAGCTCGTCCGAGTCGGTGACGTACAGCAGGTGACGGCCCCGGTCGTGCTCCGCGCGCGCCACCCCGGGAAGCGGGTCCGGGTCGAACGGGGCGGACGTGGCGAAGCTGACCAGGCGGACCCGTACCCGGGACATCACCGCAGACAGCGAGTCGGCGGCCAGGACGCGCCCGGCGTCCATCACCACCACCCGTTCGGCCAGGGCTTCCACCTCCTCCAGGTAGTGACTGGTGAGCAGGATGGTGGTCCCGGTGCGGTGGCAGGCCCGCAGCGCGTCCCAGAGCTCCTGCCGAGCGGAGACGTCCAGTCCGGTGGTGGGCTCGTCCAACATCGCGAAAGCCGGCCTGCCCACCA
>JBOGDL010000103.1:0-9923 GCA_050701815.1 Micromonosporaceae bacterium | reverse complement strand
GCGTCGAGAAGCTGCGCAGCGACATCCTTCCGACCGGCGTCAACCACATCATCGCCGCGATCACCGACGCGAAGCTGGTGAAGCTGTTCAGCGGCAAGGACATCGAAGGGGTGCCGGACGTGCAGGGCCAGCTGAGGCTGATCCACGACCGCGTGATGCCCGCATTCGCATGAGGTTGCCATGACGACCGACTCGGAGCACCTGCGGCAGAAGTTCGTCGAGCAGTGGCGGGACCCGGCGTACGGGTGCTTCAGCTCGGGGCACAAGTTCTGCCGCAACGTGTGCCCCGTGATGGCCGTGACGCAGAACGAGAACCACTCGCCGACCGCGTTCCACGCGAACATCGTCGCGATGGAGCAGGGCGAGTTGACCGTCGCCGACGTCGCCGAGGACTACGTGCACTGCACCCAGTGCGGCGCCTGCGAGCTGCGATGCCCGAACACGCTGATGGCGGGTGACTTCTACCGGGCCCGTACCCGCACCGTCGACGTCGTGAAGGCGATGCGGGCACTGGCGGTCGACTCCGGCGTGGAGCAGCCGAACTGGAAACGGTGGGTCGAGGCGACGGTTGACAAGCACAACGAACCGGTGCTCGACGTGCCGGTCTCGCAGCAGAACGTGGCCCGCTGGGCGGACGGGCTCGGGCTCGGCGTGGGCGGCGACACGGTGCTGTTCGTGGACTGTGAGGCCGCGTTCTACCGCACCTCGCTGCCCCGAGCGGTCGCCCAGATCCTGCAACGGGCCGGTGTCGAGTTCGGGCTGATGGCCGAGCAGTGGTGCTGCGGCGGGCCGGCGGCCGAGATGGGGTACGTGCAGCGGTCGCGTGAGTTCGCCGAGCACAACGTCGCGGACTGGCGGGCGATCGGCGCCACCCGGATCATCACGCTGGACCCGCACGACTACATCACCTTCACCGAGGATTACCCGAGGTTCTTCGGCGAGGCGTACGAGTTCGAGATCCTGCACGTCACCGAACTGGTCGCGGAGCTGATCCGGGACGGGAGACTCGCGCTGACAGAGCCGATCGAGCGGGTGGCCACCTACCACGATCCGTGCCGGCTCAACAAACGCAAGGGCATCCACGCCTCGCCCCGGGAAATCCTGCGCGCCATCCCTGGTCTGGACTTCCGCGACGTCGACCACGTCACGCAGTGGGCGTACTGCTCCGGAGCGGGCGCCGGGTTGGGGATCGAGAAGCCGGAGCTGACCGCGGCGATCAGCCGGCAGCGGCTCGACCACGCGGCGAAGCTCGACGTCGACCTGCTGGTCAGCGCCTGCGTCTGGTCCGAGCGACCGCTCTCGGCCGCCGGTCAGGAACGAGACATTGAGGTGCGTGACCTGATGGAGCTGGTCGCCGAGTCCGCCGGCATCGAAGTCACACCGGCGCCGGCATCGAAGTCGGAGCGGTGAAGACATGACCGCCATGGCCGTCTCAGGCAGCTTGTATCACGAGCTGGTCGGCATCCTCGGTGAGGACGGCGTGCTGGTCGACAAGCCGGCGCGCTTCAACCGCACCCGGGTGCCGGCGCCGTTCCCCGTGCACCGGTGGCGGGAGCACGTGCCCGACGTGGTGGTGCTGCCGCGTACCACCGAGCAGGTCGCCGAGGTGGTGCGTCTGGCCAACCGCACCCGTACCCCGATCGTGCCGCGCGCCGCCGGGACTGGTTTGACCGACGGGGCAACCCCGATGAGAGGCGGCATCCTGCTGGACGTCAAGCGGATGAACCAGATCCGGGAGATCGACCTGCTGGACCGCACCGTCACCGTGCAGCCGGGCCTGAACATGCTCAAGTTGAACGAGGTGCTGCAACCCCACGGCGTGATGTTCCCGGACGACCCGGCGAGCTACCCGTGCTCGATGATCGGCGGACGGATCGGCACCGGCGGCTGGTCCTTGATCGGCGCCCGCTACGGACACACCCGGGACCTGGTCTGCTCAATGGAGGTGGTGCTGCCCACCGGAGAGGTGATCCGGGTCGGCGAGGGCGGCGGACACAAGCTTCGCAAGGCGTCGACCGGGTTCTCGCTCAAGCAGCTGTTCCTCGGCCACGAGGGGACGCTCGGGGTGATCACCGAAGCGACGCTGGAACTCGTGCCGCGGCCGGAGGTGGAGTTCGCCGCGTTCTTCGGTTATCCGGACTACGACACCGCGTGGCGCAGCACCGGGGCGCTGGCCAGGTCCGGGTTCGCGACGCTGGCCGGAGTGGTGCTCTTCGACGAGTGGAAGCTGGCGTACCTGCGCCGCGATGACGAGGCGTACATCGAGCAGCCGGACTGGCTGAAGAGTGTGGTGGCGGTGGCGATGTACGGCAACGAGGCCGAGGTGACGCCCGCCGCGAGGGAGATCATGCGGATCGGCCGCGAATCCGGCGGCAGGTACCTCGGTGACGAGGTCAGCCAGGGGGACTGGGCCGCCCGCCACGACCGGTACGCGATCCCGCTGCACGGGCGGCTGCGCACCGGCGAGGCAGTCCCGATGTCCTGGCACTGTGAGGACGCGGCGTTGAACTACAGCGTGCTGCCGCGGGTCCGCGAGGAGTGGCACGCGATCGTCGACCGTTACATCTCGCGGTACGGGATCTTCGACGACTGGGGCATGTTCACGTACACGAACGGGGCGTACAAGCCCTGGGGCGACTACCTGGTGGAGATCGACGTCGGGATCTGGGAGCAGAAGCTCAACGATGAGACGTGGCAGGGCTGGCTGAACTGCAAGCGTGAGATCACCGAGGTCACGCTCAAGTACGGCGGCTCGATCAGCGCCTGCCACGGGGCCAGCCGGGAAGGCGACGTCGAGTACGTCCCCACCGAACTCGGCGGCGCGTTCACCGTGATGAAGCAGATCAAGCGCGCGTTGGACCCGAACAACGTGATGAACCCCGGCAAGTACCTGCTCGATCAGGCGTACCAGGAGTAGGGGTCATGTTTGGGTTCAGGCTTTCCGCGCAGCGACCGCCCGAGGCGCGCCGGATCAACGACAACGTGGTGATGCGTTTCGACCACGTGTACGAGATCGACCCGGCCAGGATGACGGTGTTCCGGCAACAGGACATCCCGGCGTGGGACACCCACCGGATCGTGGAGAGCCGTGAAGACCACCTCGAGTGGATGCACCAGCACTTCGCCGACAAGGTCCTCGGGATGTCGGATCTCGGCCTCGACCCCGACGGCGCCGAGCCCAGCGGGGCGGGCTTAGCTAGCCACTCGGCTTCCCCGACGCCACGACGTCACCGGCTGTGACATGAGCGGGGTTTGGGAACAGCGACGGGTTCTCCCGCACAAATTCCGCAGCTCGTTTGGTGGATTCGTTGGCGCCAGCTTCATCCTCAAAGACGCTGGTGGTGATGACCACCCCGTCTCCAGCGTCGACGCAGTAGTAGGCCACGAACCCGGCGACCTCTCGGATCAGCGGCACGTACCCCGCCTGCACCCGGCGCCCCAACTCGGCAGGATCGCCAGTCCCCTCGTATCGCCGTACCGCCACGTACATGGTTGGCCTCCTCACCTGGGACGTGATCGCGTGTTTCTCCCTTCTCTCTACCGCGCCGCCACCCTCCCTGCGACGGGAACGGAGGCGCTCTCGTCCCGTTGGCCATGCCGCTACGACCGAACATGCCTGCTCGGTCGAGGCTCAGAAGTCACTCCGATGCCCGGACCCTGACACATCCCCCTAAATTCACATCGCACCGCGAGACCCGAATCGGGTCGATGTGGCGGTGGCTCTCACGCGAGATGGTCCGCCAGATCTTCCAGCACGCGTACGGTTTCGGCGGCTTTGGCCGTGATGGTGGCGCGGTCATGGATCTTCTCAGCGAAGCGCCAGACAATCCCTAGCCTGTCCTCGCGCACCGCCGCCATCACCGCGAGCAGCCAGGGGCGTTGATTGTCCGGCGCATGGAACACGCCGGGCGGCTCGGCGAGGACCCGGGCAGGCGTCGCGGCGGGCAGCAGGGCGTCCCACACTCCCCCGTAGTTCAGCGCGATCTCGGCCTTGGGCGTGCCCCGTAGGGGCGAGTCGGCCTGGCCGTACCGCAGTGCGAGATACCCGTTTCCGTCGTACGGCACGTCGCGGAGCGTGCGTCGCACCTCGGCCAGACGTTGGGCGAGGTCAGCGTCGGCCGGGACCGGAACCACCACCGGGTGGGAGAGTGCGAACCAGCCAACGGTGCGGCTGATGTCGAGCCCCAGCGTCAGGCCCGAGCGCCCGTAGTGCCAGAGGTCAAGGTGCACATGGCCGGCGTCGGTCCAGCGGGACACTGTCGATGCGACGGCGGTAGCCAGCGCGGCTTGGATGTCGTGGCCCAGCAGCGTCCGGGTCGCTGCCGCGCTCAGCTGCACCTGCACCGCCGCGTTGTCAGCCTGAAGGTTGCTCCCCTCCCGGTCGCGGGGCAGCGGCGCCGCCAGGTGGTACGGCAGCCCGGCCCAGTGCCGCAGCTCAGCCTGCGCCCGTTCGCTGTCGAGGAACTCGGGGATCCGGCGGCACCAGTCCCAGTAGGAACTGGTCTTCGCGGGTAACCTGACCGGCCCGCTGCCGGACACCAACTGCTGGTACGCGGTGAACAGATCTTCCAGGACGAGCTGCCAGGAGTACCCGTCAATCACCAGATGGTTGACGCCGATCAGGAGCCGGTCGGGGCGGCTTGGGCCCAGGCGCGCCAGCACCGCCCGAAGCAGCGGCCCGGAGGTGAGGTCGAGCGAGCCCTGCATCGCGTCGGCGGCGGCGCGAAGCCGCCCGTCCGCCTGCCCGGGGGCGAGGTCCGAGAGGTCAAGCTGGGACAGCGTCCAGTCCGGTTCGGACGCCGCGCAATGCGCCTGCCACAGCCCGTCGACACGCGCGAACCGCTGCCGGAGCGCATCGTGGTGGCGCAGCACGACCCGGAAGGCCTGCTGCAGCGTGTCGCCGGCCACCGGTTCGGTCAGCTCAATCTGGAAGCCGGTGTTCCAGTGGTCCGGGCGCAACGCGATGTCGAAGAGGCGGCGCTGGTTCGGCGACAGCGGCACGGACCCGCTGAGGGGCTCCTCCTCGTCGACCACCACGAAGGCGTCACCCGCGATGAGCACGCGGATCCGCTGGGCCAACTCGGCGACTGTCGGCGAGTCGATCAGCACGCCCATCGGCAACTGGACCGGGAACGCGTCCCGCAGCCGAGTCAAGATCTGCGCCGCCAGCAACGAGTTGCCGCCCAACTCCAGGAAGTCGTCGTGGACGCTGAAGTCCGTGCTGCCCAACCGCTCCTGCCAGATCCGCAGCACGGTGCGTTCGACCTCGTCCGCGGCGGCGTCGTCTTCGCTGAGGTCGTGAGGCTGCGGGACCGCCTCGGCGTCGCGGGGCGCCTCCGGGGCGCTGGGAACCACCACCGCCGCGCCCGCGGCCCCGAGTTGTGTCGCCGCGCCCGCGGGCAGGCTGCAGTCAACCCTTTCGAAGGGGTACGTCGGCAGCGGCAGCCGGCGGCGCCGTTCCGGCTCGTAGAAGGCCTCCCAGTCCACGTCCGCTCCGGATCGCCACACCGCGCCGACGGCTTCCAGCAGCGCCCGATGCTCGGCGCCGCGGCGCAGCGATGCGACGGCGGTCGCGCTGTCCCGCAGTTGCGCGCGGGCGAGCTTGGTGAGCGCCTGATCCGGGCCGACCTCCACGAAGACTGTCCCGGCGCCGGTCGCCGCCGCCTGCAGCCCGGCCCCGAACCGCACCGGTTCGCGCATCTGCCGCGCCCAGTAGTCCGGGGCGCCGGCATCGCCGTTCCACCACCCGCCGGTGCGGCTGGAGACCATCGGAATTGTCGGAGCCGAGACCTCGCAGCCCGCGGCCGTACGCGTCAGCTCGGCGAGCACCGGCTCTGTCGCCGCCGAGTGGAAGGCATGCCGCACCGGCAGCGGCACCGTGGCGACACCGTCTCCCGCCAACCGGTCCGCTGTGGCCGCCAAGGCCTGCGGCGGCCCGGAAATCACGCAGCGCTCGTCCCCGTTGACGGCCGCGAGCGCGACCTCACCGTTCAGGTACGGCTTGAGCGCGTCCTCGTCGAGCGCCACCGCGAGCATGGCGCCCTCTGGCATCTGGGCGACCAGCCGGCCCCGCACAGCGGCCAGGCGGGCCGCGTCGGCCAGCGTCCAGACGCCCGCCACGCATGCGGCGGCGTACTCGCCGAAGCTGTGGCCGAGCACCGCGTCCGGACGTGCCCCCCAGCGGATCCAGGTCCGGGCCAGCGCGTGCTCCACAGCGAACAACGCAGGGTGTGACAGCTGCGGGGCGAGCATCGGACCGTCGCCGTGGCACAGCGCCGGCAGCAGCGGGCGGTCAAGGTGCGGCGCCAGCGCCGCCACGGCGAGGTCGAGTTCCTCGGCGAACACCGGTTCGGCGTCATAGAGGGCGCCGGCCATGCCGTACCAGGCGGCCCCTTGCCCGGGGAACAGGAACACCACCCGCGTCCCTGGCGCGGCCTTGGCCTCAACCTTGGCTGTGGTCCTGACGTTGACCCCGGCTTTTGCCCTGGCGTTGTCGCGGCCAGGCGCCGGCTTGCGCAGCGCGGCGACCAGCTCCGGAAGGTCGGCGGCGACGAGAGTGCGCCGATAGTCGAACCCGGCGCGACCCAGCGCGCGGGTGTAGGCGACATCTGCCAGGTCAGCGGGCGCCCGCTCCAGGCGCCCGGCGAGGTCGTCGGCCACCATGGCAAGGGCCTCGGGCGTACGCGCCGACAGCGTCACCAGCTGATGCGGACGCGGTGACGGGACAGCTGGCTCCGGCGCCGGCGCCTCCTCCAGCACCGCGTGCACGTTGGTGCCGCCGATGCCGAACGAGTTGACACCGGCCCGCCGGGGCCGCTGCCCCTGCGGCCATGACCGTCGCTCGGTGTTCGGGTAGAACGGGCTGTCCGCGAAGTCGATCGCCGGGTTCGGCTGGCTCACGTGCAAGCTCGCCGGGATCTCGCCGTGGCGCAGCATGAGCGCGACTTTGATCAGCCCGGCCACTCCGGCGGCGGTGTCGAGGTGCCCGATGTTCGACTTGACCGAGCCGATGGGGCAGTCCCCCACCCGGGCGCTGCTGGCGCGATAGGCCCTGGTGAGCGCGGCGATCTCGATCGGGTCGCCCAGCGGCGTCCCGGTGCCGTGGGCTTCCACGTACCCGATGTCGTCGGCGGACACGTCGGCGAACTCCATCGCCTCGGAGATCACCTCGGCCTGCCCGGACACGCTCGGCGCGGTGTAGCCGACGCCGCGATGCCCGTCGTTGTTGATCGCGGAACCCTTGATCACCGCGTAGATGTGGTGGCCGGCGGCGAGCGCGTCGTCAAGCGGCCGGAGCACGACCACGCCGGCGCCGTTGCCGGGGACGGTGCCGCTCGCGCCAGCGTCGAACGCGCGGCAGTGCCCGTCCCGGGACAGGATCATGCCTTCCTGGTACACGTACCCGGTGTGCTGCGGCGCCGCTATCCGCACCGCGCCGGCGATGGCCACGGAAGACTGCCTCAACAGCAGGCTCTGACACCCGGCGTGCACCACGGCGAGCCCGGTGGAACAGGCGGTGTGCCAGGTGACCGCCTCGCCCCGTAGCCGCAGCTCGAAGGCCGCCTTGGTGGCCAGGTTGTTCGCTGTGCCATTGGCCATCGCCTCGTACAGCGATGCCGGGTCGTCACCCAGCTCCCCCAGCAGGCTGACAAAATGGCCGGAGGTGGCGGCGCCGGCGTACACGCTCACCCGTCCGGGGGCGCGAGCCGGGTCGATGCCGGCGTCTTCCATCGCCGCCCAGGCCAGCTCCAGAAACACCCGCTGCTGCGGATCGGTCCAGCGGGCCTCGCGCAGCGACATGCCGAAGAAGCCGTTGTCGAACAGCTCAGCGCCATCGACGATGCCCGCCGCAGGCACGAAGTCAGGGTGTTTCCGCCACTGCGACGGCGCCAGCGCCGAGGACGCCAGCTCGGGCTCGCTGAGAAAGCTGACGGACTCGACGCCATCACTCAGGTTGCTCCAGAAATCCGCCAGATCGGCGGCGCCCGGAAACCGTCCCGCCATGCCGACAATCGCGATCTCGTCCGACACGCCTCAGGCCCCTCTCTCGCGACGATCAGCCAATGCCCGGCGGCGCGCCCTGGCCAGGTCGCGTCCAGCGGCAGTCTCCCGCTTCCCCCGGGGGCGGTCCTCGGCGAGCCGCCGGGCCAGCGCCTCGACCGTCGGATGCTCGAACAGATGCGTCACCGGCACCTCGCGGCCCAGTCGCCGACCCAGCTCGCTCGCGACCCTGGCCACCATCAGCGACGTGCCACCCAGCTCGTCGAAGAAGTGGTCATGCACGCCGACCGCGGGCTGGTCGAGCAGACCCGACCACACCTGCGCGATCGCCGTCTCCAGGTCGGTGCGCGGCGCCAGGAACGTGGTCACCCCCCGGTCCTCCGGTGTCGCCGCCGGCAGCGCGGCCCGGTCAAGCTTGCCGCTGGTGTTGCGCGGCAGCGACTCCAGGAACACGTACGCCGCCGGAATCCACGGGTCCGGCAACTCGGGGCGCAGCATCCCCCGCAGTTCGCTGATCGACGGCCGCGGCTGCGGGCACACCAGATAGGCGACCAGCTCAGTGCCTTTCGACGACGTGGCCGCCACCACCGCTGCCTCGCGCAGCCCAAGCAGTTCCCGCAGCCGCACTTCCACCTCGCCCGGCTCGACCCGGACACCTCGAATCTTCACCTGGTCGTCGAGGCGGCCGAGGAAGCCCAGGGCGCCGTCGGGAAGCCAGCGAGCCCGGTCCCCGCTCCGGTACAGCATGCCTTCGCCGTACGGGTTGGGGATGAAGTGCTTGGCAGTCAGATCCGGCCGGTTCAGGTAGCCCTTCGCCACCCCGACGCCGCCGATCCACAGCTCCCCCGGAACCCCGACGGGGACCAGGCGCCGGTCGGGGTCGAGCACGTACGTCAACACGTTGGGGACGGGCGGCCCGATGGACGGCCACTTGCCGTTGGACAGGCTCCGACCTCCGCTGGCGCACACGGTCGCCTCGGTCGGACCGTACAGGTTGAAAAACGCGCGGCCCTTCCCCCACCGCGTGACCAACTCGGGCGGGCAGGCCTCACCGCCGGTCATCAGGCAACGCAGGTCCGGCAGCCGCGCGTCCGGCAACGCGGCGAGCGTGGAAGGCGAGAAGTGCGCCGCCGTGACGCGTTGCCGCGCCAGCACCTCGGTCAGCTGCTCCCCCGGCGTCGCGGCTTCCTCTGGCGTCACGACCAACGCGGCCCCGGTGGAATGGGTCACCAACACCTCGAAGATCCAGGCGTCAAACGCGCACGAGGCGTGCTGCAGCATCCGGTCGCTGGCGGCGAGCCCGATCACGGATGCCAGCGCCGGACCCAGATTCACCGCGCCGCGGTGGCCTACCAGCACGCCCTTGGGACGCCCCGTGGAGCCCGAGGTGTACATGAGGTACGCGGCGTCGTCTGGGCTGGTCCCGGGATCCCCCCGGAACTGGTCGGGATCGAGGCGCCGCATCACCTCTTCGGTCAGCACCGTGTCAGGCCGGGCGTCACCGAGCATCCACTCCAGCCGCTTGGGCGGCAGCTTCGGCTCCAGCGGAAGGTAAATTCCGCCCGCTTTCAGCACACCCCAGAACGCGACCACCGCGTCGATCCCGCGCGGCATCCGGACCCCGACCACCGATCCCGGCTTCACCCCGTGCCGGTTGCGGAGCGTGGCGGCGACCCGCCCGGCACGCTCGGCAAGCCCGGCGTACGTGAGCTCCTGGTCGCCGCAGACCACGGCCGGTCGGTGACGGTGCAGCTCGACTTGGCGCTCCAGCAACTGCGGCAGCGTCACCTCGGGCGTCGGCGCCTGACGTCCCCGCCCGAACTCCAGCACCTGGGCACGTTCCGGTTCGGCCATCAGGTCCAGGGAGCGCAGCGGCACGTCCGGCGCCGCCACCGCTCGGCTCAGCATGGTGGTGAAGTGCC
>JBOGDL010000102.1:0-4973 GCA_050701815.1 Micromonosporaceae bacterium | reverse complement strand
CCCGCGGCGTACCCGTTGAGCCGGTCGAGCCGGTCGAACCCGTAGCGGATCAACGCGGTCCCGCGCTCCCCGGCTTCGGTGTCCAGAGCGGGGCGCGGCGGCGGGTCGGCGAGCAGATCGGGCAGCGCCACGGCGTGGAACCCGCCCACCACGACCAGCACCGGCCCGGCGTCCGCCGGCCGTTCCGCCAGCGCCCGCCGCACGTGCCAGACCATCTCCGCTTCCCGCGCGGGCGCGCCGTCGTCGGCCAGCTGCCCGGCGGTGTGGTCCCGCCGCGCCAGCAGGCAGTACGCCGCGACCCGGGCGACGTGTTCGGAGAAGTCGATCCGATCCGGGTCTACCTCGAAGAGCCGTTCCCACAGATCCTCGGTGTCCCGGCAGCCGAGCCGCTCCGCCAGCCGCTGCAGCCGGTGGCTGTGGCTGAGCTGACGCTCGTCCAGTAGCGACACCCAGTCCGTCGGCTCGGCCGCGCCGTCCTGGCAGGCCATCTGCTCGGCCAGTTCCAGGTCGATGAACCGGGCCGGCACGTTCCGGGCCGCGGCCTCCCGCAACGCGACCAGCTCGGGGGAGTAGTCGCAGAACGGGTAGTAGGCGGCATGCCGCTCGGGTTCCGCAGCGCCGCCGTCTTCCGAACGGCCTCCCGCCGGGCCGCCTTCCCCTGAGCCGCCTCCCGCCGAGCCGCCTTCCGCTCGCCCACCCGGCACGCTCGCGTACGTGTACACCGCGAGCGGCATCCGCGCCTCGGGGGCGGTCAACAGCGGGATCAGGTCCGTGAAGCCGCGCGGGGCTTCCACCAGCACCGTCGATGGGGTGTGTTCGGTGAACGCCCGCCGCAGCTGCCACGCGCACGCCGGGCTGTGGTGTCGCACCGGGACGATCACCAGCTCGTCGCTGATGAGCCGCCCCGCCAGCGCACGCACCTCGGCTGCGGTCACCAGTCCAGCGCTGTCGCTCGTCGCGGCCGCGGTCACCAGTGCGGTGCTGTCGGGCATCGCGGCCGCGGTCACCGGTCCAGCTCAGCCCGGGCTTCGAGCATGCGCCGCCACTGTCGGCCGCCCGCGCTGCGGGGTTTGACCACCACGTCGAAGTACTGGCGCAGCTTGGCCCCGTCCTCCGGGTTGTCCTTGAGCACCGTGCCGATCAACTGCCGGGCGATGTGCTCGCCACCGACGGAGCCGTCCCCGAAATAGCACGCGTCCAACGCGGCGGCGTGCCCCACCGCGATCGCCTCCGCAGAGGACAACACGGCGCTGGGCCGTTCCACCACAGTCCCCTCAGCGGTACGACCGTCCCGCAGGTCATGGAACGTGGTCACCAGCAGCTCGATCACGTCCGGGTCGAGCCGTGTGTCCATGTCATGCTGCGCCAGCAGCGCCGAGGTCTGCTCGGAGATCAGACGCGCCTCCAGGGCCCGATCGGCGATCGGGCGTACGGTCTCGAAGTTGAACCGCCGCTTCAGCGCGCTGGACATCTCGTGCACCCCGCGGTCCCGCAGGTTCGCGGTGGCGAGCAGGTTGAACCCGGGGGCGGCGAACACCACGGCGTCGTCGCCGGTCAGCTCCGGGATGTGCAGCGCCTTGTCGGAGAGCAGGCTGATCAGCACGTCCTGGATCTCCGGCTGCACCCGGGTGACCTCTTCGAACCGGCAGATCGCGCCGTGGCTCATCGCGTGGTGCACCGGCCCTGGCACCAGCGCCTTCTGGGTGGGCCCCTCGGCCAGCAGCAACGCGTAATTCCACGAGTACGTGATCTGGTCCGGCATGGTGCCGGAGGTCCCTTGCACGGTGCACGTGGAATGCCCGGAGATGGCGGCGGCGAGCAGCTCGGAGAGCATCGACTTCGCGGTGCCCGGTTCCCCGACCAGCAGCAGCGCCCGGTTGCTCATCAAGGTGACCACGCACCGGTCGACCAGCGCGTCGTCACCGTAGAACTTCCGGGTGACGCCACGGGCCCGATCGCCCAAGACGAACGCCCGCACCGCCCGAGGCGAGAGCCGCCAACCCTCAGGGCGGGCCCCGTCATCAGACTCGCGAAGCACGCCCAGCTCTTCGGCGTGCACCTGCTCGGCCGGCGCCCGCAGCACGGCAGACTGGCTCATCTCAGTAGGCCCTCTCTTCCCAGTCCGAGTCGTACCCGGCGCCTTCGGTTGCGATCAGGCGCATGTCGTTCCAGGTCTCGGACAGCAGCACGGTCGGCACGTCGCCCAGCCGGGCCGGGACAGTCTGGCCGGTTGGCGCTTGGCGTTCGAAGGTGAGGTCTTCCAGCGCGACGTCGCGGTTTTCTTCCGGAAGCAGGTTGCCGGTGAATCCGATGATCGCGGTGATCCCGAGGGTGGGGAAGAGCTTGCGGTACTCGTAGAAGAAGCCGCCGTCTTCGGCTGGCCCGCGGACGTAGCCGAGCTTGGTGGCCCGGCCACGCAGCGCGTACGTCTGCAGCATGTGGCCCTTGAAGTCCTCGATCGCCAACGCGCTGCGTCGCTCCTCGGGCAGCTGGTAGGTCCCTTTGCCGAACTGCTGGAACAGCGGGCTGACCTCGTAGTCGGCGAGGTGTTCCAGCCACGCTGTGACCTCGTCAGGCGGCAGGTTCGAGTCGTGGGCGATGCCGACCGTGCTGCCGTCGGGCAGCTTCACCTCGTCGTCGTCGACGTTGGTGAGGGTGCCGTCGTCCAGCAGCCGGAAGGTCACCAGCTCGGCTCCGTCCGGCGCGGTCGCTGTCCACACCAGCCGCTGCGTCAAGTGGCGCATCACCGGATGACCCGTGAGATATGCGCTCCAGTCTTCAGCGGACCAGGTGCGCTCGGTGCACAGCGCCTCGTACAACCGGGCGGTTTGCAGCGTGGCGATGCTCTTGAGTTCCTTCTTCGCGGCGGCGAGCGTCTTTTTCGCGGCCTTGGCATCGGCCTCGTCATCGATGGCACGTGGCGCCGGCAGCGCCTTGATCGGCTTGCCCTCCGGGCTGCGCAGCTGCACCGTGAGCTCCGGCGTCAGGGTGGCAGTGAAGGCACGTGGTCCGTAGCTCAGCTCCAGCACGCCGGATTCTGTGGACGCGCTGCTACGCGAAAGAATGTCGAACCCGGCGGTGGGGACGGCGCGGTCCGCCAGCTCCGCCACCGTCCAGCCACGCCGCTCCGCCAGCGCACCTGCCAGCCGGTTGGCTTCCTCCTGGATGTTCTTGGTGCGGAACTGGGCCGCCACCGAGAGCAGCAACTGAGTCGCGGACGGATGGTCGATCCAGGCCAGCACCGCCAGCAGCGCCTTGCTCAGCGCGGATCGGTCCCCGCCCCACTGCTTGAGGCAGCGCCCCACGGGCTCGACCACCTCCGGGCCAGCGCACGCCGCGACCAGCGCGAGGAGTCCCTTGCAAGAGGCGGCGTGACCACCCAGGGAAGTGGGGGAGTTGGCCTCCGTCAGCCAGGCCTCGAAGAGGAACCGACCCAGCCGCTGGCGCTCTTCGGGCCGCAGCATCCCGCAGTGGTGCCGCAGCAAGGCGTTCGGCTCCGGGGTCTTCGCCTTGACCGCCACGATGACCAACCAGGTCAGCACGTCAGGAGGCAGCTCGTCGCCGGTGTCGGCCCAGCGCACTGCCGGCAGTGCCTCCTGGGGGAACCAGGCCAGAGCCTTCGGCAAGGCCTTGACTACCGCCCTGGCAGCCGTCCGGTGGAGATCGTCCCGGTTGAGGTACGGCTCCACCGGCTGTCCCAGCGCCAGCAGCGCGTCCAACATCGTGCCTTTGACGACGTCCTGCCGCTCCTTGGCCAGGGCCTGCTCCAGCGCGGGAACGGCGCCCGGGTCCTGGATGTCAGCCAGCCAGGTCGTGGCGGCTTGACGCACGCTGCTCTTGCCGGCGCCGAGCCCGGCGATCGCGCGGCGGGTGCGGTCAGGGTGCTGTTTCAGCAGCTCCCGGGCCGGGGCGCGATCGGCCTTGCGAGTCCCCAACGCCAGCTCGTACAACTTCTCCACCGCCGCTTCCGGCAGGGTCGGGAAGGAAGCCAACGCCTGGAAGAAGCCTGTCGGTTCCTCGTAGTACGAGTCCATTTCCGCTTTGTGCGCGAACAGCTGATCCAGGTGGCGCTCGAAAAACGGCCACACCGCGTCGGCTGCCCATCCCGCACCCAGCCGCAAGTACGGGTTCAGGTAGGCCATCATGACCGCAGCGGTTCCGTCGTGCCCGCAGTCGTCGAGCAGGCGCGCGAGCTCCAGTAGCGTGGTGCGCCCGGTCGCGCGATGGTGGATGTCGAAGAACCGCGCGGATGACATCAATGGCCGCTGCCATTTGTTGATATGACCGGCTGCGATCAGCAGCTTCGTCAGACCCGCCGGGGGCAGCCCCGGCAGCGCCGCGGCCCTCTCCAGGTCGAGGTACATCTCCAGCCCGAAGTCATCCTGCTGCGGAAGCTGCGGATCCAGGAGCAACGCACGCACGTGCGCGGTGGGATCGTCGGGCAGCTTCGGCTTTGGCGAACTGGACCAGAGCGGTTGCGAAACGAACCCGAATCTCGTGGCCCGCCGCTCGGCCTGCCCTCGTTGCTCCTGCTGCCGCTGCAGCGCCCGTTGGTACGCGGCTTTGTCGACGGTCACGTCCAGGATCGTGGCCAGCGTCGAGTCGTCCGGAAGCGCCCAGGAGATGGACGGCGCCTCCGTCTGGTCGCCTGACGGTTGCGCCGCGTCTGCTCCGTGCGCGCTCTCGGGCAGGGTGACCACCTGGAATCTCCTCACTTCGGTCGACCTACGACACCGTTGATACCGGCGCCAGGCAACCTAAGTGGACCGTGTGACAGAGGCCGGCGCACCAGCGCCGGACGACCCCGCCACCGGCTGGCGAGTGGTGGCGTCACAGCAGCTGCTGGTCGCGGGCGGCGCGCACAGCGCTTCGCCGGCCCCTGACGCCGAGCTTCCGGTAGATGTTGCGGAGGTGAGTCTTCACGGTGTGAATCGACAAACTCAACTCGACCGCGATCTCCTGGTTGGACAGAG
>JBOGDL010000101.1:0-8487 GCA_050701815.1 Micromonosporaceae bacterium | reverse complement strand
ACCCCTGGCAGCCGTGGACGGACGACTGGAGCGGCGGCGACCTCAACGTGCGCTACCGGATCGGTCAGCATTTTGTGACCGAGGTTTACCCGGGCGGCGAATACCACGCGTCGATCCTGTCGGGCTCGGTCCCGGCGACCGTCAATGACGGGATGGCGCTGGACCTGAAATGCACCGGCAAACAGGTCTCCTCGGATGTGCGGGTGTCGTACTACCCGACGCCGCACCGGTTGCAGAGGATCCGTGACGAGCGCACCAAGCTCGGCGGACGCCCAGCCTGGGTGTCGGTGTTCCGGCTTCGCTTCGACGAGCCGGGGCTGAAGGCCAAGAGCGAGCTGGTCGGGGTGGCGTTGATCGACGTCGGCAAGCCTGAGGCGGCGGTGCTGTACGTGTCGATACCCGGCACCCATTCGGAGCACGACCGCGTGGTTGACGATGTGATCAAGTCGGTGCGCATGCTGCCCTGACGGGTCGGCGTGCTGCGCTGGCTGATGCGCATGCTGCCCTGGCTGATCGGCTAGGGTCGACTGGTGACTGACAGCGCCTCGCGTCGCCCAAGAGCCGGCATTCCCTCGACGACGTACCCGTTAGAACGCTTCAGCCTCCGCAATGGGCTGCGTGTGGTGCTCGCGCCCGACACCAGCGCCCCGGTGATCGGGGTGGCCGTGGTGTACGACGTGGGGATCCGGTCTGAGCCGGAGGGGCGCACCGGGTTCGCGCACCTCTTCGAGCACCTGATGTTCCAGGGCTCGGAAAACCTGGAGAAGCTGGCGCACTTCCGCCACGTGCAATCCTCCGGTGGCACGTTCAACGGCTCCACCCACCTGGATTACACCGATTACTACGAGATGCTCCCGTCCAACGCGTTGGAGCGGGCGTTGTTCCTGGAAGCCGACCGGATGCGCTCACCTCGGATCACCGAGGAGAACCTGCTCAACCAGGTCGATGTGGTCAAGCAGGAGATCCGGGTCAACGTGATGAACCGCCCGTACGGCGGGTTCCCGTGGCTCAAGCTGCCGCCGGTCATGTTCGACACCTTCCCGAACGCGCACGACGGATACGGCTCGTTCGAAGACCTGGAATCGGCCACGGTGGCAGACGCCGCCGACTTCTTCTCCAAGTACTACGCGCCCAGCAACGCGGTGTTGGCGGTGGCGGGCGACCTGGACGTGGCCGAGGCGACCCGGCTGGTGGAACGTCATTTCGGGGAGATCGAGGGCCGCAGCGCCGCGCTGCGACCCGACTTCGAGGAGCCGGACCTGACCGGTGAGCGCCGCTCCAGCTACACCGACCAGTACGCTCCGCTGCCCGCCGTGGCCAGTGCCTGGCGTACCCCGGACCCGATCCAGGACCTGGCCGGCTACCTGCCGTACGTGGTGCTCGCCGAGGTGCTCACCGACGGCGACGCGTCCCGGCTGCAGCGACGGATGGTGCTGGAAGATCGCATCGCCACCAGCGTCGGCGGCTACATCGGATTCATGGGAGAGCCGTTCGAGGTGCGAAACCCGACCGCGCTGCTGCTGCAGGCGCACCTGCCTCCTGACGGGGATGTCGACAAAGTCTTGCTGACCGCGGACGAGGAGCTGGACCGGTTGGCCTCCGACGGGCTCGACGACGGTGAGTTGGAGCGGGTGTGCGCCCGGATCGGCGCCCAGCTGCTCCGGGACGTCGACTCCGTCCTCAACCGCACCGTGCAGATGGCGGTGATGGAGCAGCAACGCGGCGCAGACGGGCCAGGCGCGGGGCTGATGAATGATCTGCCGAGCCTGGTCGGGCAGGTCACCGCGGAACAGGTGGTCGCCGCCGCCGGCAAGCTCAGGCCGCAGCGGCGCGCTTCAGTCGAGGTCATCCCTGGAGGTGGCGAGCAGTGACCGTCAAGACGCTGCCGGAGCTTGGCCCGGCCAAAGAGTCGCTGCTGCCCGAGTCGGTGGAGCGCACCCTGCCCAACGGGTTGACCGTGATCGCGGTGCACCGGCCGTCAGTGCCGCTGGTGGAGGCGCGGCTGCGGGTGCCGTTCGCCCGGGCCGACCTGGCCGCTTCCTCGGTGCTGGCGCAGACCCTGCTGTCGGGGGCCGAAGGCCTGTCGATGGTCGATATCGCGATTGAGCTGCAGACGATCGGCGGGCGGCTGTCGGCGAGCACGGACCCGGACCGGCTGCTGGTCGCCGGCAATTCGCTGGCGCCGGACCTGCCCCGGCTGCTGCGGATGTTGAGCACCGTGCTGCGGAGCGCGTCGTACCCGGACAAAGAGGTCGAGACCGAGCGGGAGCGGCTTGCCGACCGGATCCGGGTGGCGCTCAGCCAGCCGGCGCACCTGGCCCGGGTGGAGCTGCTGAAGCGGGTGTACGGCGAGCACCCGTACGCGGTGCAGACGCCGTCGCCGGAGGAGGCGCTCGCGGTGCAGCCCGCCGACCTGCGGCAACTGCACGCGGATCGGGTGCATCCGGCAGGCGCCACATTGGTGCTGGTGGGTGACTTCTCGTCAACGCACGCGCTTGACGCCGCTGAGCAGGAGCTGTCCGGGTGGGATGGCGACTCGGGCGTCGTGGAGCTGCCGCCGATTCCCGAGTTGACCCCGGGTCCGGCGATGCTCAGGCACCGGGACGGCTCCGTGCAGTCCTCGTTGCGGATGGCGTTCCCCGGTGTGGATCGGGTCCACCCCGACCACGCGGCCTTGCAGCTGGCGAACTTGGTCTTCGGCGGCTACTTCTCGTCCCGTTGGGTGGAGAACATCCGAGAGGACAAGGGGTACACGTACTCGCCGCACTCGTCGTTGGAGCATTCGGTCGCGGGGTCCACGCTGGTGCTCGCGGCCGACGTGTCCACCGAGGTCACCGGCCCGTCGCTGCTGGAGACCTGGTACGAGCTGGGTCGGATCGCCAGCCTGCCGGTCGACGAGGACGAGCTGAACCAGGCCCGGCAGTACGCCCTCGGCACGCTGCAGCTTGGTTTGGCCACGCAACCCGGGGTGGCGGGGCTGGCGAGCAGCCTGGCCGGGGCAGGCCTGCGGTTGGAATGGTTGGCCGAGCACCGGCAGCGACTCACCGACGTCACTGTCGCTGATGTGTTCGCGGCGGCACAGCGTTACCTGGCCCCGCAGCGTGGGGTGACCGTGATTGTGGGCGACGCGACACAGGTGCAGCCGCAGCTGGAAGTGCTCGCCGACACCGAGCGGGTCTGAGCCCCGCCGCCCGAGCTTCGCGCCGCCGCGGCGCCCGCCCCGGCTCAAGATCGCCGCGATCTTGATGGGTCACCTGCGAATCGAAGCCCGCCTGCTGGTGGTTCAGCCGGGGTTGTCGGCTGGGTCTTGGTGCGGTGTGACGCTGCCGTACCGGCGTCGCGCCATCGCGGCGGTGACCGCGTCCAGGTCATCGCCGCTGAGCAGCCGTGGCTCGCCCAGGGCGTGGCAGCGCGCGTGTAGCTCGGCGCACCACTCCAGCAGCTCGAGCCGGTCGCAGGCGGCCGCCACACTGTCGCCGTACGCGATGGAGCCATGGTTGGCCATCAACGCGGCGCCCCGCCCCTGCAGCGCCGTGACCACGTTCTCTGCGAGTTGCTCGGTGCCGAACGTCGCGTACGGCGCGGTGCGCACCGCCCCCCCGAGCGTCAACTGCATGTAGTGAGTCACCGGAAGCTCGTCCAGCACACAGGCGACCGCGGTGGTAGCCAGCGCGTGGGCGTGGGCGATCGCGCCGGCGGCGGTGTCACGGTAGATCCGGGTGTGTAAAGCCACCTCGGACGTGGGCGCCAACGCACCCTCCAGCACGGCGCCCTCGACGTCGATCACGGTCATCTGTTCGGCGGTGAGCTCGCCCAGCACCCCGCCGGTGGGGGTGACCGCGATCAGGTCGCCGTGACGGGCCGACAGGTTCCCCGCGGTGCCGATCACGAGTCGCTGCGCGGCGAGGCGTCGGCAGGCGGCGGCCAGTTCAGCTCGTACGGCAGCGAGCAACACGCGATTCGCTCCCCTCGTCGGTGTTCGGCCATCATGCCTGAGCCCTGGCGCCCGCCGCGGTGGGCCCGCTGTCAACCGACGGCGAACCCACCGCAGCGGCCGTGTTTCAGCGTGCCGACGCCCACGCCGGGGCGCCCGACTGACCGGGGTCCGCCCGGTCCTGCTGGCTCGGCTGCTGGCTCGGCGCCGCCGGCTCGGATTCCCGGATGCCGTACCGGCGGTACACCCCAGTCAGGAACCGCGGCGCCCACCAGTTGTGGCGTCCCAGCAGGCGCATCGCCGCGGGGACCAGCACCAGCCGCACCACCGTGGCGTCCACGATCACCGCGACCAGCATCCCCAGCCCGATCATCTTGACGAAGGTGATCCCCGAGGTGGCGAAGGCGCCGACCACCACAGCGAGCAGCAGCGCCGCGGCGGTGATGACGCCGCCGGTGCGTTGCACCCCCGCGGCCACGGCTGCGGTGTTGTCGTGCCGTTGGTCCCATTGCTCTCGCACCCGGGAGAGCAGGAACACCTCGTAGTCCATGGACAGGCCGAACAGCACCGCCAACATCAGGATCGGCTGGGTCGCTTCCAGGAACCCGGTGGACGTGAAGCCGAGCAGGTCGGCGAAGTGCCCGTCCTGGAACACCCAGACCACCGCGCCGAAGGAGGCGCCGATCGAGAGCAGGTTCATCAGGATCGCCTTGAGGGGCAGCACCACCGATCCGAACGCCAGGAACAACAGCACGAACGTGACCCCGGCGACCAGCGCCGCCATCCACGGCAGCCGATCCGCAAGCCCCTGGAGCAGATCGACCAGGTTGGCGGTGGGCCCGCCCACCAGCACCTCCGCCCCGTCCGGCGGCGATAGCGCGCGGATCTGCTTCACCACGTCCTGCGCTGGGTCTGAGGTGAATTCACCGCGGTAGCTGACGGTGATCACTCCTGAGTCGCCGCGCTGGGCGGTGAGTTTCGCGTCGCGTACCGCCGCAAGGGTGGTGATTTTTTCGGCAAACCCGGCGGCGGCACGGGCGTCGGCGCCACTGACCAGGACCTGGATCGGGTCCGTGGCGCTGCCGGGGAAGTCCTGCACGCGTTCGGCGACGACACGGCTCTCGGCGGCCTGGGGAAGCACCCGTTCGTCCACGCCGCCGAACTGCGCCCGGGTGAACGGCGCCGCGAGCAGCAGCAGCAACCCGGTCGCGGCGAGCGCGTACAGGACCGGCCGGCGCATCACGCTCCGGGCGAAGCGAGCCCAACCGCCCGTTTGCTGGCTGGCCTCGACGGGCGCTGCGGCCGTGGATCCGGCAGCCCTGGCGAGCGCTCCGGTGAGTGTGGGCACCGTCCGCCGACGCCGGGAGAACGGCAGCCGCAACGCGTCCACCCGGCGACCGAGCACCGCGAGCAACGCGGGCAGCACCGTCAGGCTGACGGTCATCGCCACGGCCACAGCGGCGATCCCTCCGATGCCCATCGAGCGCAGGAACACCTGCGGGAACAGCAGCAGCCCGGACAGCGCGAGCGCGACCGTGACACCCGAGACCGCCACCGTGCGTCCAGCGGTGGCCATGGTGGCCGCGACCGCCTGCGGGGTGTCGCGGCTTCGCTCGAGTTCCTCGCGGAACCGGCTCACCATGAACAGCGCGTAGTCGATGGCCAGTCCGAGCCCCAGGATCGTGATGATGTTGATCGAGAACACGGAGACGTCAGTCAGGTACGTCAGCCCGCGCACCACCGTGAACGCGCCGACGATCGCCAACCCGCCCACCAGCAGCGGAGTCGTTGCCGCGACCAGGCTGCCGAACACGAAAGCCAGCAGCACCAGCAGGATCGGCATGGAGATCATCTCGGCTCGGGCGATATCGGCTGCGACCCGGTCGTTCACCTCCAGGAACATGGCCTTGGGTCCGCCGACCCGGGTGGTGAGCCCTTCGGCGGAGAGGTCGTCCCGGATCTCGCGGATCGTCTCCTGGTCCACGTCCTTGGCGAGCTGAATTCCGAGGTACGTCGCGTGCCGGTGCTTGGACACCAGGCCTGCGACGCGGGCCTGGTCGCCGCCGGCGGCGGAGTTGCCGAGGCTTTGCTCGTGGTTGCCTGTGTAGATGGATTGCACCGCGGTGACGTCCGGATGGTCGCCCACCCGTTCGGCGACCGCGAGCACCGCGTCCCGGAACTGTGGATCGGCAACGGTGCGGCGGTCGCTGGAGTACAACGCGATCAGATCGACGCCCTGTCGTCCGACCTCATCGTCTATCCGTTCGATGGCACGTTCGGACTCGCTGCCTGGCTGCTCGAATCCCCCTTCGGAGAGGCTTCCGAACACCCCCGCGCCCCAGATCGCGGCGAACGCGCTGAGAACTCCGGCGAGGATCAGCACCCCCCACCGCAGCCTGCTCATCGCGGCGCCCCACCAGCTGAACATCAGCATGCACCCCTATCCTCCGCTCGCCCGCTTAAGATGTATGCAGCGGTAGCTTTGTTATCGGCGTTAACTGTTGCTCACGGCGTATTCTCTAGTCAACGGCATTAAGGAAGGTGATGTGTGTGATCGCCCCCACACGCCGTGAACGACTACGGGCGGCCACCGTCGAAGAGATCAAGCAGACCGCTCGCCGGCTGCTGGTCGCGGAGGGCCCTGCGGCGATCTCGCTACGTGCCATCGCCCGGGAAATCGGGATGACCGCGCCGGCGCTGTACCGGTACTTCCCCAGCCATGAGGCCCTGATGGAGGGGCTCTGCGTCGACTTGAGCAGCGAGCTGGTGACGGAGCTGATGCGTGCCCGGGATGCGGAGCCGTCCAGTGACCCCGCCGTGAAACTGCTGGCTGCCTGTCTCGCCTTTCGGACGTGGGCGATCGACCATCCCGCGGAGTTCAGCCTGATCTTCGCGAGCACACGTCGCCACCCGCAGGCCGGCGCCGCCGGCGCGAGCGCCGCAGACGCCAGCGGCGACGGATGCGTTGGCGGTCTACGCGAGGTCAAGCACCGCTTCGGCGAAGTGTTCCTGGAGCAGGTGCTCGAACTGTGGCAGCGCAATCACTTCCCACTGCCACCCTCAGAGGACCTGCCTGAAGCGTTGTGCGAGCAACTGCGGCGGTACGTCGACGAAGACCAGCTCGGCATCCCGATCGGAGTGGCGCACGTCTTCCTCTCCGGATGGGCGCGGCTGTACGGGCTGGTGGCCCTGGAGGTGTTCGGGCATCTCGACTTCGCGCTCGACGATGTGGAGCCCATGTTCCAGGCGGAGATCAATCAGCTCGCGAGGCAGCTGGGAGTGGATCTGCGCGGCTGACCGCCTGCCCGTGCCCGAGTCGGGCGAAGTCTTGCGCCGCGTGCGCTCGCGCCCGGTCGAGCGCGGCCCTCACCAGCCGACCTTGTCGCACTGAGCGACCGGGGCGCCGGCGGGCTCGATCTGAAGCGTGGCGTGGTCGATGCCGTACTTGTCCTGCAGCGCGGCCTGCGCTGCGGCGAGGACCTCTGACGGGGTGGCGTCGGATCGCACGGTGAGGTGAGCGGAGGCCACGTCCATGCCCGAGGTGAGCGTCCACACGTGCAGGTCGTGCACGTCGATCACGTCCGGCACCGCGCGCAGCGCGGCGTCGATCTCGGCCACGTCGAGATGCTCGGGCGCCGCCTGCACCAGAATCCGGATCGCGGCGGCGGCGAGCTTGAGGGCTCGAGGCAGGATCAGCGCTCCGAAGACCACGGCGACGAGCGGGTCGGCGTACCGCCAGTCGGTGAGCCAGAGGATGCCGGCGGCGACGATCACCCCCACCGACCCGAGGATGTCGGCGAGCACCTCCAGGTACGCCCCGCGCACGTTCAGGCTCTCCGCGGCGCCCCGGCGCAACAACCCGAAGGCGATCACGTTGGCGACAAGCCCGATGCTGGCGATCGCCAGCATCGGACCGGCGAGCACCGGCGGCGGGTCGCCGAGCCGGCGTGCGGCTTCCACCACCACGTAGCCGGACACCGCCAGCAGCAGCACGGCGTTGGCTAGCGCCGCCAGCACCTCAAGCCGGTAGAGCCCAAAGGTCCGTTGCACGCCCCGGCGGCTGCGGCTGGCTGAGGCGGCCTGGATCGCGGCCAGTGCCATGCCGATGCCGAGCACGTCGGTGAAGGCGTGGCCCGCGTCCGAGAGCAACGCCAGTGAGCCGGTGTGCAGCGCGGTCAGAAACTCCGCGACCATCGCGGCGGCGAGCAACGCGAATGCGCTGATCAGACTGCCCTTGTGGCGCTCGGCGCCGCGTGGAGCGGTGGTGTGCTGGTGTCCCACGCGCGCAGCCTCCTCCTCGTACGATTACATGCGAACATTACTATGTATGTACGTGACGTCGCAGCAGGACTCAGCGATTGTGACCCCGCCAACCGGGCGCCCTGGCCCTATTCCGTCATACCTGGCCAGACAGCGGTGAGGGTTTGGTTCCGGCGCTGAATGGAAATCAACTCTCACATGCTCACACTTCTATGGATCATCGCCGCAATTCTCGTAATCTCAGGAATCGTCACCATCATCCGAGGCAGCCTGTTGTACGGCATCCTGCTCAT
>JBOGDL010000100.1:0-4416 GCA_050701815.1 Micromonosporaceae bacterium | reverse complement strand
GGTACGGCACATCGCGGACCGGGTCGCGGTGATGCATGTCGGCACGATCGTGGAAACCGGCGCCACCGAGCAGGTCTACCAGCGTCCGGGGCACCCGTACACGCAGGCGTTGCTGTCCGCGGTGCCGGGCGTGGACGACTGGCGCCGGCAGACGTACGACGAGATCGTGCTGCACGGTGAGGCGCCATCGCCGCAGGCGCCGCCGGCTGGCTGCCGATTCCACACCCGGTGCTGGAAAGTCCAGGACCGCTGCCGCACCGAGGTCCCCGCCTTGGTGCACCGCGACACCGACCACCCGGTCGCCTGCCACTACGCCTCGGTCGACGCCGTCGGGACTGCGGTCACCGCCGGCGCGGACCTGCCGTAACGCCCCACCCGACACCGCGACCGCGTGCAACCCCACGCCGCGACAGCACACCCAACCGGACGCCGCGACAGCGCGCATGCCGGGACCAGCACCAGGGGCTGTGAACACCGGCGTGTGACGTGCGTGACGGGCTCGGCGCTCGGACTTGACCTAAAGCTTTGTTCACGTTCCAGCCTGTGAGTCGCTGCCGAGATCGGCCCCGCGACTCAGAGGAGAAGCCCAATGACGATGACCCGCGACGTGGACCGCCTGGACCGGCACACCGTGGTCGTGGCGTCCACTCTCGTGCTCGGTGGGCTGATGGTGGTTCTGGACGTGACGGTGACGAACGTCGCCATTGGACGACTATCCCAGGCGATGCGGGCCCCGCTGCCGGTGATCCAGTGGGTGGTCACCGGGTACACGCTCGCCTTGGCCACGGTCGTCCCGACCGCGGCGTCGGCGGTGCGACGCTTTGGCGCCAAGCGGGTTTACCTGTTCGCGTTGGGCCTTTTCATGGTCGGTTCGGTGCTCACCGGCCTGGCCTGGGACGTCCAGGCCCTGATCGCCTTCCGGGTGCTGCAGGGCCTCGGCGGCGGTCTCGTGATGCCGGTCGGGATGACGATCGCCCTCCGCGCGGCGAAACCGTCGCAGCGCGGACGCGTGATGGGCATCCTGGGCATCCCAGGGCTGATCGGGCCGGTGCTCGGGCCCACCCTCGGCGGCTGGTTGATGGACGCCCTGTCCTGGCAGTGGATCTTCTTCGTCAACCTGCCTGTCGGGGTGCTCGCAGTGATCCTGGTGGGGCGGTTGCTGCCGTCTGAACCATCTAACCCGGCGCGCCGTGTCGACCTCGCGGGTCTGCTGTTGCTCTCCACGGGGCTGGCAGCACTGGTGTACGGGTTGGCCACGGCCGGTGAGCATGGCGCGTTTCTCGAGGCCGACGTGCTCCTTCCGGTGCTCGGGGGCGCCGGACTGGTCGCCGGCTTCCTGGTGCGCGCCCTGATCGTGGCGTACCCGGCGGTTGATGTGCGGCTGCTTCGGCTGCGCCCGATGGCGGCGGGCGCCGGGGTGCTGACCACGTTCGCCGCGGCGTACTTCGGTTCGATGTTTCTGACGCCGCTGTACTACCAGCTGGCACGGGGGATGAGCGCCACCGCGGCCGGGGCCTTGATGATCCCGCAGGCGCTGGCGACGGGGATCACGATGCAGGTGGCCAGCCGCTTGGTGGACCGGGTCTCCGCCCGCAGCGTGGTGGGCGTGGGGGCCGCCTTGGCCGCATCGGGTTACCTCGGCGCCGCCGTGACCATGGCGGAGGACACGCCGTTGTGGCTTCTCGTCGGCTGCCTCACGGTGGGCGGGGTCGGCGTCGGTGCGACCCTGATGCCGACCATCACCACCGCTACCCGCCAGCTCGACCACGATGCTGTGCCGTCCGGCACCACGCTGCTCACCATGGGCAATCAAGTGGCGGTCTCGATCGGCACGGCGGTCATCTCGGTGCTGCTCACCATGGCATTGCGAGACGGCCTGCCCCAGGTCGCAGAAACCGGGGCTGGCGCCCTCTACGGACTCAGCGACGCGCAGCGACAGGCGGTCGCGCCCTTGCTCGCCGACGCTTTCCAGGCGGCGTTCACGTTGCCGGTCGCGCTGATGGCGATCTCGCTGTTGATCACCCTGCTCTTCCTTCCCGCCGCAATTCCCCACGCCCTTGACGAGGAGAACCGCTGATGACACGCATCGCCATCATCACTGGAACGACCCGGCCCGGTCGTAGGTCTGAGGCGATCGCCCGGTGGGTGCACGAGCAGGCTGGCTCGCGCTTTGACGCGACCTTCAACGTCGTCGACATCGCCAACTACGACCTTCCCCACCTGGACGAGCCGACGCCACCGATCTTCGGCGAGTACGCGCATCCGCACACCCGGGCCTGGTCCAAGGAGATCGCCGGGTACGACGGCTACGTGTTCGTGACCCCGGAGTACAACCACTCCACCAGCGGGGTCCTCAAGAACGCGCTCGACTTTCTGTACGCCGAGTGGAACAACAAGTCAGCGGGATTTGTCAGTTACGGCGTCACCGGCGGGGTTCGCGCGGTGGAGCATCTCCGGACCATCGTCGCCGAGCTGCAGATGGCTGACGTACGGGCTCAGGTGGCGCTGTCGCTGGCCCAGGACTTCACCGAGGCCGGCCTGGTCGCCCCAGCCGCCCGTCATGAGCAACACCTCGGGGCCATGCTGGATCAGGTCGTGAGGTGGGCTGCCGCGCTGCGGCCCTTACGCGTGCCCTGAGTAGCGGGCCGGCAGCCGCGCCGGTCGACTTGGTGGGTTGGGGTGCGGTCGACACGCCGAATCCGACGGCGTGTTGACGACACGTGAGCCCACCAGGTGAGGTCAGGAGCCCACCAGGTGAGGCCAGCCAGGGATCAGCCGGATCAACCACGCTTCATCAGGCGGGCGACGGCGGACATCATCTCGCCTGCCATCTCGTCCGCGCGGCCTTCGCTCGCGCCTTCCTTCATGCAGTGCCGGGCGTGCCCGTCGAGCAGACCCAGGGCGACCTTGTCCAGCGCGGCCTGGATGGCGGAGATCTGAGTGAGCACGTCGATGCAGTACCGGTCGTCGTCCACCATGCGTTCCACGCCTCGGACCTGACCTTCGATGCGCTTCAACCTCGCCTTCAGCTGCTCTTTCGTGGCGGTGTAGCCGCGCGTCGGCGCCGCGGTGGGGGATGGAGTGGGTGTCGTCATGGCTTCAGTCTAGTCAACCCCCGGGGGGTATGTTAGGTTCGATTAGGTGATACCCCTAGCGGGTACCCGTATCGGGTCAGCGCCGTCGGCGCCGGCAACGAAGGAGATCGAGATGACCACTCAGAAGTACGTCGTGAAGGGCATGACCTGCGGGCACTGCGTCAACGCCGTGACGTCCGAAATCAGCGGCATCGACGGCGTCGTCAGCGTCGATGTGGATCTTGCAGCCGGCGCGGTGACCGTGAGCAGCGCCGAGCCGCTGGCAGACGACGCGGTGCAGGCCGCGGTCACCGAGGCCGGCTACGAGCTGGTCACCGCCTAAGGGTCTGTCCGGTAGATCTTCAGTCTGCTGCGCCGGCCAAGGTCTACCGGACAGGCCCTAGCCAACGGACAACCTTCACAAGGCGAGACGGTGAATCACGAGAGCGAGGCAGCGATGAGCACGGGGACGAAGCTGGGGGGTCTCGGGATCGCCCTGGTGCTGGTGTTCGGGGCGGCGTACGCCGTGGGGCAGCTGGCCGGCCCCGTGGCGGGTCCCGCCGGCCCTGACGCCGGTCACCGTTCGGGCGGCCACGGGGCCGACGCCGGAGGCCACGCTGGCGGCCGGCACGGCGGCGGGTCTGACACCGAGCTGCCCGGAGGCTTGCTGGTTTCCGACCACGGCCACACCCTTGCCACCGTGCCGACGAAGCCAGACCAGTTCGGGTTCCGGATCATCGGCCCGGACGGCGAAGCCGTCACCCGGTTCGATGTCGAGCACGACAAGCGGATGCACCTGATCGTGGTCCGTCGCGACTTGTCCGGGTTCCGGCACGTGCACCCCACGATGGGCGCGGACGGGACCTGGCGGGTGGCCTCACCTATCGGCAAGCCGGGCACGTACCGGGCGTTCGCCGACTTCAAGCCGACCGGCGCGGAAGCGTTGACGCTGGGGATCGACGTGACCGCCCCAGGAGCGGTCAGGCCGCTGCCGCTGCCGGCGCCGGCAGCCACCGCGAAGGCGGACGACTACACCGTGACGCTCTCGGGTGGCGTGAAACCGGGCGCGACCAGCAAGCTGACCCTGTCGGTGAGCCGGGACGGCAAGCCCGTGACTGACCTGCAGCCGTACCTCGGGGCGTACGGGCACCTGGTGGCGCTGCGCTCGGGCGACCTGGCGTACCTGCACGTCCACCCGGACGGGACGCCCGGCGACGGCGCCACAAAGCCCGGCCCGAAGATCACCTTCTACGCGGAGGTCCCGTCGGCGGGCACGTACCGGCTGTACCTGGATTTCCAGCATCGGGGCGTGGTGCGTACCGCCGAATTCACCGTGGTCGCG
>JBOGDL010000099.1:0-7628 GCA_050701815.1 Micromonosporaceae bacterium | reverse complement strand
GTGAGCTCCGATGCGCATGCAGGCGAGCCTACGACTCCGGTCCGACGGATTGGTCCCCCGGGCACGGCACGGGCCGGCGCGTGGCGCGCGTGGGCCGTCACCATCGGGGTGCGCAGCGTCACCGCCGCGGCGGACGGCTCGTTACCCCAGTGTCGCGATCATCCGGCGCGGCGAACGGGCCTCACGCATGCCCTCAGGAGTTGGTGAATGTCGCAGCCGTCCCGGCACCGCCTGGCGCTGGCGCTGGCCGCCACGGCGGTCTCCGCACCGCTGCTGGCGTTCGGCACGGCGTACTCCGAGTCGCCTGCGGCGTCGACGAGCGCGGATGCACCGGTTGTGGAGTTCACGGACCACTGCCTGCCGGCGTCGTGCTCCTCCTGGCCGAGCACCGCCCAGCTCCGCGTGCCGCCCGAGTCGACGGTGACGTTCATCAACGGGCTCGGCGAACAGGCGCGGCTCTACCTCGACGGCCAGGAGCTCGACCCACCGGTCGCATCGGGCGGGACGGTTGCGGTTCGGTTCAACGGCGGCCCGGTCAAGGTGGCCATGGGCCAGGCCGGCCTGAACGGAACCAAGGCGGTGACGGTGTCCGCGGTCGCCGCGTCGCCGAGCTCTGGTCCGACCACCTCGGCGCCGGGCGCGCCCTCCTCGGGCACCACGTCGCCCACGCGGCGCCCGGCCTCGGCGTCCGACGCGGCCGACCGCGCCACGGCCGGCTCATCGACCCTCGGCGAGGCTCCGGATGAGACGGGCACGCCGGACGGGGCCGATCTGGCGCCCGCGGAAGACCCTGGGGACGCGGCGGCCGACGGCGATACCGGTCTCGATGTGGCGGCGCTCGGTGGCTCAGGCACCACGAGCAGCCCCGCCGTGGAGCCCGTGGCGGCCGTCGTTTCCTCGCCCGATGGCGGACCAAAAGGATTGCTAGCACTAATAGCGACAGTATGTGCGATCGGCGCGTCAATTGGCATAATCCGGGCTATTATCGCTCAACGTGCAACGCGGACTCGAGCCGCGTAAGATACAACACAACAACAGGCTCCGCGGGGCGCCTCCTATCCAACCTCGTCGGTGTGGTCGTTCCTCCCCAGGTCCCACCCAAGGAATTCGGATAGGGCGTCCCGCGGCTGTTATTGTGAAGGGCCTGCCTTGGTCAGCAAGATCGACCGAGCGGGCCCTAAACAGTTCACACCGCTGCGGGCCTATCCCGCGGCTGCGGGTGGAGAATCCTCAATCACCGGCACGATCAGCATGGTCGACCCGGTGCGGGACTCGCCACCCGCTGGTTTGTGAACGACGCGACGACCTCCTGCCACGGAAGGACCGTGGCCGTGAAGACCACAGGGGGTGAGATTCGTCTTGCGTCACTATGAAGTCATGGTGATCCTCGATCCCGATCTCGAGGAGCGCACCGTGGTGCCGTCACTTGAGACCTACCTCAACGTCATCCGCACCGCGGGTGGTTCGGTGGAGAAGCTCGACGTGTGGGGGCGCCGCCGCCTCGCGTACGAGATCGAAAAGAAGTCCGAAGGCATCTACGCCGTCATCGACCTGCAGGCCGAGCCCGCCGCCGTGGCGGAACTTGATCGGCAGCTTCGACTCAACGAGTCGATCTTGCGTACCAAGGTCATCCGGCCGGATCTGCGCTAGCTGGCGTTCAGTCCCGGCGCCCCCTCCCTTCCTGTTGCTGGCCCGCTCGACGTTCGAGTTGGGCGTTGTTTGCAGGTCCTGTCGCAGGGCAGGGGCATTGTGGCGTCGAGGACGAAACCGATAGGGAGCAACCCATGGCAGGGGACACCGTAATCACGGTCGTCGGCAATCTGGTTGACGACCCAGAGCTGCGCTTCACAGCTTCGGGCGCCGCGGTGGCGAAGTTCCGAATCGCCTCCACGCCTCGATTCATGGACAAGCAGAGCGGCGAGTGGAAGGACGGCGACGCCCTCTTCCTCAGCTGCAACATCTGGCGGCAAGCGGCAGAGAACGCCGCCGAGTCGTTGACTCGCGGCACTCGGGTCGTGGTTCAGGGCCGGCTGCGGCAGCGCTCGTACGAGACTCGCGAGGGTGAGAAGCGCACGGTGTACGAGCTTGAGGTCGACGAGGTCGGCCCGTCGCTGCGATACGCCACCGCGAAGGTGCAGCGCATGTCCCGGAGTTCTGGTTCCGGCGGCGGCGGCTTCGGCGGTTCCGGAGGACAGTCCGGAGGCGGCAGTCAAGGCGATGATCCGTGGGCCTCGGCGGCGCCAGCCACCTCTGGCGCCGGCTCACGCTCGTATGACGAAGAACCCCCGTTCTGATCACATGCCCGTCGCAGGCGACGCCGGCGACGGGGCGCGATAACACTGGAGAGCTAAGCAATGCCAAAGCCCGCGTCTATACGCAAACCTAAGAAGAAGGTGAATCCGCTCTACAAAGAGAAGATCACCTACGTCGACTACAAGGACACCGCGCTGCTGCGCAAGTTCATCTCCGACCGTGGCAAGATCCGCGCCCGTCGGGTCACCGGGGTCGACTCTCAGCAGCAGCGTCAGATCGCCCGCGCGATCAAGAACGCCCGCGAGATGGCTCTGCTGCCGTACAAGAGTCAGACTCGCTGAGGGGGATGACGCGACATGAAGATCATCCTGACTCAGGAGATTTCCGGGCTCGGTGAGCCTGGTGACGTGGTCGACGTGAAGGACGGGTACGCCCGCAACTACCTGCTTCCGCAGGCGTACGCGATCCGGTGGACCCGCGGCGGCGAGAAGCAGGTCGCGACCATCAGGCGTGCCCGCGAGGTCCGTGGGATCAAGGACCTTGACCAGGCCCAGGAGATCAAGACGCAGCTCGAGGGCCTGCGCGTGAAGATGTCCGCTCGCGCTGGGGCTCAGGGCCGGCTGTTCGGCTCGATCACCTCGGCTGAGGTGGTCACCGCGGTGAACAAGGCTGGCGGTCCGCAGCTGGATCGACGTCGTCTTGAGCTTCCTGGGGCCATCAAGGCCGTGGGCAGCTACCAGGTCAAGGTGCGCCTGCACCCCGAGGTGTCGGCCACGATTCCGGTCGAGGTGACGGCGGCCAAGTGACCGCGAGCGACCCAAACGGTCGCGAAGCATGTGCAAGGCGCCACTGGCCCGGTCGAAAATTCGACCGGGCCAGTCGCTTTCCCCAATGACGGGTGCGTGAAGTCTTCGGCACGGGTGCGGACATCGCTCGGTGTTCGTGACGGGACGGCGCTCTTGACCGCACGGCACTTTGCCATCGCGACGGAATGATCACTAGCAGGCCTGGTGCGTGATGAACCCGCGGTCTGCTCCGTCGCGGATATGCTGCTCGCTAGTGACATTGACTCAACAGGCGAACTGATCACCTTGGATGGTTGGTTCGCCGGACGTGGATCTTCGACCCGGCAAGACCCAACGTTTGGAGGAGCAATGCGTCGCACGATTGCGGGCAGCGTGGCGGCATTAGCGGCTGCGGCCGTGGTGCTCACAGGCTGTTCCGGCGGCAGCAGCGTAGATGACAGCCAGGCGGCTGGGGGCGGCTCGCACGCGGATCACCCGGACGGCATGGTAGTCCAGGCGTACAAGAACATCGAAGCGGAGAGCTTCAGGTTCACCTCGACCATGAAGGCGGACGACCGGACGGTCTCCTCAACCGGCGCGTTTGACGTGGCGGAAAAGGTCGGGAAGACCAACGTCACGATGCCGCACGGCCAAGCCCTGAAAGTACGCATGCTGGGCGAGGACATGTACATGTCCGGGTTCATGGGCGACGACGGCTGGATCGCGTTCGATCTCGACCGGTTCCCCGCCGGCAACTTCTTCGGCGCCGTGGCGAACCCGGTGGCGAACGCTGAGTACCTGCTGGCAGCCGCCGATGACGTGAAGGAAGTGTCTGACGGCAGGTACAAAGGCAGCCTGGACCTCAAGAAGTACGTGAAGAAGCACGCCACCCCCGAGGAGGCCAAGCGCCTCGAAGACGCCCTCAGGGGGCTCGACCGTGACGACATGCTGATGCCGTTCGAGGCGGTCGTTGACGACCAAGGCCGGTTGACCCAGCTGAAGACAACCCTGAAGCTGCAGATCCTGGAACGCGAGATGACGATCAGGCACACGTCGAAGTTCACAGACTTCGGTGTGGCTGTCGATGTCAAGCGGCCACCGGCGAGCGAGACGCGTGACGCGTCCGACGACCTTTACATGAACTGAGCGACGCTCCAGGAAGCCTCTCAAGATCACTGTTTCGGGAACGGCCTGCAGTCTGAGTTCAGTTTCGCGCCCGAAACAGTGATCTTGTGCGTGGTGCAGGTAAGCGCGTTGCGGCGAAATCCGTTTGACAGGATAATCCGCGACCAACTTCTATGATCTTGAACGCCCGACGCTCGGGCCCGGCACAGGAGAGGAGGCGGGAATGTCTTTCACATCAGCGCCGCCTCCTCGTCGCGATCACGGCTGAGTCCCACGGGGTGGTGGTCTCGTACCCCGCTTGGAGATTCCGTGACAATCGTTCAACGTCCCACCGGAAGTTCAGATGAACGTGCCCAGCTAGTCGGATGGCTGGACGTGCAACGCGCCTTGGTGCGCATGAAATGCCGCGGTCTGTCCGAGGTGGACGCCCATCGTGCGGTGTTGCCGTCGTCGCCTCTGATGACCGTGGCCGGAGTGGTCTCGCATCTGCGTTGGGTGGAGTACTCCTGGTTCCACCTTGACCTGCTCGGTGAGCCCGACCGTGGTCAGACCCCGTGGATTGACGACGACGATCCGGATGCGGAGATGCGAGTGGACGGTGTGCCGCTCGCCCACCTGCTCGACGCGTACGATGAAGAATGCGCCCGCTCACGCGAGATCGTCGCGGGGCACTCGCTGGATGACCGTGAGAAGGGGCCGAAGGGCGGCGAAGATCCGAAGTCAGTGCGCTGGATCCTGATCCACATGATCGAGGAGACCGCCCGCCATCTCGGTCATCTGGACGCGATCCGCGAACTGCTGGATGGCGAAACCGGCTACCTGGAGCCCAACCGCCCGTGACTGCATCGGCCCGGCCGGAAGCTCCGGCCGGGCCATCTGAGTTGATCCTGAGCGCCATGGCGCCCGTCGCGTGGAATGCCGTGTTCGCTGTCGGCGCAGCGCGCTCAGCGCTCCTTGCTGGCGCATCGATATATCGTTCTTGATATGAGAGTCGCAGTGCTCGCTGATATTCATGGGAACCTCCCCGCTCTAGAGGCGGCGATCGCGGACGCGGAGGCGGCCGGGGCTGACACGTACGTCCTCAATGGGGACATCGCGGCGGGCCCCTTGCCGGCACAGACGCTGGACCGATTGGTTGCGCTCGGCGATCGCGCGGTGTGGGTTCACGGCAACGCCGAGCGCGAGTTGATCGACGCGTACGACGGGAAGATCAGTTCTGACCTGCCGGAGTCGATCCGCGAGGTCCTGGTCAGCTCAGCGGCGGCGATGCAGCCGCGGCATCGGGATCTGATCGCCGACCTGCCGCTGTCGGTGCGCCTGGACGTGGACGGCCTGGGGCCGGTTCGGTTCTGCCACGCCACCGCCCGGGACGACCAGGAGATCGTGCTGGTGGACAGCCCGGTCGCCTGGTACCAGGACGCTTTCGCCGGCGTCGAGGAAGAGACCGTGGTGCTCGGTCACACCCACATGCTGTTCGATCGTCTTGTCGACCGCCGCCGGTTCATCTGCCCGGGAAGCGTCGGGATGCCGTACGGGCGCGCCGGCGCGCACTGGGCGCTGCTCGGGCCCGGTGTGCAGCTGCGAGTCGCCCGGTACGACCCGCAGCAGGCCGCCACCCTGCTGCACGCCGAAAACGCGGCGAACACCGCGCCGTGGCTGGACGAGTTTGTGCGGGAGAACCTGCTCGCCACCCCATCCGACGCCGAGGCGCTACAGGTCTTCACCGAGATCGCGCGGGCAGCGCGGGCATCGGCCTAAGCTGGGCAATCGTGGGACGAGCCAACGCTGAGGTCGCGGCACTGTTGGCCGAGTACGCCGACCTGCTCGCCATCACCGGCGGCGACGCGTTCAAGGCGCGGGCGTACGAGAAAGCGGCACGTGCCATCGCTGGTCACCACGGCGACGTCTCCAGTCTGGACGAGGGCGGGATCAGGCAGATCCCCAACGTGGGCAGGTCGATCGCCGCGAAAGCCGCTGAGATCGTCCGCACCGGCACGTTCACCCGATTGGAGGAGGCGCGAGCAGACATCCCCGCCGGGGTGCGACGACTCGCCGCGATCCCCACCTTGGGCCCCAAGAAGGCGCTCGTGCTCTACCGCGAGCTGGGGATAACCGACGTCGACGCGTTGGTCGACGCGATCAACGCCGGCAAGCTGCGTGGGCTCAGAGGGTTCGGGCCTAAGACCGAGGAGAACATCCTCGCCGGCGTCAACGTGCTGCGCCAAGGTGGAGAACGGACGCTGCTGAGCACCGCGCTCGCGCTGGCTGAGGAGATCGTCGCGATACTCGCGGCGGAGCCGTCCTGCCAACGCTGCACGTACGCGGGCTCGCTGCGCCGCGGCCGGGAGACGATCGGCGACATCGACATCCTCGCCGCGTCCGATGAGTCCGGCGCCATGATGCGGGTCTTCCGCGGGCTGCCCCAGGTGCTGGAGGTGATCGCCAGCGGCGACACCAAGACATCGGTGCGCACGTACCAGGGGCTTCAGGTTGACCTACGGGTGGTGCCGCCGAAGTCCTGGGGCGCCGCGTTGCAGTACTTCACCGGCTCCAAGGCGCACAACGTACGGGTACGTGAGATCGCGGTCCGGCAAGGCCTGAAGCTGTCGGAGTACGGGCTCTTCGACGCTGAATCCGGCGAACTGCTCGTGGCGGACACCGAGCAGGAGGTGTACGAGCGGCTGGGCCTGACGTGGGCGCCGCCCACGCTGCGCGAAGACCGAGGCGAGGTGGTCGACGCGAGCGCGGGGACCCTCCCGACCTTGGTGGAGGTGTCCGACCTTCGGGGTGACCTGCACACCCACACCAACCTCACGGACGGGGTGGCGTCCCTGGAGAACATGGTCGCGGCCGCGGCGCAGCGCGGCTACGAGTACTACGCCGTCACCGATCACGCCCCTGAGCTGACGATGCAGCAGATGACGCTGGACAAGGCGCGGGCGCAACGGGCGCAACTGCGTGAGCTGCAGCGCGAGTACCCCACGATGCGGTTGCTGCACGGCTCCGAGTTGAACATCGCCGCGGACGGCTCGGTGGATTGGCCCGAGGAGATCCTCGCCGAGTTCGACGTGTGCGTGGCGAGCGTGCATCACCAGTTCCGGCTCTCGGCCGCGGAGCAGACCCGGCGAGTGATCCGGGCCTGCGAGAACCCGCACGTGCACGTGATCGGGCACCTCACCGGCCGCCGGATGGGCAGGCGGGATCCGATCGAGCTGGACCTGGACGCGGTGTTCGCGGCGGCGGCCCGCACCGGGACCGCGCTGGAGATCAACGGTGGGCCGCAGCGGCTGGATCTTCGCGACGAGCATGTGCGGTGGGCCCAGCGGCACGGGGTGCGGTTCGCGATCGACAGCGACGCGCACTCGGTGACCCAGCTGGATTACGTCCGGTACGCCACGCTCACCGCGCAGCGCGGCTGGCTCACCGCCGATCAGGTGATCAACACCTGGCCGTACCAGAGGTTCC
>JBOGDL010000098.1:0-3422 GCA_050701815.1 Micromonosporaceae bacterium | reverse complement strand
CGGCGCATCGAAGGCCCCGATGTGGCGGGCCGGCGGGTGCTGGCCGTTGAGGACACATCCACCACCGGAGGTAGCGCGTTAACCGCGGTGGCGGCGCTGCGCGAAGCAGGCGCCGAGGTGGTGGGCGTCGCGGTGGTGGTTGACCGGGGCGCCGCGGACGCGGTGCGCGCCGCTGGGTTGGAGTACCGGTTCGCGTACCGGGCAGATGAGGTTCTGGTGTCCTGACTCAGGACACTGGCTGGTTGATCGCGGCTGCGCGTTGCGGGTTCGGTGCTGCGCGAACTGCCTCTGGGCTCGGCAAAACAGCGCGCGCCCGGAGGGCAAATACATTCGTACCAACCGATATTCGAGCAAATGGATAGGCTGGCTGACAGACTGAAGCCGTGAGTGTTGCCCTGGCTTCTTCGCCACTCGAGGGTGCGAACCTCGATGTGAGTCCTAGTTCCCCGTTGGCTGGTCAGCCTGTTAGCCGTAACGACGCCGAACGGCTCGCGACGGTGTTGAAGGCGCTTGCTGACCCGACCCGGCTCCGGTTGCTCAGCCTGGTGCAGTCTGCGCCCCAGCATGAGGCGTGTGTGAACGAGCTGACTGCGCCGCTCGGCATCAGTCAGCCGACCGTGAGCCACCACCTGCGAATCCTTTCCGAGGCGGGTCTGTTGCAGCGCGAGAAACGCGGTGTGTGGGCGTACTACCGGTTGGTGCCGCACACCTTGACCCAGGTGGCGCACCTGTTGACGCCACCTCGGCGGCGCGGCAAGCGGTGACTCGCGACCGGTGATCGCAGTCGGCGGCGAGCGCTGAAGACCTCGGCGCCGACTGCTCACCCGCGGTCGAAGGACCTGACATGAGCACTGCGGTCTCCAGAGCCGCGCTGGGTGGTGTGTCGTGATTTCCAGCAAGTAGCTGGCACCGCCGACAGCGGCGCGGCGGCCCTCGTGGTGGCACGCGTTCCAGCGTTCGTACCCTGAGCGCAGCCATCACCTTTCAGGGGGCGCCAGTGACCGGAGCACGCCATCCGGCGACTCGTGTCTGGTCAAGTGTCGCTGGCGCCACAGTGATGGCGATCCTGACCGGGCTTGCGGTCTGGGCGGTCTCAGACCATGGCTGCGACAGCCGAATCCGGCTGACCGTGGCCGCGGCGCCTGAGATCGCCCCTGCCGTACGCGCGGCTGGTAAGCGTTGGGTGGCAGGCGAGCCCCGAGTCGACGGGCAGTGCATGCGGATGTCCGTCACCGCGCCCGACCCTTCCGGGGTCGCGGCGGCTGTCGCGCAGCGCGCCGGAGGCGACTTGGACATCGCCTCCGGGGGCGACGAAGGGCCGGCTGAGACCGCGGTCTGGATCCCGGATTCATCCAGCTGGCTGGCCCGGCTCCGGACCGTTGACCACACCGCCGTTCCGTTCGAGGCGCCGTCGATCGCGATGAGTCCCGTGGTGCTCGCGTTGCCCGAGCCGGCGGCGCGAGCCGAAGGCTGGCCGGCGGCTGATATCGGCTGGGACCACCTGCTCGACGGCATGCGCGAGGACCCCCCGCTGTCAGTGGGGGTGGTCGAGCCGCGCAGCTCAGCCGTCGGGTTGTCGAGCCTGCTGCTCACCGGTTCGTTGGCCACGTCGGCGGCGAAGCGTGCTGATCAAGAGCCGCAGGCGGCGGTGCGGGACGTCTACCGCGTCCTCGCCTCCGGCCGGGCGGGGTCGCTGCCGGAGCTGATGGCTGAGTTCTCGTCGACGAGCCGGCCCGGCCGGGGGGAGTCGGCAGCGCCCGGGCCCGGCGCCGCGCTGGCGCCGGAGTGGGCGATCCGGGAGTACGACGAGGGTGAGCCCTCGACGCCGCTCGCCGCGGTCTACCCGGAGCCGGCGGCGCCCGCGCTGGACTACCCGTACGCGATCATGGCGCGGCTGTCCACCGCCGAAGCTCGGGCAGCCGCGTTGTTCCGGGACTGGCTAGGTGGCGCCAAGGCACGGGACGTGCTGACCCGACATGGTTTCCGGGCCCCGGACGGCTCGGTTGGCCCGGACTTCCCGACCGGTCACGGGGTGCGGCCGGAGCCCGCCCCGGCGCCGGAGTCGGTGCCGTCGGGTACCGCCGAGGCGGCGCTTCAGACCTGGGCGGAAGTGGGCCTGCCCGCCCGTACGTTGGTGTTGCTGGACGTGTCCGGCTCGATGGCGACAGCGGCCTCGGGTGGGTTGAGTCGACTGGAGCTGACGCGAGAGGTGACCGCGAAGGCGCTGGCGCGGTTGCCGGACGACGCTCAGCTCGGGCTATGGGCATTCGCCCACCACCTTGCCGGTGATCGGGCGCATCGCGAGTTGGCGGGGGTGCGCTCGGTGGCTGACGATCGCACCTGGATCGGCTCGGCGCTGCGCGGCCTGCAGCCGGCGCCCGACGACAGCGACGGGCTGCGCGGCGCGGTGCGGGAGGCGTACGCGGCGATGCTCGCCGACCACGACGGCTCCATGACGAACCAGATCGTGGTGATCACGGACGGTGGCGATCAGCCCGCAGGCGGAATCTCCGAGGCCGCGCTGCTGACCGAGCTGGAACGCTTGTCGCAACCCGACAAGCCGGTGTCGCTGCACGCGATCGGGGTCGGCCCGGACGTGGTCGAGTCCGACCTGGAGACCATCGTCAACGCCGTCGGCGGTGAGGTGCACCTGGCGCGTGACCCGAACCAGATCGACGCGGCCCTGGCGGACGCCCTCGGCCTGGGCTGACCCACGCCAAGCCCAGCCCGGGTTGCGGCCGGATTCCGCGGATCGCCGCTGGCCGATGTCCCGGGCTAGGGTCGACGGCTGAGGGGGGATCCGCAATGCCGAACAATCCGAACGCTGACCTGCGGGCCGATGCCGCGTACACGGTGCCGACATCGCACTGGCATTCGCTGGACGACGGGCGGATCCAATGCGACGTGTGTCCCAGGGCGTGCAAGCTTCGTGAGGGACAGCGCGGTCTGTGTTTCGTGCGTGGCCGGCTGGACGATCGGATCGTGCTGGCCAGCTATGGCCGATCGAGTGGGTTCTGCGTTGACCCGATCGAGAAGAAGCCGCTGAACCACTTTCTTCCCGGCACTCCGGTGCTGTCGTTCGGCACCGCCGGCTGCAATCTGGCGTGCCGCTTCTGCCAGAACTGGGACATCTCGAAATCCCGCGAGATCGACACCCTCACCTCATCGGCGTCACCGGACGCGTTGGCGGACGCCGCGGAGCGGCTGGGCTGCCGGTCGATCGCGTTCACGTACAACGACCCAGTGATCTTCATGGAGTACGCGATGGACGTCGCGGACGCCTGCCGGGATCGTGGGATCAAGGCGGTCGCGGTCAGCGCCGGATACATGGAGGACGCGCCACGCCGCGAGTTCTACCAGCACATGGACGCGGCCAACATCGACTTGAAGGCGTTCACCGAGGACTTCTACAAGAAGATCAC
>JBOGDL010000097.1:0-3877 GCA_050701815.1 Micromonosporaceae bacterium | reverse complement strand
GGAGGTGGGAGTGAATCTTTCCGAGCAGATACGTGAGCTGTATGCCGGCAGCTACCGGCGCATGGTGGTGCAGCTGTACGCGATCACGGGGGACCTGGGAGAGGCGCAGGATGCCGTACAGGAGGCGTTCACCAAGGCGTTGATCGCGCCGAAGCGGCTCGCCGCGAGGGACAACCCGGAGGCGTGGGTACGCAGGGTCGCGGTGAACCTGGCCCGGAACCGGTGGCGCCGTCGTCGCACCCTCAACCGGTTGCTCCGCGGCCGGGAGCTGCGCCCCAGGGATGTTCCCGGTGCGTCGCCGGACCATGTGGCGCTGGTCGACGCGATGCGGCAGCTCCCCGAAGGGCAACGCGTCGTGATCGCGTTGCACTACATCGGCGACCTGCCGATCACGGAGATCGCCGTGACCGTGGGCGTCTCCGAAGGAACGGTCAAGTCCCGGCTGTCACGCGGCCGTGCCGCACTCGCGGCGGCACTCGACGAACACGTCGACGAACTGCCCGCGTCCCCCGCTCTTCAGCTTCGACAGGAGATTTCCCATGCCTGACCTGCGTGAACGGTTCGACTACGACGCGGTGCTGGACAACGTGGCGCTACCCGCGTACGACGACTTGCGGCGTGAAGCGAAGCGTCGGCGTGCCCGCCGTACGGTGTCGCTCGGCGGATTGGCGGTGCTGATGCTGGTCGCCGCGGTCGGTGTTCCGACGTTGCTGCTCGCCCCCACACCTCGGCCGGCAACTGGAGCGCAACCTGTACCGCTCGAGGAACCACTGCCCGATGACAACTACAGGCCCTTCGGCGGCTTCAGCTTCTTCGACGCCCGCCACGGCTACCTGCTGTACGAGAGTTCCGGCGACGGGTACCGGAACAACGACGAGTGCCTGATGGCGATGCGGTTCACCGACGACGGGGGCGAGAGTTGGAGTGATCTGCGGGCCGTCCCGTGTGTGCCCATGGGAGGCGGCGGCTTGGTTGGCGGTCCGCGGATGACCGGCCCTGAGTCGTTCGTCCAGGTCAGCGGCGACGAGAACGTCTTCTACCGCACCCGGGACGCAGGCCGTACCTGGCAGCGGTACCGGCCACGCACCCGTACCGCTGAGAGCTTCCCCGACGGTGTGGCGCCGCAGCGGGTCTGTGCGGGCAGCCAGGAGTGTGCCGACGACAACCGGCTGGAGTGGTACGACCCTGAGACCGGCGACAGGATGCGTCTCGCCAAGGGCCCTGACATGGGGACGCTGCGTACCGGGCAGATCGCGGCCGACGGCAGTGTGTGGGTTTCGGGGTACGCCGACGACGGTCGCTACGCCGTGGCGGTGACCCGCGACAACGGTCGGAGCTGGACCACCGTCCCGGTCGACCTCAAGGGCAAGATTCTCGAAGGGCCGAACGTCGCCACGTACGACGGCAAAGTGGGCTACCTGGTGGTGGAGGGCAAAGGTACGGACAGTGAAGGGAACACGTACCAGCGGTCGATCATGCGGACCGACGACGGTGGTGAGTCCTGGGGCCGGGTGCCGACGGAGGATCTGCCAATCGACTACTTCGGGGTGTTCGACGCGATCGTGACTCCCGACGGAGCGCTGCTCATCCCCGGCGAACAAGCCGAGGACGACTCCCTCACCTGGTACGTCAGCCACGACGGCGGTGTCTCCTTCGCCCCTGCGAAGGACCTGCCGGTGGACGGTATCGGCCATGCACCTGGCCTGTACTACGGCCACTCCAGCAACGGCGCCTACTACGTCAGCGAGGACGCCGTGCACTGGCGGAAGCTGGATGGGCTCGGCGGGTAGCCGTCGCGGCGATGCTTGCGCCGCTGGGCGACTCTGAGACTGTGGATGGGGTCTTCCCAGCCTGCCCGGCGGGCATTGTCTCGCTGTTCCTGTGGGGTGCGGTTCATCCGCATTCGAGCTGGCGGGTGCTCTACTCGTGGCGGTCATGGTGGACGGATGAACCGCCCCACGCGTTTCTGCTGTTCTACCAGCTACTTAACATTGCGGCGCTTGCCGTGCTCACGTACTGGTTCCTCTTCGAGGCTCCCGAATTGGGGGACTAGAGGATCGTTAGTGAGCCGGCGGGCGCCGCCCCGTTAGGATGCTCAGCCGATGGGCCCGTCCCCAGTAGAGCCGCCAGCCACCCCACCTCGGCGACACTCAACCGCTCACCTGCTACGGCACTACGTGCTGTCCCAGCGGTGGTCCGCGACATCGATGACGCTGTCGCTGTTGCTGAGCATCGGGCTGGCGGTGTACGCCAGCGACCCAGCCCAGACGTGATCAACAACAGCGATCGGATTGAGCATCCATCGATCACACAAACGATCTTGAACGTCAACCAAGATCGAAAGAGAGCCCCAGACCCCAGGTCAGGGCGGGTGTTGGATGGTGCGCCGTCAGGGACTCGAACCCCGAACCCGCTCGTTAAGAGCTGCCCCACCCGCGTGCCGGCACGTGCCGTTCACGCCGGAACGTCAGTCTCTCGACGTACGCGGCGAAGTCGTAGTTCTCCGGGATGTTGTCACCGGGAGACCACCAGCCGACTGCCCCGTCGACGCTCTCGCGGAGAATGTCGGCTTGGCCGGCATGCCGGGCGAGGTCGGCATGCACCTGCGTGATGATGTGGCCCAGGGTGACCTCCTCGGCATCAGGGCCCCACCAGGGCACCCGTCCGGTGGCGTCTAGGTCGAGCGAGTCGATGGTCTCGTTGGCGAATGCGATCACGCGTCGATAGAGGGCGACGATCCCTTCGGCGGTCTCCGACTCCGAGGCATGCCAGTCAGCCTGCGGGTCATCCTCGTACTCATTAGGGGACAACAAACCCGTCGGGTCGTCGATAGTGCGCCCGAATGTCGGCCCGAAGTAGCCGTACTCCATGTTGGCGCAATGTTTGACGATGCCCAACAGATTGGTGCCGGTCGGGGTGCGGGGTAACCGCAAGTCGCGCTCGGAGACACCGCCAAGCTTGTCGAACAACGACTGTCTTTCGTTGTCGAGGTACTTCTTCATCCGATCCTTGAGGTTCATGGCCGCAGTCTGCCCCATGGTCCAGATGAGAGGAGCAGTCAAGACCTGTGGATTGGCGTGTCAGGCTGCTTGAGCGTCACCTCCTGATTTGTTGGGTCGTTCGACGAGCTTGCCGTTCTCGAACTGCGCGCCGGCACGGACCAGGGCGACCAGGTGGGTGCGTTGACCGCGCGCCAGCGGCGTTCGGTGGACTCGATGAGCTTGAACGCCGTCGCGACGCCGCCTGCCAGGGAGCCGGTCCCTTGGTGACCCGTTGGCGGAGCCTCACGGTGGCGAAGGGGGACTCGATCGGATTTGTGGTGCGCAGGTGGATCCAGTGCTCGGCGGGGAGGTCGTAGAAGGCCAGCAGCACGTCCAGGTCGTAGGTGATCTTCGCGACTGCCTTGGGCCACTTGGCGCCGAACTCGGCCTCGAACGTCTTCGCCGCGGCGATCGCGTGGTCCTTGTCTTCGGCGTTGTAGATCTCGGCCAGTGCCTTCTTCGCCCCCGGATGCGCCGACTTCGGGAGCGCGGCGAGGACGTGCCGATCTTGTGCCACCAGCACCGCTGCTCCGCCGTTTCGGGGAAACACGTCGCGGATCGCCTTCCAGAACCCCCAACGCGCCGTCGCCGACGGCCAGCACCGGCTGGTTCCACCCGCACCCCGCGCTGGGGTCACGTTGCACGTTTTGGTCCGCGCAGGGAACCTTGCGGCGCTCCCGATTGTCCTGCTGGTAGGACTACACACATGGGAGGTGGGAGTGAATCTTTCCGAGCAGATACGTGAGCTGTATGCCGGCAGCTACCGGCGCATGGTGGTGCAGCTGTACGCGATCACGGGGGACCTGGGAGAGGCGCAGGATGCCGTACAGGAGGCG